>NZ_MUNF01000899.1 GCF_002154555.1 Streptomyces murinus
GGATCGGCGACGGCGTCGCCGGCCCGCGGCTCGCCCGCCGTGATGAACGCGCTCACCCCGCCCGCGAGCAGCAGCAGCCCCGCCCAACCCTGCCGTCCCAGCGGCTGTTTGGTCTGGTAGCGGGAGAGCGCGAGCGCGAACAGCAGATTGGTCGCGAGCAGCGGCTCCACCAGCGAGATCTCACCCTTGCCGAGGGCCACCGCGCCCAGCACCATGCCGGCCACCATCAGCCCCAGACCGCCCAGCCAGCGCGGCACCCGCATCAGGTCGAGCAGCAGCCGCAGCGACAGGAAGTCGCTCAGCGGCGCCTGTTGCGCGGCGTTCTGCTGGAGCACGAAGCCGAGGCCCAGACAGCAGGCCGCGCTCACGGCGAGGACGAGAACCAGAACCGACACGCTGCGTACCTCGATCATCCGGCCGGACCACGGACGCGTAGTGGCCGACTGTAGCGCCCCCGGGACGGCATTGCCCCGGAAGAACCCGGAAAGGGGCGGTTGACTCGCCATGGTCGGCGCCGGGGGCGCGGGGCGCCATGGCGTACGCCACACAGCTCGCCACGGTGGGCCGCGCGACGGCATGGCGTACACCACAGCGCCGCACCGCACGCCGGTCCCGCACCGGTTCCGGCTCGGCCGCACGGTCGGTCACGTATCCGCGCCTATGCCCCAATTTCCCTGCCACGAACGGTAGTTGAACCCATTAACATCAGCGTTCCGCTTGACGCAAACCTTGGCCTGCGGGTTTGCTGTGTGTGATCGGCCGATGGCAGCCCGAGAAACAGGAAGTCCTGCGGTGTCACCACTCCCGCCCCTGCTCGACGTGCGCCGGGCCCGCACGGCCCCCTCCGGCGCCACCGCCCCGGACCTCCCCGGCGGCTACGACGACGCCCTGGACGACGCCGAACTGCGCACCGCCCGCGCCGCGTTGCTCCAGGGTCGCCGCCAGGCCGCCCGCTCCCTGCTGCTGCACACCGGCGACGACTGGGACCGCCGGGGCCACCGGCTGACCGCGCTCGCCCGCGAGCCGTACGCCGCCGCCTGGGCCTGGGACTGGCTCCAGGCCGAACCCGGCTCCCCGGACGCCGCGGCCCTGCTCGCCCTCGCCCGTGTCCAGCGCGCCCTGCGCGGCCGGGAGAACCCCGAGCGGGCCCGCGAGGCGTGCGAACGGGCCGCAGCGCTCGCCCCCGCCGACCCCACCCCCTGGCTCGGGCTGCTCCGGCTCGCCCGGATCGTCGGGCCCGCTCGGGGTTCTCC
>NZ_MUNF01000900.1 GCF_002154555.1 Streptomyces murinus
GCCACCGCGGTGGCAACGGGGGCGAAAGCACGGCAAACGGGCAGAACGACTCGAACTCCGGCCGGCACGCCTCCCGTGAGCCGGGCAGCTACACCGTGCGCCAGGGCGACTCGCTGAGCGCCATCGCCGACTCCCTTGACGTCGACGGCGGATGGCACGCGCTCTACGCCGCGAACAAGAAGGTCGTGGGCGCCGACCCGAACCACATCACCGCCGGTCAGACCCTGAAAGTCAGTGACGAAACGGATGCGGACCAGGGCTAGTTGACGCCCCACTTGATCGCTAAATGTCCGATTTGGCGAAAGTGTGGGATGAGTCTCAGAAGCCCTGATCGTCTTTGAAATTCCGCGGATCACCTGGCTACGGTCAAGGCCGCTCGTCACCACGAGCCCCGGCGGCCGCAACGCCGAATCCTGCCAGCGGCTGCCCGGGAACAGTCGTCGCGTCAAGCGCCGCAGGCAGGAGCGGGGGACCCAAGGTAAGTGCCGGGCCCGGCAGTTGATGCCGGACCGGCTTGGGGTGAAGCCACGCCTCCATGAGGAGGGGTGGCCGGGCAACTCAACCGGCCCGAACCCGACAGCTCACCTCGCAGGCGTCGGTGAGGGGATCGTTCCATGCTGTTTTCCGGCAAGGGCAAGCACCGTCGTCCGTCCAAGGCCGTCCGCGTCGTCACGCTCGCCGGTGTCACCGGTGCCGCCGTGGCCGCGCCGCTGATGGCCACCGGCACCGCCTCCGCCGCCACCGCCTCCCAGTGGGACGCGGTCGCCCAGTGCGAGTCCGGCGGCAACTGGTCCATCAACACCGGCAACGGTTACTACGGCGGCCTCCAGTTCTCCGCCTCGACCTGGGCCGCGTACGGCGGCACCGCCTACGCGTCGACCGCCGACCAGGCCACCAAGTCGCAGCAGATAACCGTCGCCGAGAAGGTCCTCGCCGCGCAGGGCAAGGGCGCCTGGCCGGTCTGCGGTACGGGTCTGAGCAGCACCCCGTACAGCGGCTCCGCCTCGACGACTCCCTCGTCGTCGGGCAGCACCGCCACCCGCTCCACGGACGAGCAGGCCGCCACGCGCTCCACGCAGCGCACCACCCCGGCGCCGGCCAAGTCCACGGGCACCTCCACCGGCTCGTCCACCAGCAAGAGCAAGACCGTCACCACCCCGACCGGCAAGAAGGTCAAGAAGGGCGACGGCGAGTACAAGGTGGTCAAGGGCGACACCCTCAGCTCCATCGCGGCCGAGCACCACGTGGCCGGCGGCTGGAAGAAGCTGTTCGACCTGAACAAGGACATCGTCGACAACGCCGACCTGATCTACCCGGGCCAGCAGCTCCACCTCAAGTAGTCCGATCCGACGGGGTACGGCACCGAAAGGCCGTACCCCGTCGGATCGGA
>NZ_MUNF01000901.1 GCF_002154555.1 Streptomyces murinus
AGTTCCGGCAGGTGTTGTAGCTCGGGCCCGAGCGCGGCGGCCTGGGCGCCGGTCTCGGTCACCAGGGCGACGGCGCCGGAGTCGTGCAGGATCCAGCGGGTCTGGAAGAGGGAGGAGGTGGGGTAGACGGGGACGGTGACGAGGCCCGCGGCCCAGGCGGCGAAGTCGAGCAGCGTCCACTCGTACGTCGTGCGCGCCATGATCGCGATCCGGTCCCCGGGCACCAGCCCCTCCGCGATCAGCCCCTTCGCCACCGCGAGCACCTCCTCGGCGAAGCGCGCGGCCGTGATGTCCTTCCAGTGCCCGTTTCCGAGCTTGCGGCTCAGCACCACCGCGTCCGGGTCCGCGGCCGCGTTGTCGAACGGCAGGTCGGCCAGCGACCCATGGGTCACCGGCGGCGCGAACGGCGGTACGACGGCCTCCCGTACGGCCCCGTCCAGGCGCCGTGTGTGGGGCGCGACCAGGAGCGGCCGGCCGTCGTAATCGATGGCGGAGACAGGGGAGTTGGGGTGGGGGGACACGAGCGGCTCCTCGGGCGTGCGGCGAGGCGTTCACCGGCGGCCGGGCGCGCGGCGAACGAGCTGAGCTGAGGTGTTACCGCCGGTCAGGCGAGTGATCGTACGGGCCCGCTGTGGGGGCTTTGTGCGGTTCCGGGGACGGTCCGGGGGTGGTAC
>NZ_MUNF01000902.1 GCF_002154555.1 Streptomyces murinus
CCCGCCGCTTGACCTCAAAGCTAGGCGCGGGGCCCGAGCCGGGCGTCATGCCCGCGTACCGATTGGCGGGCCTCCCGGAGGATGAGCCCCCGGCCGCGGTGTACTCCCCAGGGTGGAGAGCCGGTCCCCGGTCTCGGGGTCATCCCTGAGGGGACGCCCCGTCCCACCCGTCGCCGACCGGCGCCCGAAGCACGCCCGGCAGCCACCCCATGACCGTCCCGAGTGATCGAAGTCACGCGTTCCGGGGTGCCGCCCGCATCCGACATGCCCGACACGGGGGGCGACCCCTCAGGGATGACCCCGAGACCGGGGACCGGCTCTCCACCCTGGGGAGTACACCGCGGCCGGGGGCTCATCCTCCGGGAGGCCCGCCAATCGGTACGAGGGCATGACGCCCGGTTCGGGCCCCGCGCCTAGATTTGAGGTCAAGCGGCGGGTGCAGCGCTCGTCCCCCGAGGTCGGACACCCGCCGCTGTGAAGCGGCAGCTGTAGAGACGACAGCTGCGAAGACAACACGAGACGGTCAGGAGAGGGACCATGACCCACCCGGCACCGCGACGTTTCACGTTCGCACCCCGCCGCGCGGGTCGCCGCCACCCCTTGGTGGCGACGCTCATGGCCCTTCCCCTGGCGGCCCTGCTCCTGCTCGTCTTCGACGGCTGGGAGACGGTGGCCACACAGGCGTCGTCCGTGGGTGCGATGCTGGGGCGCTGAGCGGCGACCCCAGGCCCGAAAGAGCGGTTCGGGCGGGGACATCCATCCATGAAACCCCGTGGGGACGGGGGTGCGGCGGACGGCACATATGCCGGCGCAGCTGGGGAGCTGCGCCGGCATCGCCGTTTTCCGGGTGCGGTGCGGTTCGACGCCGGGCGCGGGTCCCTGGCGGCCGCTCGCGCGGTTCCCCGCATCCCTTCAGGGTGCCTCCGTACGGGAACCGGCACCCTCCGCTCCACCGTCGTACCCCTCACTTCACCCCGACCACCCGAGGCCCCGTGACCATCCTCCCCGCGCTCACGGCACACATCCGCGCCGCAGGCACCCCCGCTGTC
>NZ_MUNF01000903.1 GCF_002154555.1 Streptomyces murinus
CCGGTCGCCGGTCGGCGGGGGCACCACTCCCCCGCCGACCGGCGACCGGGACGCGTACGGCCAGATCCAGGCGGAGTCGTACGACGGCCAGTCCGGTGTCGCCACCGAGACCACCACGGACACCGGCGGTGGACAGGACATGGGCTACCTCGCCAACGGCGACTGGGCGCTGTACAAGGGCGTGAACTTCGGCTCGACGCCGGCCACCCAGTTCTACGGCCGGGTCGCGAGCGGCGCGGGCGGCGGGGTCAGCGGCCTGGTGGAGGTGCGGCTGGACAGCCGTACGAACGCGCCGATCGGGAGCTTCGCGGTGGGCGACACCGGGGGCTGGCAGTCCTGGCGGACGGTTCCGGCCAACATCGGGTCCGTCACCGGCACGCACGACGTGTACCTCACGTTCAGCAGCGGGCAGCCGGCCGACTTCGTGAACGTCAACTGGTTCGGCTTCGGGCACTGATCCGCCGCGGGGACCGGGGTAGCGTTCCGGCATGCCGTCACAGCCGCCCCGGTTCCCGCCGTGTCCGATCCGCGGTGTGCGCGTGCTGCACCAGAAGCAGAACTGCGCGCCGCAGTTCGCGCTGATCGTGGTGGACTTCGAGCCCGCCGGGGCCGAGGGGGTCGCCTTCGAGGTGGCCGAGGGGCTGACGGTGGAGTACGAACCCGCCGAGGAGCTGCCGCGTTTCTTCGCCGCGGCCGCCGCGGGCATCGAGGAGCATCTGAGCCTGCCGGAGCACGGAGTCGTCGCGGCGGCCAGGGTGGTACTGCGCCAGGCCCGCGCGGACGCCTTCGGCTCCAGCGAACTGGCGTTCAGGATCGCCGGGTGCCTCGCGGCCCGGGAGGCGCTGGCGCGGACGGCGCGGGCCGAATCCTGCGAGGCTCAGCCGTAGTGGGCGATCTTCTCGTCGAGCACCGCCATGGCCCGGTGCAGCGCCGCCGCCCGTTCCGCCAGGGCGGCGCTGCACCGGGCCAT
>NZ_MUNF01000904.1:0-410 GCF_002154555.1 Streptomyces murinus
CTCTACAGCCCGGCGGAGGGCCGGCACGGGGCGGACTACGAGCAGGACGTCGTCCGTGCGCTGGCCCACGGCGGCCGCGTCAACGTACGGATCCCGGCGCTGAGTTCGAAGGACGAGCCCGCCTACTGGCTTCCGCACTTCCTGGGCGTGACCAAGGACGACACCAAGGGGGAGACCGCCCAGGGCGTGTCCGAAAGGGACTTCGCCACCCACCGCACCTCCATCGGCCCCAACAAGGACGGCAAACCCGGCAAGTTCAAGGAGAAGGGCGGCATTCTGGCCTCCCTCACGAACAAGGTCGCCGTCGGCGCCGCCAGCCCGAAACTGTGGGGCCAGGACATCTCCGGCGGCGGACTCGGCTCCAAGGACTGGAACGGCGACATGGTCCTGCCGAACGGCTCGTACGGCCA
>NZ_MUNF01000904.1:454-1117 GCF_002154555.1 Streptomyces murinus
CGCACGACTTCCGCTCCACCGAGGCCACATCGAACCCGGAGTCGGTCCTGCACGGCCACAAACGGGACAAGGTCGGCGCCGGCGGCCTCGGCAAGAACGAACGCCTCGTGGACCTCAGAGAAATGGGCACATCCCACTCCAGCGGCGACTGGCGGGCCTACCTGGACGAGATCAAACGGGACTGGGACCAAGCACTCGCCGAAACCGAGGAAGCCTCACCGCAACGCCGCGCTCTCTACGAGCAGTTGGCCGGCCCGCGGACCCGCCCGTGACCACACGGCCACCAGCGCGCACCACCACGGCCCTGGCCGACGCCAGGAGCAGACCCGGAGTCCCGGCCGAACGCGCGAACCACACCGACACCGACGTCCGGCGGTCAGCCTCTTGCCACGCGCCGACGTGGCCGACGGAGGTCCTGCACACGATGACCGGTACCTGACGTGGCGCACGCTCGCGCGGCGGCGATCTCCGAGCGTCAGGACGACCGGAAGGCCGACGAAGGCCGATGAAGGCCGACGTCCCGGCATCGGCTCTCTGGTGGCGCGTCCGCCAGTCATGGGCACGGAGGCGAATCGTGAGGTCGGCGCGAAGCAGGGTGTTGTGCGGGTGAGCGAGCGGTCGGGGGGACGAGCGGTCGGCGGCGCTAGGGGCTGTTTGAGGTTC
>NZ_MUNF01000905.1 GCF_002154555.1 Streptomyces murinus
CGGAGGGGACGTGGCCGCCCAGGACCCCCGCGCGGATGCGTGCGGGGGTTTTCGGCATGGGCGGCCACGTCCCCTCCGGGCGGCCTCCGTCGCACATCACCCCTTTGGCGGCACAACCCGGGGGAGCGGGACGCGTTGACACAACGCCGGGCAGTCGCCCGGATGTTTGTGTCTATTTCAAGGAGCACCTCTCCATGTCGCGTATCGCGAAGGGTCTGGTTCTGACCTCTGCCGCCGTCGCGGCCGTCGCCGGCGCCGCCGGTGCCGCCGCCGCCTCCTCCGGCGCGGACGGCGTTGCCGCCAACTCGCCCGGTGTCGCCTCGGGCAATGTCATTCAGGTCCCGGTCCACGTCCCGGTCAACGTCTGCGGTGACAGCATCGACGTCATCGGTCTGCTGAACCCGGCGTTCGGCAACACCTGCGTCAACGGCTGACGTCCGGGGCGCACACCCCTTCGACCGGCCGTCCACTCCGCGCATCCGTCGCGGCGGTGGGCGGCCGGTTCTCGTGTCCCCCGGTCGGGGCAGGGACGGGCCCGGACGGGGCATGTGGCCCAGTGAGCGGTTGCGGGGCGGATGGGGCGAACTGACGGTGGGCTTTCAGACCCCGAAGCCCAGCCGAAAGGAACCCCCATGCGTGCTCTGCCCGCACGGCGCCTCGCGTCCACCGCCCTCAGCGCCGCCGTCATCGCCGCGCTCACCGGCCCGGTCGCCGTCGCCGTCGACACCGCGCGAGGCCATGGCGACGCCCCCGCCGCCCAGGCCGCCCTGCCCGGCGCCGCGAAACTCCTCGCCCAGGTCAGAGCCCTGGATCACGCGGGCGCCCTGCCCAAGCCGGTCGCCGAACTGCTCGACCGCTCACTGACGGAGGGCCGACTGCCCGCGGCGGAGGCCGAGCGCCTCGGCGACGCGGCGAAGCAGGCCGTCGTACGGGCGGCGGCGGAGGGCACGCTCGGCGGGGCGAAGGCCCCCGGTGAGCCGACGACGCCCGCGGTTCCGGGTGTTGCCGGTGAGCCGACGACACCTGCGGCGCCGGAGGTGCCCGCCGACCCGACGGCCGCTGGGAAGCCGACGACGCCCGCCGACGCGGCGGTACCTGCGACGGCCGCGACGCCTGCCGTGGCCGTCGTACCCGCCGATCCGGCCCAGGCCGCGACTCCCGAAGCCGCCGCGAGCCCGGCCACCAGCCCGGCGGCCCCGGCCGTCCCGGCCGCTCCGGCCGATGCGGCCACGCCCGCCGCTCCCTCGGCGCCCGCCCCGGTCCCCTCGGGGTCCGAGTCCCAGTCGGCGCTGCCCACTCCGTCCGCGTCACCCGCCGTGGCGCTCAGCCCGGCCCCGCAGGGCGTCGCCCGCAGCGTGCCCGGCGCCCGTGACCTCGTCGGCGACGTGCTGGCCGCGGTGGACGCCCTGGTGAAGGCGGTCGTCTCCGACGTCGACCAGGTGGTCGCCACCGCCAACGCCCTGGTCGCCCAGCTGCTCGCCGCCCTCCCCGGCACCGGCCTGCCG
>NZ_MUNF01000906.1 GCF_002154555.1 Streptomyces murinus
CGGCTCGAACATGGACGGGAACTCGCGGCCCGGGTTGATGTTGCCGGAGGCGGCCACGCCGATGCCGCCGGAGACGGCCGCGGCGAGGTCGGTGATGATGTCGCCGAAGAGGTTGTCGGTGACGATCACGTCGAAGCGCTCGGGCTGGGTGACCAGGAAGATGGTGGCCGCGTCGACATGCAGATAGTCGGTGGTGACCTCGGGGCTGGGCGCGGGCGAAGGCGTCGCGGACGACACGCTCGACGCCGTAGGCCGTGTTGACGGACACCTCGGTGGCGACCTCGTGCGGGGTGCCCTTGCGGATGGTGCCGCCGTTGCCGGTGTACGGGCCTTCGGTGCCCTCGCGGACGACGACGAAGTCGATCTCCGGCTGTCCGGCGAGCGGGGTGGCCACGCCCGGGAGGAGCTTGCTCGGCCGCAGGTTGACATGGTGGTCGAAGGCGAAGCGGAGCTTGAGCAGGAAGCCGCGCTCCAGGACGCCGGAGGGCACCGACGGGTCGCCGATGGCGCCGAGCAGGATGGCGTCGTGCCGCTTCAGCTGGGCGAGGTCGGCGTCGGTGAGGGTCTCACCGGTGG
>NZ_MUNF01000907.1 GCF_002154555.1 Streptomyces murinus
GAGGAGCGGGGGCGGGGCGTCCGGGGTGCCTGAGGAGTCGGAGGTGTCAGAGGTGTCAGAGGTGTCGGCGGTGTCGGGGACGTTCACATCGGGGGTCGTCGGCGCGGTGTTCACAGCCGGGGCTGTCGATCCCCTGTCCGTCGCCTGAGAATCGTCCGACGTGTTCACATCATCCGGCGGCCCGACCCCAGGCATCAGCACCCCTGCCACCGCCCCGAGCCGCGGGGTCAGCACCTGCGCCAGCGCGCCCGGCAGCAGCCGGGCCAGGCGCTCGTCGGAACCCGCGCTCGCCGCCAGCCAGACGGTGGAGCGCTCATGGATCAGCAGCAGCGCGCACCCGGCGTGCACCAGCGCGGTGAGCGGACCCTCGGGATGCCCCGCGAGCTGCTGCCAGACCCTTTCGCGCAACGGGACTTCGGCGAGTTTCCCCTGCTTGCGCAGCCATCCCTCGACCTCCGCGAGCGCGAAGGAGGGGCTGGTCTCGGTACCTCCGACCGGCTTGGGGAAATCGGCGTGCCGACGGCGCCAGTTGCTGACGGCGGCCCGGCCCACTCCGGCGAGCCGCGCGATACCGGCCGCGGTCACCTCTGTCGCCTGATCCTGCACCGGCCCCGCTCCCCTCGTCCCGTTTGTGCCGAGCATACCGGCGTACACAAGATCCCTTCATTCACGGCGTGTTCACTGCGGAACACTGTGAACCATGTTGACTCGGTTCACAGGCTCTGCTGTTATTGACCCAGCGAACGCTTATCCGTTCGTATTCCACCAGCCCTGAAGGACTGTCATGCGTCTCTCGTCCCGTGCCGCCACGCTGCTCGCCGTCGCCACGGCCCTGCCCCTGGCCCTCACCGCCTGCTCCACCGGCTCCACGGACGCCTCCGCCCCGAGCGCGAAGCACACCAAGGCGAAGGACCCGAACGCCGGTCTGCTCACGGGTACGCAGCTGAAGAAGCTGCTGGCCCCCGCCTCCGCCTTCCCGGCCGGGTACACCGTCGAGGACGACAACACCGCCGACAGCGGCGCCTCGCTGCTGTCCACGTCCGCCCGGAAGACCACGAAGCCGGACTGCGTCAGCCTGGAGAGCACGTCCTGGATCCAGGTGACCGGCTACAAGAACAGCTCCTCGTTCGCGCAGAACGACTATGTGAACGCGCAGAAGACCGAGGAGATCGCCCAGGAGATCGACGAGTTCCCGGTCGCCCAGGCGAAGGACGCGATGAAGCAGATCGCGGCCGTCGCCACCCAGTGCGCCACGTTCACGGACACCGACGCGCACGCCAAGGTGAAGGTCGCCGGCAAGGCCACCGCCGGACTCGGCGACGAGGCGTACACGATGACGCTGACGAGCGGGAAGTGGCAGAACGGCACCACCCTCGTGGCGGCCCGCTCCGGCTCCTCCGTGGTCACCGTGCTGTCCACGGCGGGCAGTGACAACGGCGCCGCCTCCGCGAAGAAGCTGACGACGACGATCCTCGCCGGTCTGAAGAAGTAGCCCGCCCGCCGTCCCCCTGAAAGAGTGCCGATGCCCCTCGGTCCCGCCGGTACGGCAGCCTCCGGACCGGCCGCGGGGCGCGACGCGCCGGGAGCCTCTCTGCGTGCCGCGCTCGCCCTCGGGCTGCTGCTCGGGTTCTATCTGCTCGCCCTGTCGCTTCTCGTCGCCGTGGCGGCCCTGGACGTCGTGCTGGCCCGGGGCACGTTCACCGTCGTCACCGTCGAGGGCTGGCTCGGTTCGCTGGCCGTCGCCTGGTGCGTGCTGCGGGTCGTCGCGCTCGGCCGGCGGCCCGGGGAGGGGCGGGA
>NZ_MUNF01000908.1 GCF_002154555.1 Streptomyces murinus
GGTCCCGCCCAGGTCGTTTCCCCCCACCGACCGGGGGTACCCCCCGCCCCTGACGCACGAGATGCCGTCCCCGGGTCGCCGCGCGACAATCGGGACGACGAGTGGGAGGAGTGGCCGTGGGCGTACGCACCTGGATCGACTCCTGGCCGGTCTACCGCCAGCTCACCGGGACGGATCCGCTGGGCCGGGGTGCCGCCGCGAAGAGCGGGGCCAGTGAACGGCTCACGCCCCGGGTGGCCTCGGCCGACCGGGTGGTGAAGTCCGTCTGCCCGTACTGCGCGGTGGGCTGCGGCCAGAACGTGTACGTCCAGGACGAGAAGGTCACTCAGATCGAGGGCGACCCCGACTCCCCCGTCTCCCGCGGCCGGCTGTGCCCCAAGGGCTCGGCGAGCCTCCAGCTGACGACCGGCGGCGCCCGCGAGCACCAGGTGCTCTACCGGCGCCCGCACGGAACCGGTTGGGAGCGCCTCGACCTCGACACCGCGATGGACATGATCGCCGACCGGGTGATCGCGGCCCGCCGGGCGGGCTGGGAGTGGGAGGTCGACCAGACCCGCACCCGGCGCACCATGGGCATCGCGAGCCTCGGCGGGGCCACGCTGGACAACGAGGAGAACTACCTCATCAAGAAGTTGTTCACGGCGCTCGGCGCGATCCAGATCGAGAACCAGGCGCGCGTTTGACACTCCTCCACCGTTCCCGGTCTGGGAACCTCGTTCGGACGCGGCGGCGCGACCACCTTCCAGCAGGACCTCCAGAACGCGGACTGCATCGTCATCGAGGGCTCGAACATGGCCGAGTGCCATCCGGTCGGGTTCCAGTGGGTGATGGAGGCCAAGGCGCGGGGCGCGAAGGTGATCCATGTCGACCCGCGGTTCACCCGCACCAGCGCGCTCGCCGATCTGCATGTGCCGCTGCGCGCGGGCTCGGACATCGCCTTCCTCGGCGCGATCGTCAACTACGTGCTGGAGAAGGAGAAGTACTTCCGCGACTACGTCGTGGCGTACACCAACGCGCCGACGATCCTGCGCGAGGACTTCTGTGACACCGAGGACCTGTCGGGCGTCTTCTCCGGCCTGAACAGCGAGACCCGCTCCTACGACAACGCCAGCTGGCAGTACGAGGGTACGGAGACGCAGGCGGCCTCCGGCGAACGCGACCAGGAGTACGACGAGCGCACCGGGGGCGGCAGTTCGGTGACCGAGGCGGCGCGCGGCGAGGCGCACGGCGCGGGCGGCGCGGTGATCGGCGAGGGCAAGCCGGAGCGGGACGAGACCCTGACGCATCCGCGCTGTGTCTTCCAGGTGCTCAAGCGGCACTTCGCCCGCTACACACCGGAGATGGTGGAGCAGGTGTGCGGGGTGCCGCGGGAGCTGTTCTCGCAGGTGTGCGAGCTGGTCACGGAGAACTCCGGGCGGGAGCGTACGACGGCCTTCGCCTACGCGGTGGGCTGGACCCAGCACACGGTGGGCGTGCAGTACATCCGCACCGCCTGCATCCTCCAGCTGCTCCTCGGCAACATCGGCCGCCCGGGCGGC
>NZ_MUNF01000091.1 GCF_002154555.1 Streptomyces murinus
TGGCCGCGGCCCGCCAGCCGTCGTCCACGACGGTCGTCGCGCCGGCCTCGGTGATGATCGCCGGGCCGGTGACGGCCTCGCCGGGAGGAAGGGCCTCGCGGCGGTGCAGGGGTACGTCGCGCCAGGAGCCGCCGGTGTGCAGGCGGACGGTCTCGGGCGCGGCGGGCCGTCCCTCGTACGGGGCGAGGGCGGTCAGATCGGGGGGTGCGGTGATGCCGGTGGCCTCGACGGAGAGGGCTTCCACGACGATCGGGCGGTCGAGGGTGAAGGAGTAGGTGGCGCGATGGCGCTGCTCGAACGCGCCGCGCATGGCGTCGGGTTCGGCCAGTTCGACGGTGAGCGCGGTGTCGGTGCCGTCGTAGCGGAGCTGGGCGCGGTGGGTGACCCGGACGCGGTCCTCGGGGATGTCCTCGGCCGTGAGTTCGGCGCGGGCGGCGGCCTCCAGGTCGGCGGCGGCCGCGCGGATGCCGGGCATGGCGGCCGGCTCCAGGGGTGCCTCGACGGACTGTTCGCGCATGGCGGTGGTGTCGGCGAGGCCGATGCCGAGCGCGGAGAGGACCCCGGCCATGGGGGGTACGAGCACGGTGCGGATGCCGAGCGACCCGGCGACCCGGCAGGCGTGCTGGCCGCCCGCGCCGCCGAAGGTGGTCAGCGCGTAGCGGGTCACGTCGTGGCCCTGCTGGACGGAGATCCGCTTGATCGCGTTGGCGATGTTGGCGACGGCGATGTCCAGATAGCCCTCGGCCACCTGTTCGGGGGTGCGGTCGTCGCCGGTGGCCCGGTGGATCTCATGGGCGAGTGCGGTGAACCGGTCGCGGACGAGCCCGGCGTCCAGCCGCTGGTCGCCGTCGGGCCCGAACACGGCCGGGAAGTGGGCGGGCTGGATCCGGCCGAGCATCACATTGGCGTCGGTGACGGTGAGCGGGCCGCCGGCCCGGTAGCAGGCGGGGCCGGGGGTGGCACCCGCCGAGTCGGGGCCGACGCGATAGCGGGAGCCGTCGAAGTGGAGCACTGAGCCGCCGCCCGCGGCCACGGTGTG
This sequence comes from Streptomyces murinus, assembly GCF_002154555.1. Lineage (GTDB taxonomy): Bacteria > Actinomycetota > Actinomycetes > Streptomycetales > Streptomycetaceae > Streptomyces > Streptomyces murinus. The sequence continues at coordinate 1,040 of NZ_MUNF01000091.1, forward strand.
GATGTCGAGCATCGGGGCGCGCAGCCGCACGCCCGCGACCTGGGTGTCGAAGACCCGCTCATAGGCACCGGCGAAGTGCGAGACATCGGTGGAGGTGCCGCCCATGTCGAAGCCGATGACCCGGTCGAAGCCCGCGCGCTGGGACATCCGGGCCATGCCGACGATGCCCCCGGCCGGTCCGGACAGGATGGCGTCCTTGCCGCGGAACTGCCCCGCCTCGGTGAGCCCGCCGTTGGACTGCATGAACATCAGCCGCACCCCGCGCAGTTCATCGGCCACCTGGCGGACGTGGCGGTGCAGCACCGGTGAGAGGTAGGCGTCGGCCACGGCGGTGTCGCCGCGCGGGACCAGCTTCATCAGCGGGCTGACCTCGCTGGACAGGGAGATCTGCGGGAAGCCGGTGCGGGCCGCGAGTTCACCGATGGCGCGTTCGTGGGCGGGGTGCAGATGGCTGTGCAGGCAGACGACGGCGACGGCGCGGATCCCGTCGTCGTACGCCTGTCGGAGCGCGGGCGCGAGCGCGTCCAGGTCGGGGGCGCGCAGCACGGTGCCGTCGGCGGCGATGCGTTCGTCGGCTTCGATCACCCGGGTGTAGAGCGGTTCGGGCAGCTCGATACGGCGGGCGAAGATGCGCGGCCGGTTCTGGTAGGCGATGCGCAGGGCGTCGCGGAAGCCGCGGGTGATGATCAGGAGGGTGGGTTCGCCGGTGCGCTCCAGGAGCGCGTTGGTGGCGACGGTGGTGCCCATGCGGACGGCCTCGACGGGCTCCGGGGAGTCGCCGAGGAGGGCGCGGATGCCGGTGACGGCGGCGTCGGGGGTGGGGCGGTGGCCTGCGCCTTGAGTGCCGGAAGCGGCGCCCCGAGTGCCGGGAGCGGTGTCCGGGCCGGGCTCGGGGCGGGCCGGGTTGTCGGAGAGCACCTTGTGCGTGAGCAGGCGGCCGTCCGGGCGACGCGCGACGATATCGGTGAAGGTGCCGCCTCGGTCGACCCAGAACTGCCAGCCTGTCACGTCAGTACTCCGCTTCCGTGCCGGTCACAGTGCCCGCAGGCCGTTGATCACGTCGCGCAGAATACTCTCGTCCGGCAGCTCGGCCGGGGGCACCGGCCGGGTGACATGGACGAGTTCCGCGTGCACGAGATCGCCGACGAGGACCCGCACCACGCCGATGGGCAGGTCGAGTTCCGCGGCCAGCTCGGCGACCGACTGCGGGGTGCTGCGGCACAGGCCCACGATGTCCACATGCTCGGGGGAGAGCGTCGGATCCGTCTCCGGGTCCCCGGCCGCGGGCTCCGTGACGACCACCGCGATCAGATCGAGGCGGTGCTGGGCCGTACTGGTGGTACGGCCGCGCGTCATGGCGTACGGACGGACGACCGGTCCGGCGTCGTCGTCGAACCAGTGGCTGCTCACCTGACCGTCTTCGCTCATGTCATCCCACTACCCGCCCGCGGGCAGGCCCGTGCGCGGGGCGGGTAGTGGGATGA
>NZ_MUNF01000909.1 GCF_002154555.1 Streptomyces murinus
CATCGCGCCGTTGTCCGTGCACAGCCTCAGCGGTGGTACCCGCAGGGCGATACCGGCCGCCCGGCAGCGCTCCTCGGCCAGTGACCGCACCCGCGAGTTCGCGGCGACCCCGCCGACGACGACCAGCGTGCCGACCCCGTGCTCCCGGCAGGCGGCCACGGCTTTGCGGGTCAGGACGTCGGCGACCGCCTCCTGGAGGGACGCGGCCCCGTCGTGCACGGGCAGCTCGCGCCCGGTGTGGGACTCGGCCCAGCGGGCCGCCGCCGTCTTCAGCCCCGAGAAGGAGAAGTCGTACGAGCCCGGGAGCGGGCGGGGGAAGGGAACGGCCCGGGGATCGCCCTCCCGCGCGGCACGGTCGATGGCAGGGCCACCGGGATACGGCAGCCCGAAAACCCGCGCCACCTTGTCGAAGCACTCCCCGGCGGCGTCGTCGAGGGTGTCGCCGAGGTGGGCGATCGGGTCGCGGGCCAGGTCGCGGACGAGGAGCAGCGAGGTGTGGCCACCGGAGACGATCAGCACCATGCACGGGTCGGGCAGCGGGCCGTGCTCAAGGGGGTCGGCGGCGACATGACCGGCCAGGTGATGCACACCGTAGAGCGGGACGCCCAGTGCGTAGGCGATGCCCTTCGCGCCCGCGAGGCCCACTTGGAGCGCGCCGGACAGGCCC
>NZ_MUNF01000910.1 GCF_002154555.1 Streptomyces murinus
GGGCGCGAGTCTCACCGAGATGAGCGAACGGCTGGACGCCCGCCAGGCGGAGGTGTCCGAGGAGGACACCGCGCCCGAACCGGCACGCCGGGAGCCGGTCATGGCCGACGCCGTGTCCTCGGCCGCGCCCGACGCCCTGTCCGACACCGCGTCCGACACCGTCGCCGACGCGGTGCCGCACGCCCGCCGTCCCCCCGCCTCGGCCCCGCCCGTCCCGCGACCCGATCCCGCCCAGGCCGTGCCCTGGGGGGTACGGGTCGCGGCCGAGGCCGGCTGGCGGCTGCTGGTGCTCGCGGGCACCGTCTGGGTGCTGATGCGGGTCATCAGCGCTGTCCAGCTGGTGGTGTTCGCCTTCGTCATCGCCCTGCTGANNGCGGCTTCGTGGTGATCGGCCTGATGGGCTGGTTCGTGACCTGGCAGGTCATGGAGAACATCGACACGCTCTCCACCCAGATACAGTCCGGCATCGACGATCTGCGCAACTGGCTCCTGAAGAGCCCCTTCCATGTCACCGACAAGCAGATCAACCAGATCGCCAAGAACCTGCGCGAGGCCATCGGAGCCAACGCCGACCAGATAACGTCGGCGGGCCTGGAGGGCGTTCAGGTCATAGTGGAGGCCCTGACCAGCATCCTGCTGGTGTTCTTCTCCACGCTCTTCCTGCTCTACGACGGCAAGCGCATCTGGAGCTGGGTCCTGAAGCTGGTGCCCGCCGCCGCCCGGGAGGGCGTGGCCGGCGCAGGACCGCGCGCCTGGCGCACCCTGACCGCGTACGTCCGCGGCACCGTGCTGGTCGCCCTGATCGACGCGACCTTCATCGGCA
>NZ_MUNF01000911.1 GCF_002154555.1 Streptomyces murinus
GGCCTCTCCGCCGCCCCCACCGCCCGTGACCTGGCCCTCAGCCACGACACGCCGATCAGCGAACTCGAACCCGAGGAGGGCGGCGGAGAGGCCACCGCTGGGGCGGTCGCGCAGCAGCACCACGCGCGCGTGCAGCGCGGGCGCCTCCTCGACGCGGTCGCGGAAGAAGTCGTCCGGGTCGGCGCTGGCGGCGAGCGGGCCGGCCAGCAGGGCGCCGTGCGCGGCGAGTGCCTCGGGGAGTTCGGCGACGACGGCGGGGCGGCCGGCGAGTTCGGCGAGGGCGGCGGCGAAGCGGCGGCCCGCGGGGCCCGCGGAGGCGCCCTCGGTCCACACCACGGGGAGCGCGTCGGCGAGTTCGGCGGCGACGGTCTTGGCGGGGTTGCTGTAGGCCACGACGGCGGGGCCGCAGCGCTCGGCGATCCGGTCGAGGCGGTCGGCGACCTTCTCCAGGGCCTCGGGCGGGGCGGTGAGCAGGCCGATCCGGTCCAGGAGCGCGAGCAGCGGGGTCAGCAGGGCCCAGAAGACGCCGGGTGAGGACGCGGCGAGCGGTTCCTCATGGTCGTACGGCGCCGTCGCCATCGGTACGAACAGTGCGTGGCTGACGCCGGCGGCCTCGGCGAGGGGGGTGCCGGCCGGGGCGACGGCGACGACGGTGACGCCCCGGCGGTACGCCTGGTCGGCGAGGAGGGCGAGGCTGGGTTCGGTGCCGTCCGGGGTGGTGATCAGGAGGAGGTCGACCGAACCGGCCCAGCCGGGGAGTTCCCAGCGCAGGGCGCCCGCGGCGGGGGCGACGCCGGTGGGGGCGAGGCGGACCACGGGGCTGCCGGGTCCCGCCAGGGTGCCGAGGAGGTCGGCGGTGTGGGTGGCGGCGGCGCCGGGTCCCGCGATCAGTACGGCGCGGGGGCGGCCGTCGGGTTTGAGGTTGCCGACACCGGCCTCGGCGGCGTGCCGGGCGGCGGTACGGACGCGGGCGCCGGCCTCGGCGGCACCGCGCAGCAGGCCCCGGCGGTCGGCCTCGGCGAGGCCCTCCGGGCTGTCGAGCAGCGATTCGTCCAACATGGGCGGCAGCCTCCGATGGCCGGGGAGTGGCTACGACGATCTACGACGCTACGGGGTGCGGGGTGCGCGGTCTCCGACGGTACGGCGGTGTCCTCGCGGGTACGACGGGCCGGGCCGCGTCACTCGGGGCGGCGGGCCTCGTCCACGAGGAGGACCGGGATGCCGTCGCGGACCGGGTAGGCGAGACCGCAGTCCTGGCCGGTGCAGATCAGCTCGGCGTCCTGCTCCTTGAGGGGGGCGTGGCAGGCCGGGCAGGCGAGGATCTCCAGGAGGCCGGCTTCGAGCGGCATGGGGTGTGTCCCTTCGGGGGCGAGGTTTCTTGGACCGCTGGTCAGCGTACCGCTGTGGGGCGGGTGGGGCGGGGGTCGCGGTACCGCCCGCGCCCCGCTGGAGCCGACCGGGGTCAGGCCCGGATGATCGCCAGGGCCTCGTCGCGGATCTTGGCCATGGTGGGCTCGTCCTTCGCCTCGGCGTTCAGGCGCAGGAGGGGCTCGGTGTTGGAGGGGCGGACGTTGAACCACCAGTCGGGGGTGGAGACGGTGAGGCCGTCGAGGTCGTCCAGGGTGACGTCGGCGCGGCCCTCGTAGGCGGCGCGGATCGCGGCGAGGCGGGCGGACTGGTCGGCGACGGTGGAGTTGATCTCGCCGGAGCCCTGGTAGCGGTCGTACTGGGCGACGAGCGAGGACAGCGGGCCCTGCTGGCCGCCGAGGGCGGCGAGGACGTGCAGGGCGGCCAGCATGCCGGTGTCGGCGTTCCAGAAGTCCTTGAAGTAGTAGTGCGCGGAGTGCTCGCCGCCGAAGATCGCGCCGGTGCGGGCCATCTCGGCCTTGATGAAGGAGTGGCCGACCCGGGTGCGCACCGGGGTGCCGCCGTTCTCGCGGACGACCTCGGGGACCGTGCGGGAGGTGATCAGGTTGTGGATGATCATGCCTTCGCCGCCGTTGCGCGCCAGTTCGCGCGCGGCGACCAGGGCGGTGATCGCGGACGGGGAGACCGGGTCGCCGTTCTCGTCCACGACGAAGCAACGGTCGGCGTCGCCGTCGAAGGCGATGCCGAGGTCGGCGCCCTCCGCCGGGACCCGCTTCTGGAGGTCCACGAGGTTGGCCGGGTCGAGCGGGTTGGCCTCGTGGTTCGGGAAGGTGCCGTCCAGTTCGAAGTACATCGGCACGAGCGTCAGCGGCAGCCCGTCGAAGACCGTGGGCACCGTGTGGCCGCCCATGCCGTTGCCCGCGTCGACCACGACCTTCAGGGGGCGGATCGCGCTCAGGTCGACCAGTGCGCGCAGATGCGCCGCGTAGTCCTCCAGCGTCTCGCGCGAGGTGAGGGTGCCCGGCTCGGCGGCCGGCTCGGGGGCGCCCGACTCCAGCCACTTCTCGGCCAGTTCGCGGATCCGGGTGAGGCCGGTGTCCTGGCCGACGGGGGCGGCGCCGGCGCGGCACATCTTGATGCCGTTGTACTGGGCCGGGTTGTGCGAGGCGGTGAACATCGCGCCGGGCAGGTCCAGCGGGCCGCCGCGCCGCGCGCGAAGGCGCGGGACAGGCCGGGGGACGAGGGCCGCATGTCGTGGCCGACGACGATCGCCGACGCGTCCGTCACCTGCGCGAAGGCGGCGCCGAAGAGCCCGGCCAGTGTTTCGTCCCACTGGTCCGGGACCACTCCGCGTACGTCGTACGCCTTCACGATCTGCGACAGATCAGCAGTCACGGCCGGCCCTCCTGAAGTTCTCTGGACCCCCACAAACTACCCGTCCGCGGTAAGGGGGAGGTGTGCGGACACCGGCAGGGCGCGCGGTCGTCACCGGGAGGAGTGGCGGGGGC
>NZ_MUNF01000912.1:0-413 GCF_002154555.1 Streptomyces murinus
TCCCATGGCAGGACGGGCAGCCCCATGCCTGTCAGCAGCTCGACCACCCCCGCGAGGAACGGCGAGGACCCCGTGCAGGTGGCGAACAACTGGAGCCGTACGTCCCCGCCGAACAGGGGCAGCACATCCAGCAGCCGGGTCGCGGATGTCACGTTGTGCACCACGAGCAGCACCCGGCGGCACCCCGCCCGGGTGACCCAGCGCTCCGCGTCCGCCCCCACCGGCACCCGCAACCGTGCCGCCCCACCCATCACCACTGGCGCGTATCCCCGTCCCGGCCTGATCGATTCGGCGTTCCTCCGGCCGTGGACCCGATGCTATCGAGCCGTAACTCCGGGCACACGCACAGGGATCAAGGATGCGGTACCCACGGGGACGGGAACCGGCCTCGATCCGACCGCCGCCCCCGCGGC
>NZ_MUNF01000912.1:419-1668 GCF_002154555.1 Streptomyces murinus
CACGGTCGAGCGGCTGACGCAGCTGCCGCCGGGAGCGCCGCACCGACAAGGCATTCCCGAAAGGCAGCAACCGATGAGACAACTCCCTGCACACACCCTGGATTTCACTGCGCGGACAGCGGCCGACGGTGTGATCGAGCGGGACTTCGTCCTGGGCGACATCCCCGGCGTGCTCTGGTCGCCCGCGTCCGGCCCCGAGCGGGCACCCCTCGTGTTCATGGGCCACGGCGGCGGCACGCACAAGAGATGGCCCGCGATGACGGGCCGCGCCCGGCTGCTCGTCACCGGCTGCGGCTTCCATGTCGCCGTCGTCGACGCGCCCGGCCATGGCGACCGGCCGCGCACGGCCTACGACGAGCAGGAGATCGCCGCGCTGTACCGGGCCCGGGAGGCGGGCGAGCCGGAAGGCCCGATCGTGGTCCGCTACAACGCCCGGCTCGCCGAGCGCGCCGTCCCCGAGTGGAAGGCGGCCCTGGACGCCCTCCAGGAACTGCCGGAGATCGGCACCGGCGGGCCCGTCGGCTTCTTCGGTCTGAACATGGCCACCGCGATCGGTGTGCCGTTCGTGGCGGACGATCCCCGGATCACCGCCGCGGTGTTCGGGCTGCACTGGCCCGACGCCCTGGCCGAGGCCGCGGGGCGGATCACGGTCCCCGTCGAGTACGCCATGCAGTGGGACGACGAGCACATCCCGCGCGCCGCCGCGCTGGCCCTCTTCGACGCGTTCGCCTCGAAGGAGAAGACGCTGCACGCCAACTCCGGGCGGCACAAGGAGCTGCCCCGGTTCGAGTCGGACAGCGCGGCCCGCTTCCTCGCCCGGCACCTGAGGCCGACGGCGGTCCAGGAGGCCTGAGTCGAGCGGTGCCGGCGTTCCCGCGCGCCGGGACGCCGGCACCCGGGGCGACAGATATTCGGCCACCTCCGATAATGCTTCACCCGGCAGGCAGGCAACGGAGGGAGCACAGGTGGCCGAGACGTTCAAGCGGCGCGCCCCGAGCCAGTGGGGCGAGGGCGGTGCCCTGAAGGAGGAGATCCTCGCGGCCGCGGCCCGGCTGCTGNNTGCGCGCGGTCGCCCGCGAGGTCGGGATCGCCGCGCCCAGCATCTATCTGCACTTCAAGGACCGCTCCGAACTGGTCGCGACGGTGACGCGCCGGGCCTACGAGAAACTGGTCGCCGAGCTGCGCGAGGCACGGGACGGCGGCACTCTCCACACCACCCACAGCCCCCACGCCACCCACAGCCCCCACG
>NZ_MUNF01000913.1:0-344 GCF_002154555.1 Streptomyces murinus
CCGGAATGGCCGCGGTCTCGGGGGCCGGCGGCCGTTACCGGCGCCCCTTCCTCCATCTCGACCGGCAGACCGCCCGCAAGGCCTGCATGGTCCAGTCCCTGCCGGTCTGGGACGACCCCCACAACACCGACCCCGCCTACACCCGCTCCCGGCTGCGCCACGAGGGTCTGCCCGCCCTGGAGAAGGCCCTCGGCAAGGGCGTCGTCGAGGCGCTCGCCCGCACCGCCCAGCTCTCCCGCGACGACGCCGATGCCCTCGACTCCTGGGCCAGCCAGGCCGAGGCCTCCGTACGGGACGCCGCCGGACTGCTGGAGTGCGCCAAGCTCTACGCCCTGCCGCCCGCC
>NZ_MUNF01000913.1:431-2132 GCF_002154555.1 Streptomyces murinus
CCGGCACGGGGCAGCCGGAGGCCGTGATTGCGGCCGTAAGTGCGGGACGACCGAAAGTGATGCGGGTGGACGCGAAAGACATGGGTGCCGACCTCGAGAAGGTGCTCATCACCAAGGAAGAGATCGACGCCAAGCTGGCCGAGCTGGCCGCGAAGATCGACGCGGAGTACGCGGGCAAGGACCTGCTGATCGTCGGCGTCCTCAAGGGCGCGGTGATGGTCATGGCCGACCTCGCGCGAGCGTTGTCCACCCCGGTCACCATGGACTGGATGGCCGTGTCCTCGTACGGCGCGGGCACCCAGTCCTCCGGCGTCGTGCGCATCCTCAAGGACCTCGACACCGACATCAAGGGCCGTGACGTCCTGATCGTCGAGGACATCATCGACTCCGGCCTGACCCTGTCCTGGCTGATCAACAACCTCGGTTCGCGGGAGCCCGCCTCCCTCAAGGTGTGCACGCTGCTGCGCAAGCCGGACGCCGCCAAGGTCGCCATCGACGTCGAGTGGGTCGGCTTCGACATTCCGAACGAGTTCGTCGTCGGTTACGGCCTGGACTACGCCGAGAAGTACCGCAACCTGCCGTTCGTCGGTACGCTCGCGCCGCACGTCTACGGCGGCTGACACCGGACCGGGCACCTGGGCTGAGCCACTCGGCCCAAGCCCGGCGAGGTGATCGGGAACCCCGGCGGGTCCCGTGCCGTTGAAGCATGCAGAGACGGGTTTCCCGGCTCTCGAAGCGGCTTCACGCGGCTTCGGGCGCCAAGGCTGGGGTACCGTCGGAAGAACTGTCTTATCAAACTCACTATGGCAGGAGGGACGGGGCGGCATCGCTCCGTATGGATGGACGTGAAGCGATACTTCCGTGGGCCGGTCATGTGGATCGTGCTGGCCGTCCTTGCCGTGGTCGTGTTGATGCAGGTCGTCGGCTCGTCCGGCGGCTACAAGTCGGTGGACACCGGCCAGGTCGTCGCGGCGATCAATGCCAACAGGGTCCAGTCGGCCAAGCTGACCACCGGCGACGAGCAGACCGTCAAGGTCACGCTCAAGGACGGCCAGAAGGTCGAGGGCAGCTCCAAGATCCAGGCGAGCTACATCGGCGACCAGGGCGTCCAGCTCGCCAACAACCTGCAGACCAAGTACCAGGACAAGCAGATCCCGGACGGCTACACCGTCGCGCCGTCGAAGCAGAACCCGTTCGTCGGTGTCCTGCTCTCCCTGCTGCCCTTCGTTCTGATCGTCGTCGTCTTCCTGTTCCTGATGAACCAGATGCAGGGCGGCGGCTCCCGGGTCATGAACTTCGGGAAGTCCAAGGCCAAGCTCATCACCAAGGACACCCCGAAGACGACCTTCTCCGACGTCGCCGGCTGTGACGAGGCCGTCGAGGAGCTCCACGAGATCAAGGAGTTCCTCCAGGAGCCGGCCAAGTTCCAGGCCGTCGGCGCCAAGATCCCCAAGGGTGTGCTGCTCTACGGCCGCCCGGGTACCGGTAAGACCCTGCTGGCGCGTGCCGTCGCGGGCGAGGCCGGGGTGCCCTTCTACTCGATCTCCGGTTCGGACTTCGTGGAGATGTTCGTCGGTGTCGGCGCCTCCCGCGTCCGCGACCTGTTCGAGCAGGCCAAGGCGAACGCCCCGGCGATCGTCTTCGTCGACGAGATCGACGCGGTCGGCCGCCACCGCGGCGATCTCGTCGACGAAGGCCTGT
>NZ_MUNF01000914.1:0-141 GCF_002154555.1 Streptomyces murinus
TCCCAGCCGGCCGGGCGGTCGTCGAGCAGGCCGGGACCCCGGCCGCCCCGAAGGAGTAGCGTGTGAGACCGACCCCCCACAAGGCCGCAGGCGTTGCCGCGCTCACCGCCGCCGCACTGGCCGCCTTCTTCCTCCCCGCCG
>NZ_MUNF01000914.1:201-501 GCF_002154555.1 Streptomyces murinus
CGTCACCGTCCCCAGTGGGTGCGCCACCGCCACCCTCAGCTTCTATCTGCACATCGACACCGCCGAGACGACGTCGAGCACCGCCTACGACAAGCTGACCGCCAAGATCGGCGGCACCACGCTGGGCAGCTGGTCCAACCTCGACAAGAGCACCGGCTATGTGCAGAAGTCGTTCGACGTGTCGTCCTTCGCCGGGCAGACGGTGAACCTGTCCTTCACCGGCACCGAGGACTCCAGCCTCCAGACCAGCTTCGTCCTGGACGACATCGCCCTCGACACCTCCGGCGGCACCACGCCCCC
>NZ_MUNF01000915.1:0-601 GCF_002154555.1 Streptomyces murinus
CCCCAGCAGTGACCCCGCCTCGGCGAGCTCTCCGAAGGGTCCCAGGCAGGAGCGGACCAGCCCCGTCACCGCCTCCACGACCACCCCGAGCACAGCCTCGGCGCCCGCCCCGAGGTCCAGCTCACCGCGCCGCTCCCCCACCACGGCACCGTCCAGTCGTACGAGCACCACGCGCAGCGCGTCCCGGTCCAGCTGCACCCCCACCGCGTGCCCCGCCTCCGGCACCAGCCGCAGTACCGTGCGCGGCTTGCCGCCCGTGGACGCCCGGCGGCCCGCCTCGGCCGCGAGCCCCGTCTCCCGCAGCCGCCCGGTGATCTTGCTGACGGCCTGCGGGGTCAGCCCGGTCCGCTCGGCCACCTCCNNTTCGCGCCGACCCGCCCGCTGTTCACCCTGTCCTCGCTCACACGCCCATTCTCCTCGTCGCTTGCACTTTGGCAACAGCGTTGCGAAAGTAGAGGGCATGAGCACTCCCCTCCGCGTCGGCCTGGTCGGCTACGGCCTCGCCGGCTCCGTCTTCCACGCCCCCCTGATCACCGCCACCGAGGGCCTCGTCCTCGACACGGTCGTCACCTCGAACCCGGAGCGGCAGCAGCAGGCCCGC
>NZ_MUNF01000915.1:606-735 GCF_002154555.1 Streptomyces murinus
GTGGACAAGCCGGTCGCGGGCACCGCCGCCGAGGCCCGGGCGCTCGCCGCCCTCGCCGAGGACCGCGGCCTGCTGCTGTCCGTCTTCCAGAACCGCCGCTGGGACAACGACTTCCTCACCCTGCGCGCC
>NZ_MUNF01000916.1:0-713 GCF_002154555.1 Streptomyces murinus
GGCCCAGCAGGTCAAGGCCGCACTGGAGCAGTCGTTCCGGCTGCCCCTGCCGGCCTCCCTCACCCACGACCACCCCACGGTCCGCGCGCTCGCCCAGTTCGTCGACGGGCAGCTCGCCCCGGCGCCCGCGGCGTGACGGTCGGACAGTTCGACAGAGACGGCACATCACCATGAACGACATACCGAGGGAGCGCTGGACGCTCCACCACTCCGCCCGTGCCCACGCCGGCACCCGCCCCGACCACCCCGCGATCATCTGCGAGGGGCACGTCACCACCTACAACAAGCTGCACCGCGACAGCAACCGCGCCGCGCACGCCCTGCACACCAGCGGGGTACGGCACGGCGACCGGGTCGCCTACCTCGGCCGCGAGTCCGCGAACTACTACCTCGTGATGATCGCCTGCGCCAAGGCGGGCGCCGTCCTGGTGCCGGTCAACTGGCGGCTCACCCCGAACGAGGTCGACCACATCCTGCGCGACTCCGGCGCCACGCTGATCTTCGTGGACGACGAGTTCTGGGACACCGTCGCCGCCGTACGGCCCCAACTGCGCGGCCTGCGCCGGGTGATCCGGGTCGACGGCACCGACGCCGACGGCGAACCCGCCCGCGGCGCCGGACTGCTCGCCTGGGCCGCGGACCAGCCCGAGACCGACCCGGCGCCCGGCACCGGACCCGACGACGCCGTCATCCAGATCTACACCAGCGGCACC
>NZ_MUNF01000916.1:750-985 GCF_002154555.1 Streptomyces murinus
GCGGTCCGCCTCATCCGCGAGCACGGCGTCACCACCACCTTCGCCGCCCCCGCGATGCTCCAGGCGATGGCCGCCGAACGCGGCGCGGGACCCGAGGCGTTCACCTCCCTGCGCAAGATCGCCTACGGCGCGGCGCCCATGTCCGAGACGCTGCTCAAGCAGTGCCTGGAGACCTACCGCTGCGAGTTCGCGCAGATCTACGCCAGCACCGAGACCGGCAGCGTCGCGGTCTGCC
>NZ_MUNF01000917.1:0-1030 GCF_002154555.1 Streptomyces murinus
CGGTCCCGGGGCGCGATCATGCCGTCCGAGGGTAGTCCACGGGGCTGGTCCGGACGGGGCACGGCCGGGGCGGAACCGGCAACGGGGGTGATCGCGTTTGTAGGGGCGAGGTCCGTTCGTAAAGGGAGAGTCAATGGCGTTCAAGAAGCTGCTCGCGAGCCTCGGAGCCGGCGGTGCCTCGGTCGAGACGGTGCTGACCGAGGTGAATGTCGTACCGGGTGGCGTGGTCCAGGGTGAGGTGCGGATCCAGGGCGGTTCCGTGAACCAGGCCATCGAGGGGCTGTCCGTCGGTCTTCAGGCGCGGGTCGAGGTCGAGAGCGGCGACGAGGAGTACAAGCAGGACGTCGAGTTCGCCAAGGTGCGGCTCGGCGGTGCCTTCGAGCTTCAGGCGGGTGCCGTGCACGCGGTGCCGTTCGGCCTGGAGATCCCCTGGGAGACGCCGGTGACGATGATCGACGACCAGGAGCTGCGCGGGATGCACATCGGGGTGACGACCGAGCTGGCGATCGCCCGGGCCGTCGACTCCGGCGACCTGGATCCGGTCCATGTGCACCCGCTGCCGGNNATCCGGGGTACCCGGCAGCGGCTGCCGTTCTACCAGGAGATCGAGTTCTACCCGCCGTCCCAGTACCGGGGCCTGAACCAGGTCGAGCTGAGCTTCGTGGCCGACGAGCACGCCATGGACGTCGTCCTGGAGATGGACAAGAAGGCGGGGCTGTTCAGCGAAGGCTCGGACACCTACCGCTCCTTCCAGGTGGGCCACCACGACTGGCAGGGGACCGATTGGGCGGCGTACCTCAACCAGTGGCTCTCCGAGGTCGGCAGCCGGCGCAACTGGCTCTAGAGTTCGCTCTGTTCTTTCCAGATCTTCGATCAGGAGGTACCAAGGTGACCGAGCTGAAGCGGCGACCGCTCCCCCATGACTTCCACCCGCCGGTGCCGTCGTTCACGGTGACCAGCGAGGACGTCCAGGAGGGCGCCACGCTCAAGGGTGCTCAGGTCTACGCGGACGGGAACACCTCGCCGCACC
>NZ_MUNF01000917.1:1038-1310 GCF_002154555.1 Streptomyces murinus
GCTGCCCGCGGGTGCGGCGAGCGGCAAGTTCGAGGGCCTGCCCGAGGGCGCCGTGCACGCGCGCAACGACTACGGGACGCGGGACTTCGGCGGCGCCGCCCCGCCGCCCGGTGACGGCCCGCACCGTTATGTGTTCACGGTGTACGCGGTGGACCAGGAGAAGCTGGGTCCCGACGCGGACGCCTCGCCGGCCTTTGTCGGGTTCAATCTGCGCTTCCACGCGATCGCGCGGGCGCAGCTCATCGGCGAGTACGAGAACACCGAGCAGGGCT
>NZ_MUNF01000092.1 GCF_002154555.1 Streptomyces murinus
GCACGCGTTCCGTGACCGCGCGGGCCGTCTCCATGTCGGCCAGCGCGGTCACGGAACGCGTGCGCAGGCTGGAGGAGGGCGGGGTCATCAGCGGCTACGCGGCGGTCGTGGACCCGGAGCGGGTCGGGCTGGCCGTCATGGCGTTCGTACGACTGCGTTATCCGAACGGCAACTACAAGCCATTCCATGACCTGGTCGAGGCGATGCCGGAGATCCTGGAGGCGCACCATGTGACGGGCGACGACTGCTTCGTCATCAAGGTGGCGGCACGCTCGATGCGCCATCTGGAGGAGATTTCGGGACGGATCGGCGGCCTGGGGTCCGTGACGACCAGCGTCGTCTACTCCTCCCCGCTCCCACATCGCCCCATCAGCGGCTAAATCCGTAATGAGCGGCATTGCGGAATGAATCGCCCATGGAGCGGCCATGGACCGCCCATGAATCGTCCATGACCGGCACATCCCCGGGAACCCGCAGGTCATTGACGCGCCATCACCCGAATGGACCCCCCAAGCGAGCGCCATCTCATATCTGAGATAACCTCAACCTCATGGCAGACGACTACCTCGTACGCATCGGCAAGCTCATCCGTGACGCCCGGCAACACCGGGGCTGGACGCAGACGCAGCTCGCGGAGGCGCTCGGCACCAGCCAGAGCGCGGTCAACCGCATCGAGCGCGGCAACCAGAACATCAGCCTTGAGATGATCGCCCGCATCGGTGAGGCTCTGGACAGCGAGATCGTGTCGCTGGGCTACGCGGGCCCGATGCATCTGCGGGTCGTCGGCGGCCGTCGGCTGTCCGGCGCCATCGACGTCAAGACGAGCAAGAACGCCTGTGTGGCCCTCCTCTGCGCGTCCCTGCTGAACAAGGGCCGCACGGTGCTGCGCCGGGTCGCGCGCATCGAGGAGGTGTACCGCCTGCTGGAGGTGCTCAACTCCATCGGCGTGCGCACCCGCTGGATCAACGACGGGGTCGACCTGGAGCTGGTCCCGCCGGCCGAGCTGGAGATGACGGCGATCGACGCCGAGGCGGCCGTACGCACCCGCTCGATCATCATGTTCCTCGGCCCGCTGCTGCACCGCATGGACCAGTTCAAGCTGCCGTACGCCGGCGGCTGCGACCTCGGCACCCGGACCATCGAGCCGCACATGATCGCGCTGCGCCGGTTCGGGCTCCAGATCGCGGCGACCGAGAACCAGTACCACGCGCAGGTGGACCGCACGGTCAGCCCCGACCGTCCGATCGTACTGACCGAGCGCGGCGACACGGTGACCGAGAACGCGCTGCTGGCCGCGGCGCGGCACGACGGCGCGACGGTCATCCGCAACGCGTCCTCCAACTACATGGTCCAGGACCTGTGCTTCTTCCTGGAGGCACTGGGCGTCAAGGTGGAGGGCATCGGCACCACCACGCTGACCGTGCACGGCGTGCCCAACATCGACGTCGACGTGGACTACTCGCCCTCCGAGGACCCGGTCGAGGCGATGAGCCTGGTGGCCGCGGCGGTGGTCACCGAGTCCGAACTCACCGTGCGCCGGGTGCCGATCGAGTTCCTGGAGATCGAGCTGGCGGTCCTGGAGGAGATGGGCCTGGACCACGACCGTTCGCCGGAGTACTTCGCGGACAACGGCCGTACCCGGCTGGTCGACCTCACGGTCCGCCCCTCCAAGCTGGAGGCGCCGATCGACAAGATCCACCCGATGCCCTTCCCGGGCCTGAACATCGACAACGTCCCGTTCTTCGCGGCGATCGCGGCGGTCGCCTCCGGCCAGACCCTGATCCACGACTGGGTCTACGACAACCGGGCGATCTACCTCACCGACCTCAACCGCCTCGGCGGCCGCCTCCAGCTCCTCGACCCCCACCGCGTCCTCGTCGAGGGCCCCACCCGCTGGCGCGCCGCCGAAATGATGTGCCCCCCGGCACTGCGCCCCGCGGTGGTCGTCCTGCTGGCGATGATGGCGGCGGAGGGGACGTCGGTGCTGCGCAACGTGTATGTCATCAACCGGGGTTACGAGGACCTGGCGGAGCGGCTGAACTCGATCGGCGCGCAGATCGAGATCTTCAGGGACATCTGACAGGCGAATACCGCCGCACCCTGCCTGACCCGCTATTGAGCGAGGCGAGGGGGGTGCGGCGGCAACTCTTGGACTTCTCCGGGACTTTGGGCCAGCGGCAGACTACGGGCCGCGTTCCACGGCATCTGTCGTCCGGTGGGTCAACCGGGGATCATGTCGCCGATCATCTCGATGGCGATCATCCACATGGGCTGAGCGCCGGTACCGAAGGCTGCCGCAAGCGTGCAACCGATGGCCGCGTCCGTCGCATTCGGTCCGGCGTCATCCCTCCACTCCGCGAGAACCCGTCCGCCGCCGGAGGAGAAGTCTCCGACATGCTGTTCGTCACGCAGCAGTCGGCTGCCCGGGACGGAGTCAGGCACCAGGCGCCGAGCGTAACCCGCGTGCCGGACGTCGACGCGGTACGCGCGCCGGGTGAGCCGTCCTTTGGCCGGGGCGACGGCGGCTTCCTCACCGTCCACGGTCAGGGTGAGAAGCGTGCCGTCGCGAGTGCCGATCGGGATGTGGTCGGCTGCGTGGGTCTCGGCGGCGCGGCGCAGCACGACCCGGGGCACCGACTCGCCCTCAACGGTCACCTCGCCCTCCTGCGGGTCAAGGCGGACAGTGATCGCGCCGAAGAGGTCGCCCTCCACCAGGGTTTCGACGACGGGTTCCGGCGCTGGGTGCTCGTCCTCGTCGTTCCAGTCGTCGGGCGTGGTGCGCTCGGGCGAGTGTGCCGGGCCTTTCGGCATACAGGATTTGACTTTGCCATTGCGGTCTGACGGGTGGTCAGTACGTCAGGTGGCGCGGCGTCTCGAACGCCGCACGCCAGGGGAACGGACTGGGGCGACGGTCACGTTCCATGCGCTTCCGCAACGACGGCCTCCCGGCGAAGGCTCGCTTGCAGTGGCTGACTGCAGCTTCGCTTGTGCAAGTGGTCGTTGATGCCGATCCCAGAACCGAGGGCCCCGAGTGGGGCGGCGGGGCACAGTGGGCGGCATCTATTACCTGGAAGTCGAGGCAAGGGCAAGGTGATCTAGGACACCGTTGACCTGTGGATTTGACCAACACATGATCCTCACAACTCTTGGTAAGAAAAACTTAAGAGAACGGGTGGGGCGTGTTCACGGGAGAACGGCGGCGCGACTGGCGTCGGGTGATGCGAGGGGGAGCGGTCGTCATCTCGCTCCTGGGAGGTGCGCTCCCCGTTTCCGGAGCGACTTCGGCATTCGCCGAGAAAGGCGCCTTCTCGGCAGGGGCTGGCAGCACTGCCGAGTCACAGGCGAGTGCGCTCGCGGTGAAGACCGGCGATCGGGCCGCGGTGGACGCAAGGACCACCGAGTCGTCCCAGGTGTTCGCCAATCCGGACGGCACGTTCACCCAGGAGATGAACGCGGCCCCGGTGCGTGCCCGCAAGGACGGCGGCACGTGGGCTCCCATCGACACCGCCCTCGTACGGGACACCGACGGTTTCGTCCGGGCGAAGAACACCACGGCCACTCTCTCCTTCTCGGGCGGTGGTGACGACGCGCTGGTCACGCTGGAGGACAAGGGGCGTGAACTGCGGCTCGGCTGGCCCACCGCGGTCCCCGAGCCCCAGGTCGACGGCAGCACCGCCACCTACGCCGGAGTCCTTCCGGACGTCGACCTGAAGCTGACCGCCCTTGACTCCGGCTACACCTCGGTGCTCGTGGTGAAGACGGCGGAGGCGGCGAAGAACCCCGCACTGGCCACGATCAGGATGAGCGTCCTCGGACGCGGCCTGGACGTCGCCCCCACGGCCGACGGAGGATTCGTCGCGCGCGACGGCGATGGCTCACCGGTCTTCGAGAGCCCTGCCGGACGAATGTGGGACTCGGCGGGTGATACCGCGGACAACGCCCCGGCCGGCGCCACGACTCAACTGGCCCGTGTCACCCCGGCAACGGAACCGAAGGCGACGGCGGCCCCGCTTCCCGAGGCCGAGGGAGAGCCCGCTCCTTCGCAGGGGCCCGGCAGCGGCGACTCGGCGGCCGAACTGCCGCTCAAGGTCACCGCCACAGCACTGGAGATCACGCCGGACCCGGCTCTCCTGCGCGGCGAGGACACCGTTTTCCCGCTCTACATCGACCCGCCGACCAAGGGCATCACCCTGGGCGACTGGACGGCTCTGGCCTCCAACGGCACCAAGTACTGGGAGTTCGACGGGGACAAGGGCGTGGGGCGCTGCTCCAACTACGCCGGTTACCTCTGCTCGAACAGCCCGTACACCCAGCGCATGTACTTCGAGTACCCGCTGTCCTCGATCCACGGCAAGAAGATCCTGGACGCGACGCTGGAGGTGTACCAGGTATGGACGTTCACCTGTGACGCGCACTGGTACGACCTGAGCCAGGTCACCAAGGGCATCTCCTCCAGCACCACTTGGTCGAGCCGCCCCACCGCGGACGACCTGATGGGCGACCGGAACGTGGCCTACGGGCGGGGCTCCCTGTGCAGCCCGTCGCAACCCGCGAACTGGGTGCGCTTCAGCGACAACGTGGGCGAGGAGACGAACGAGAACCTCACTCCCACCCTCGCCTCGGCCGCCGCGAACAAGGAACCGCAGATCACCTTCTCGCTGACCGCGCACGACGAGTCCGACGCGGCCGCCTAGGCGCGGTTCCGCAACGACGCGAAGCTGTCGGTGACGTATGTGTCCTACCCGGACAAGCCGACCTCCTACGGCGTTCAGCAGGGCACCACCGGCCGGGCCTGCAACGCTTCCACTGCGCCCTTCGCCACCAGTGACACCACGCCGAAGATGCTGGCCACGGCACAGTCGACGGACGGATCCGGCGCCCAACTGCGTGCCCTGTTCGAGGTGTGGAAGGCCGACGGCTCCAGCCGCACCTGGTACGCGGCCTCACCGGACGGCGCCTGGGTGGCCGACAACGCCGTCCGCGATGCCTCCAGCAGCGCGCTGCCCGCGCAGACGAACTACCGGATGCGGGTGAAGACACAGGCGTACTACAAGACGGACCGTGGTGACACGGGTGTCCTGGACTCGGCCTGGTCGTCCTGGTGCTACTTCCGGGTCGACACCGACTCTCCGCCGCCCCCGGTCGTGAGCAGCGCGGACGGCGTCTACAAACCGGCCGAGACCGACCCGGCCGCAGGCGGCGTGGGAACCCCCGGCAAGTTCACCTTCACCCCGGCCGACACCAACCCGAACGCTGCCGGCGTGCAGTCGGACGTCGTCGCCTACAAGTGGAAGCTCAACAGCGGCTCGCTGTCCGCGTCGATCCCGGTCTCACAGGGCACGGCCACCACACAGTCGATCACGCCGAACCAGGCCGGTGAGAACACCGTCCAGGTCTGGGGCTACGACGCGGCCGGACACAGCTCTCTCACCGGCTACTACAGCTTCTTGGTGAAGGGGGCCGAGAAGCCCGCCGGGATCTGGCACCTGGACAACGCCCTCACCGACGCCACCGAAGCCACCCAGCACCCGCTGACCGGTTCGGGTTCCGCATGGGACACCCTGGCGCGCAGCGGTTCCGGCGCGGCGAAGCTCAACGGCACGAGCGCCTACCTGGCCGGCTCCGGCGCGGTGCTGGACACCACCAAGTCCTTCACCGTCTCGGCCTGGGCGCGCCTGACGAAGAAGGACGTCAACTACACCGTCCTGTCCCAGGCGGGGACGAACGCCTCTGGCTTCCAGCTGTACTACTCGACCGCCTACAACGCCTGGATCTTCAACCGCCACCAGACGGATGTCGCCGATCCGGTGATCACTCGCTCGATCGGCACCAAGCCCCCCGTCCTGAACGCCTGGACCCACCTGACAGGCGTCTACGATGCGGCCGGGCAGTCCCTCCAGCTCTACGTCAACGGCGTGCCTCAGGGCAGCTCGGTGCCGTTCACCACGCCGTGGAAGGCATCCGGCAACCTCCAGGTCGGGCGGCTGTGGTGGGCCGCCGCCGGCAAGGAGTACTTCTCCGGCACCATCGACGAGGTGAAGGTCTGGTCCCGCGCGCTCGCTGACACCGAGGTCGCTCACGAGGCCTGGTCGGAGGACGAGGATCTCAGCGACGGCACCGCGGGCGACCCGGTCCCCGCGCTCGTCGCCAAGTGGGACGCGACGGATCCGGCGAACGCGACCGGCACCACGGTCAAGGACACCAGCGGATACGGCCGCAACCTCACCCTCAACGGAGCCGCGCTCACCCAGATCACCACCGGCGACCCGGACATCGGCGAAGAAGTCACCACCACGCAGACGATGACCCTGAACGGAACCAGCGCGTACGCCGGCGCCACCGGCCCGGTCGTCGACGACTCCGGTTCGTTCACCGCGACCGCCTGGGTCACCCTCGACCCCGCGAAGCTCGCCGACACCAGCAAGTCGTACGCGGTACAGGTCTTCGGGCAGTCGGGGATCAGCCAGTCGTCCTGGGGTGTCTGGTACGAGCAGCCGGCGGGCCACGCCCAGGGCCGGTGGACGTTCGGCCGTCCCGACAAGGACGGCACCGGGGCGGACTGGAAGAAGAGCGAGTCCACCGCGCTCAACACTGTCGCGCTGGGGGTCCCCGTGATGCTGACGGTCGTCTACGACGCCCAGTCCGCAGCCGACCCCGACGACACCTCAAGGCTCGGCGGACTCAAGCTCTACGTCGACAGCGCGCTGATGGGTGACGAGGACGGCATCCCGTTCTCGACCCCCTGGCAGGGCTCCGGAGCGTTCGACATCGGCCGGGCCAAGATCGACGGCGCCGCCGCGCGCCACTTCCCCGGGTCGGTCGACAGCGTCCGCGTCTGGGCCGGCGCCACCTCCACCGACACCATCGCCAACCGGCGCAACACCGAACAGCGTTGACGAGCGGGGCAAGGGCGGCCTTCCGGGGCCGGTCCTTGCCCCACTCTGTGCCGGTCCACTCGTCCCACCGCTCTCCTCCACCGACGCGCCGTCGAGACCCGGCGTCCTCGGGTGACCACCTGTCCCCGAGGGGCTCTGCCTCTATCCAGAATCGGGGAAGTCATTGCCCTCATCACTCTTCCGCCCACCTTCGCCAGGGGCGTTCGTACGCCGCTGGCTCGGCCGTGGCGCGTTGGTCCTCTCCCTTGCCGTCCTGCCGCAGGTAACCGTTCCCTCGGGGTATGACTTCGCCGCGCAGGCCCAGCCCTCGGCGGCCCGCAAACCGTTGGAGGGTCGCCCCGACGCGAAGATCGACAAGGTCGGTGTGCTCAGGCCCGGCACGTCCAGGGCGCCTAAGGACAAGGCCGCCCCCGCCACCGGCGAGACCCGCAAGCGGCTCGCGAGGGCCGCATGGCCGAAGACCGGGAAGGCCACCGCCGACGTCCCGGTGGCCCGCCCGATCTCCGTCGCCGTCGGCGGGCTCGGTGTGAAACTGGCCCAGGTACCCGCCGCCAAGAGCACGGCGAAGAGCGGTGCGAAGAACGCACCGGCGCCCAAGGCGTCCGGCCCGGCGGAGCAGGTGGCGCTCGGGGTCCGCTCCCAGGCCGCCGCGAAGAGGGCTGGCGTCAACGGCGTCCTGCTCACCGTCGGCCCCGCGGGCCCGGTGTCCGGAAAGTCCGTCGGCGACACCGACAGGCTCCGCCTCTCCCTGGACTATTCCTCCTTCTCCGACGTGTACGGCGGCAACTTCGGCCCCCGGCTGCGCCTGGTGACGCTCCCGGCGTGTGCGCTGACCACCCCGGAGAAGAAGTCCTGCCGTAGCCAGAGGCCGGTGACGGGCGCGGACAACGACGCCCGGTCACAGACCCTGACCGGCTTCGTCTCCGCCGGAGCCCTGAAGTCCGGCACCCCGATGCTGCTCGCGGCGTCGGCCGACAGCTCGGGCGGCGGAGGAGACTACGGTGCCACCCCGCTGTCCCCGACCGCGACCTGGGAGGCCGGCGGCAGCACGGGCGACTTCACCTGGAACTACCCGCTGCGGGTCCCCCCGGCCACGGCCGGCCCGTCCCCGAACCTGTCCATCTCCTACAACTCCGGTTCGGTGGACGGCCGTACGGCCGGTGAGAACAACCAGACCTCGGTACTCGGTGAGGGCTTCTCCCTCACCGAGTCCTACATCGAGCGCAAGTACGCCTCCTGCAAGGACGACGGGCAGACCGGCAAGGGCGACCAGTGCTGGAAGTACGCCAATGCCACGCTCGTCCTCAACGGCAAGGCCGTGGAACTCGTCAACACCTGTGCCGACAAGGCGGCCTGTGACACCGCCGCGCTCTCCCAGACGTCCGGTGGCAGCTGGAAGGTGAAGAACGAGGACGGCTCCAAGGTCGAGCACCTGACCGGGGCCACCGGCAACGGCGACGACAACACCGAGTACTGGAAGGTCACGGACGCCTCCGGCACCCAGTACTTCTTCGGCAAACACCGGCTGCCCGGCTGGAGCGACAAGGGCACCACCGATACCGCCGACGACGACCCGGTCACCAACTCCGTATGGGCCGCACCGGTGTTCGGCGACGACTCCGGCGAGCCCTGCTACAAGTCGACTGGCTTCGCCGACTCGTCCTGCAACCAGGCCTGGCGCTGGAACCTGGACTACGTCGTGGACACCCACGGCAACGCGTCCTCGTACTGGTACACCAAGGAGACGAACTACTACTCCAGGAACGCCGACACCACGGTGAACGGCACCGCCTACACCCGTGGCGGCTACCTCAATCGCATCAACTACGGCCTGCGCAGCGACCTGATCTACAGCAAGCCCGCCGCCCAGCAGGTCCGCTTCACCTACGCCGAGCGCTGCCTGACCTCGTGCAGCACCCTGACCAAGGACACCAAGGCCAACTGGCCCGATGTGCCCTACGACATGATCTGCGCGGCAAACACCAAGTGCATCACCCAGATCGGCCCGGCCTTCTTCACCCGCAAGCGCCTCACCGACATCACCACCTCGGTGTGGACCGGTACCGGCACAGCTCAGCGGGACGTGGACGCCTGGCATCTGGACCAAGGCTTTCCCGACACCGGTGACGCCTCCTCGCCGAGCCTGTGGCTGAAGTCCATCCAGAACACCGGCAAGGCCACCGGCACCGACGCCGAGATGCAGCCCGTCGTCTTCGGCGGCATCCAGCTGTCCAACCACGTCGAGGGCAGCGGCCCGGACACCCTGCGCTACATCAAGTGGCGGGTGCGCACCATCAAGTCGGAGACCGGCTCGACCATCACCGTCAACTACTCCGACCCGGACTGCGTCTGGGGCACCAGCATGCCGGCGGACGTCGACAAGAACAGCCGCCGCTGCTTCCCGGTCAAGTGGTCCCAGTCCGGGGCGACCCCGGTCACCGACTGGTTCCACAAGTACGTCGTCACGTCCGTCTTCCAGGACGACCCCTACGGCCACGGCGACACCGGCGAGAAGTACTACGACTACCAGGGCGGCGCCGGCTGGGGCTACGCCGACGACGAGGGCCTGACCAAGGCCGCCAACCGCACCTGGTCGCAGTGGCGCGGCTACGGCAAGGTCGTGGAGACCTCCGGCGACTCCGAGGGCCCGCGGTCCAAGAAGTCCACGCTCTACATGCGCGGCCTGAACGGCGAAAAGGAACTCGACGGCACCGCCCGCGTGGAGAAGGTCACCGACTCCACCGGCACCGCGATCGACGACTCCCGCCAGCTGTCCGGCTTCGTCCGCGAGACCATCGTCTACAACGGCACCGAGGAACTCAGCAGCACCGTCAACACTCCCTGGTCCCACAAGACCGGCAGCCACACCTATAGCTGGGGCACCACCGAGGCCTGGATCGTCCAGCCGGGTGACAGCGTCACCCGGACCAAGACCTCCACCGGCACCCGTACGGTTGCCACCAAGAGCACCTACGACCAGGTGTACGGCATGCCGATGACGGTCGAGGACAGCGGCGACACCGCGAAGACGGGCGACGAGACCTGCACCCGTACCAGTTACACCCGCAACACCACCGACTGGCTGGTGGACCGGGTCTCCCGTGTCGAGACCTACGCGGCTGGCTGCGCGGCGACGCCGGTTCTGCCCCGGGACGCCGTCAGTGACGTCACCACCGGATACGACGGCCAGGCCGTCGGCGTCGCACCGACCAAGGGCGACGTGACATCGACGTACCGCCTCGCGGACTACGGCACCGACAAGACGCCGGTCTACCAGAAGGTATCCGCGGCGACCTACGACCGGCTCGGCCGGCCGCTGTCCGCCACCGACGCCGTGAACCAGACCACGTCGACGAAGTACGAGCCCGACGACACCGGCTATGGTCCGCTGACCCGGACGACCTCGACCGACCCCAAGCTCTACGCCACCGTCACGGACATGGACCCCGCCTGGGGCACCGCGACGAAGGTGACCGACGCCAACGGCAATGTGACCGAGTGGTCTCTCGACGCGCTGGGACGTCTGGTCTCCATCTGGAAACCCGACCGGTCCCGCGCGCTCGGTGACGCCGCGAGCATCGTCTACTCCTACAGCGTCAACCAGACCAAGGAGACGTGGATCCGGACGGGCACGCTGAAGTCGGACGGCACCACGTACAACTACTCGTACGAGATCTTCGACTCACTGCTGCGCTCCCGCCAGAAGCAGATGCCCGCGCCGGGCGGCGGCCGGGTCATCGCCGAGACGCTCTACGACGACCGGGGCCAGGCCTACCTCACCAACGAGCAGGTCCACGACAACGTCGCCCCCGAGGGCACGCTCGCCAACACCTTCCCCGGTTCCGTCCCCGCCTCCACCGAGACGGTCTTCGATGCGGCCGGACGGGCCACCGGAACCATCTTCCGGGTCTACGACCAGGAGAAGTGGCGGACCGGGATCAACGACCAGGGTGACCGAACCGCCGTCACGGCCGCGCCGGGCGGTACCGGGACCCTGACCGTCACCGACGCACAGGGCCGGATCGTCGAGCGCCGTGAGTACGCAGGACCCTCTCCGACCGGCACCGCCTACACGCGGACGCTGTACACCTACACGTCCGCGGGTCTGATCGACACCATGACCGGACCCGACAATGCCGTCTGGGACTACGGATACGACCTGAGGGGTCGCCAGACCGAGGTCACCGACCCCGACAAGGGCAAGGTCACCACCGCCTACGACGACAGCGATCGGCCCGTCAGCGTCACGACCACGGTGAACGGCGTAGCCAAGGCGCTCATCACCGGGTACGACGAGCTCGGTCGCAAGACCGGCACCTGGGAAGACGTGAAGGACAACAACCACCAGCTGACCAAGTTCACGTACGACAGTCTGGCCAAGGGACTGCCCACCGCAGCCATCCGCTACGTCGGGGGCACCACCGGCAAGATCTACTCCCAGGTCGTGACGGGCTATGACAGCCTCGGCCGCCCCAAGGGCACCAAGACGGTCATCGCCGCGACCGACCCGCTCGTCGTGGCGGGTGCCCCGCAGACGTACAGCACGTCTGCGGTGTACAACATCGACGGCACCCTCCAGAGCACCTCGTTGCCGGCCGTCGGTGCCCTGCCCGCGGAAAGTGTCGCCCGTTCTTACAACGGCCTCGGCATGCTCACCGGCACCAGCGGCATGACCGACTACGTCCAGAACATCGGCTACTCCCCGTACGGCGAGATCGAGGAGACCCGTCTCGGCACCTCGACCGGCGCCAAGCAACTCCAGATCCTCAACCGCTACGAGGACGGCACCCGCCGTCTGTCCAACACCCACACCGTCGACCAGACCAACGCCGACTACACCAGTGACATCGACTACGCCTACGACGCCACCGGCAACGTCAAGTCGATCACGGACAAGGCGAACGGCAAGGACACCCAGTGCTTCGCCTACGACGGCTACCGCCGTCTGAGCGAGGCGTGGACCCCGTCCTCCAACGACTGCGCCACCGCCCGCTCGGCAGGTGGCCTCGGCGGGCCGGCGCCCTACTGGACCAGTTGGAGCTACAAGGTCGGTGGCCTGCGGGACACCCAGATCGAGCACAAGTCCTCGGGTGACGTGCGCACCGACTACTCGTACCCGTCCGTCAATGCCGCCGGGGGAGGCCAGCCCCACACGCTGAGTTCGACCTCGGTCGGCGGGACGCTGACCTCGTACCAGTACGACGACCTGGGCAACACCCGGCAGCGTCCCGGACCCTCGGCCGCCGCCCAAACGCTGACCTGGGACATCGAGGGCGAGCTGGCCAGTCTCGTAGAGGGTGGCAAGACCACTGACTACCTCTACGACGCGAACGGCGCCCTGCTGATCCGCCGGGGCCCGGCCACCACAGTTCTCTACCTGGACGGACAGGAGCTGCGTTACGACACCGCGGCCAAGAAATTCAGCGGACTGCGGTACTACGCGGCAGGGGACGCGACGGCGGTCCGCACCCAGACCTCGCTTTCGTGGATGGTCGACGACCACCACGACACCGGGTCGATGGCAGTGGACGCCACCACTCAGCAGGTGACCCGGCGTTACACCAAGCCGTTCGGCGAGTCCCGTGGTGCCGCGCCGACCTCCTGGCCGGACGACAAGGGGTTCCTTGGCAAGGCGGCCGACACCGAGACCGGGCTGACCCATATCGGCGCCCGGGAGTACGACCCGCTGATCGGGCGGTTCCTGTCTGCGGATCCGGTGCTGTCCGCGGACGACCACGAGTCGATCAACGGCTACGCGTACGCCAACAACACCCCCGTCACCCTGTCGGACCCCAGTGGTCTGCGGCCGATCACGGCCTGCGAGCAGGGGTGCAGCGACGGGAAGGGCGGCACCTACCGGTCCCACATGACGATGGGATCCAACGGGACCTGGGTGTACAACTCGTCCCAGACCTACCACTACAGCTATCCCGACGGCTCGTCCCTGACGCTGACCGTCAACACCCGTGGCAAGCAGGTGTCGTACCGGGTCAGCTTCAAGACCGGACCGAGCCCGCTGCCGGCGGTGAAGTACGGCAGCGACGAGCCGTACACCGCCGCGCCCAGCCCGAGCCCCGGAAAGGCTCCGGACCCCGACTACAAGGGGTCCGCGAAGGGCCCCTCGTGGGGTGTGGCCGGTGAGATCGCCCTCATGGCCTGTGGCTGGGTCCCCGTGGCCGGCGCGGGTTGCGACGCCGTGGACCTGGGCCGCTCCGCGATGGACAAGGACGCGGTAGGAGTCACCCTCGGAGCGGCCGGCTTCATTCCGCTCGCGGGCGACGCTGCCAAGCTGCCCAAACAGCTCGACAACATCGCCGACGCGATCAAACTCGCGAACAAGGTTGTCTCCTCACCGTTCTCCGCCAAGCTGGACCGGGTCTCCGAGCATCTGCAGATGAAGGACCTCACCGCGGCCGCTCGGGAAATGAAGGGGGAGGTGGTCGCGCGGAAGACGGACGGCACCCCGTGGGATCATGTCCACGAGGTTCGGGACGCCCAGAACGGGTTGCTCAAGACAATCGGTGACATCAACAAGAAACTGGCCCATCCCAAGACGGGTGGTGCCGAGCGAGACCTGCTCGTCGCGGACCTGGGCCGGGCCAGCAGGATGCTGGACTACTCCGAGCAGTTCGTCCCCAGGGGGTGAGTGGAGCGTGGCAGTGACGCGTGACGATTACGTGCGGCAGCTGATGACGCGGGCGAAGGACGGCACCATCCCGCAGGGAGAGGTGAAGGACATCGCCCGGACCATCTCCGACGGCCGGGCCGGTCGGGACCTGTACCGGTTGTTGTACGCGGTGGCCCGCGCAGGCGGTCCGTCGTACGAGCCGCTGGTCGCCGGCTACCTCATCCACCCCGAGGATCCTGAGGTCTCGGCGCTCGCCGTGCAGGTGCTCACCGGGCACTGGAGGGTGGGAGCGAAGTACCGGAAGGAGATCATCGAGCTGCTGGGCTCTCCCGAGTGGGACCTTAGTGACGACGCGTTCATGGCGGCGGTCTCGGGCGCCGGGGAGGTTCTGCGCGACGCGTTCGACGCCGAGCTGCTTCGCGCGCTGCTGAAGCTCGCCGAGGAAGGCCGCGGTGAGTACGACGACGATCTCATGCAGCGTCTCGCGGTGGAGGCGATCGCCAGAGCGTTGGGTGCCGGCCAGGCCGAGTCGCTGGGACCGCCCGAGGGCGTCACACGGGCGGAGTGGTCACAGGGCCTGCTGAAGGCCGCGCGTGATCGACTGCACAAGGCGCCGCCGCAGCTCTGAATCCGCTGCTACCCGAACGGGCTCCGGCCGGAGCCCGTTCGGGTAGCGAGTTGGATCTGGTCCATCCCCAACTTGCGGTTGTAGATATCGCCTATGCGATCGCCCTGATCCACACACCACCGCAGCGTGACGGTGTGCTCCAGAGCGCCTTGCCGGTTCGGGCTCGCCACCCCACAGACGCCGGCCTGATGCAGCACGAGCACCGCCCGGATCTGGTGGACTGCCGTGAAGGTCCTCTGAGATCAAATTCTCAAGGAGAATCAAGCCGCCACCAGGATCCGGTTCGCAAGTTGTTCGCCTGGGACGCCCACTTCTTCGGTACCCCAGAACGGAGTTGGCGGAGCCAGTGGCGGCGGAGGTCCTCGAACCAGTCCTAAAATCCACTCCATGTAAAGCTGTCAAACGGCGGCGCGGTTGGTGTCGACCTTGCGTAGCACCGGATGGGCCTCGTAGCTGTGAAAGACCATTCGCGCAGGTCAACGGGCACAGATGACGGGGCGGGTGGCCGAGGTTCGGGAGGGGTCGGGGGCGGCTCGGTGGGTGCTACGGCTCCGAGCGCAGCCCGAGGGTGCTGTGCAGTACGACTCCGGCGTGGGCGTTCGCGTCTCCCGACTTCCGGCGCGCCGACTCCACGAGGGCGGCACGGAGTTCACACGCCGGCTCGCCCAGCACGATCGCGCTGAGCACCAACTCCAGCATCAGGCAGTCGTACTCCTCGTCCTGGCCGCGGTAGCGCCGCGGATCGCGCTCGACCACGGCCTCGACGATCCGCCGGCCGCCGCCGTCGGCCGGGGCGAAGGTCGCCGCGAAGATGCCCCTGCCGGTCCAGCTCCGATGCAGGAAGACGACATCGCCCTCGGCGAATACGTTCCACTTCTCGTCCATGTCCATTGCGGAGTAGCCCAGTTGAATGCGCTCCCAGTCCTCCTCCGACCAGATCCGGTGCGGCAGGAGGGACATGGCGCGGGGCTCGGATATCAGCTTGAAGCGGCCGGAGGGCGAAGACATGGCGCGATCCTATGGTGGTGGGCGCGGCGTTCGCCCACCCGACGGCCTCGGGCCGGTGGGGTTCGCGAGACCCGAGCCGGACGCCCATCCCGGTCAGCCGTTCCAAGGTCTGCCGGTAGGCGGGGCGGGCGGCTGGGCGGCGTTCAGGTACGGCAGGACGGCCATATTCTTCGATCTGCGTCGCGTCCCCCGTATGGGTGATGGAGGCCCGGTAGACACTGCATGGCCTGCAGAGAAGGCGTTATGCAAGGTTCATGTCCGCGCTCTTCCCTGAACAAAATGATCCCGATCGCTCCGGAGACCTCGACGCCGCCGGTCGCGTCGCGCTGGGCGACACACTTCTGGCCCAGTTTCCCACTGAGACTGCCTGCCGCTCGTCCGCCTTCAAACGTGCGGCCACCCGCCATGGGCTTTCAGCAGCCCGCGCAAGGGAGTACGTGGCACTGGCAAGGTGGTTCAGCCCGGACATGCGCGCGCGCATCTTCTCGGAGGTCCAGGTTTCCTACACGGTCCTGAGGGAAGCGGCCCGCGATTACTCAAGGTCCGGCATGCCTGATCATCAACGCTGGGACGCCCTTCGTTCGATGATCGACTCTACGGCCAGAGAAGGCCGGAAGCGTGTGACGGCGACTGAGTACCGATCCGTAATCGGCTCCAGGCAGATTCCGAACCAGGCCAGTGCCATGCCGGCCGAGGCAGTGATCAAACTGCTCGAACGCCCGGATGTTTGGCAAGCCGTGGTCGATCACATCGTGGCAGACCCCGCCAGCCGTCGAGAGGTACTGCTACGTCTCTCGGCGTAATGGTCACATCGTGAAGTACCGAGGTGTACTGGCCAGAAGGTGCGATCTGGCCGAGGAGGCGTCCGCCTGCGCGGTGGTTCTCGCGGATTCCGTGGGGTTGGTCTGCTTCGACCCACAGCAGAGGTGGATCAGGTCGAAGTAGCCGACCGGGAGCGCCGGTTGGCGGTCACTCGTCAGGGGCTTCAGGACCCAGATCGCGGAAGACTGCCGTGTAGTCACCGCTGCGGACCAGGTCGTCGACGACCTCGGCCATGCCGTCGATGCCCGGGTCGCGGACGATCAGGCCGTCCCAGACGTAGAAGTACCTGCCGTCGAGACACTCCCCGGTCTGCCGTCCGCGCTCCATGTTGCGGCGGACGACGTCCAGGGTGTAGATCGTCCCCGACCAGCGTGCCCCGCTGTCGAAGAGCACCCACATGTCGACGTCGTCGATCTCGTCGAGCGGTACCCCGGCATCCGGGACGAAGCAGATCTCGTAGCCGTCACGTCGGACTCGGTAGAACGCCCCGTCCCACATCAGGTCAGCTCCCCCTTCGCCGCGCGCCCGGCGGGCCGGCCGGTGGTCAGGCCGCCAGCAGTACCGAGGCGCCCGGCTCGACGCCCGGGTAGGCGGCGGTGACCAGGTTGAGCTGGCGCTGCATGTACCAGACGTTCAGGCCGAAGACGAAGGTCAGCCACATGCTCGCGGCGGGGCTGCATGTCACCGGCAGGCCGGCCGCGCGCTGGGTGTTCGCGATGGCCTTGCCGGTGTTGTAGAAGGAGACCAGCGGCGCGACCAGGGTCCAGCCCAGGAGGAGCAGGACCAGCATGCTGCCGGCCGGGTTCAGGGTCCGGCGCCGGTCGAACTCCTGCATCTCCCGGTGGATGTTGTAGTACCAGACCAGCTGGTAGATCCCGAGGGTGATGAGGGGCAGGCCCAGCCACACCGCGACGGGCCCGCGCCGCTTCATCGCCACGCCCGTGAGGCCGGACACGGCGGGCATCCCCGCGACGCCGTGCGCGAGCGCGCCGCCGGTCGCGAACGGGACGCTCTGGCCGGCATTGGCGGTGGTGGGCTTGATCTCGTCCATGGGGTGGGCTCCATTGGCTGGATTTTGCGGTCAGGCCGAGGAGCATGGCAGGAAGTGAAGGACTTGTGAAGGTAGTTGGCGATTCAATGAAGAGTCGTCACGTCTTTGTGATCCGGGACGGCCGGGAGCGGCTCTCGCTCCGGGGAACGGCGGATGTTCCAGGGGATCCAGATCGCGGTGGCGGTGACCGCGAGGGCTGAGGCGGCGACCAGTGCCATGCCCAGGGTGAGGCCGCCCGCCGTCGCGACGAAGCCGATCAGGGCGGGGCCGGCCAGCAGGCCCGTGGTGCCCATGGCGGCGACCAACGACAGTGCGTCGGAGCCCCGTTCGGCGGCGGCGACGTACACGCACGGAGTGATGGCGGCCGCGCCGAGGCCGACGCAGGCGAAGCCGAGGAGCGTCGCGGGCACCCCGCCGGTCAGCAGTGCGAGTCCCAGTCCGACGGCGGCCAGCGCGCTGCCCGCGCGCACCACCGGGCCGTCACCCCAGCGGTCGCGCCAGCGGTCGGCGCAGGCGCGGGCCAGGAGCATCGTGGCGGAGACCACGGCGATGCCCAGCGGGGCGACCGTCGAGGACGCCTTGACGGTGTCCTTGAGGTAGAGGGTCGA
Organism: Streptomyces murinus; assembly: GCF_002154555.1. Taxonomy (GTDB): domain Bacteria; phylum Actinomycetota; class Actinomycetes; order Streptomycetales; family Streptomycetaceae; genus Streptomyces; species Streptomyces murinus. Next base: position 17,642 of record NZ_MUNF01000092.1, read on the forward strand.
CCAGTCGTTCATCGCGCCTTCGGTGATGGTGCCGAAGGTCATGGCGGCGCCCATGAGGAGGGTCAGGCCGGAGGGGAGGGACCAGCGTCGTGTGCCCTGTCTCTCCGTCGCCGTCGGCGCCGTCTCCGCCGGTGCGGGCGCGTCGGGGAGCAGGCCGCGGCGGGCGCAGATCAACAACAC
>NZ_MUNF01000918.1 GCF_002154555.1 Streptomyces murinus
GTGAAGCGGCGCGGGTCGCGGTTGCCGGCGGCGATGAGCAGGGTCAGCGGCACGCCTTGGGCGACCTTGACGCCGAAGAAGTCCAGGTCGCGTGAGGCGACGCGGTTCAGGATCTGGGCGGCGGGGTCGAAGCGCAGGGTCTCGTCGGTGAAGCCGGCCGCGAAGTCGGGTTCGGTGCGCAGCCGTTCGGCCTGGGCGGGGTGGGTGAGAGCGAGGCGGACCATGTTGCTGAGCAGGTCCTGGGGTGCCTCGGTCGCGGCGACCAGGAGCAGCATGAGGTTGGCGACCAGTTCGGTCTCGCTCAGTTCGCCGCCCGTGTCGCGGGCGGCGGTGAAGGAGCTGGTCAGGTCGGTGGTGGGGTGGGCGCGGCGGCGGGCGACGAGGTCGTGGAAGTAGACGGCGAGGCGTTCCATGGCCGCGTCGCCGGCGGTGAGCTGGCCCATGTCGCGGATCGGTTCCAGGGTCAGCGTGATGTCGCCGACGTCCGCGCGGAACGCGTCGTGGTCCTCGTCGGGGATGCCGAGCAGTTCCCCGATGACGCCGGCGGCCATCGGGAAGGAGAACTCCGCGACCAGGTCGACGACTTCCCCGCCCGCGGCGAGGCGGGCGACGCGTTCGACGGCGTACGCGGCCCGGCGTTCGACCAGGGGCCGCCAGGCCTCCACGCTGCGCGCGGAGAAGGCACTGGAGAAGAAGCGCCGGTAGCGCTCGTGGGCCGGGTCGTTGGAGAACAGCATGTTCTTCGTCAGCCAGGACCAGGAGGCGTGTTCGCGCCAGCCGGGCAGCCTCGCGTCCTGCACGGCGGCGTCGGTCGACAGCAGGTCCGGCTCGCGCAGTGCCCGCGCGCATTCGGCGTGGCCGGTGACGAAGAGGTGGGCTCCGCCCACGTCGACGACCGGCCCGTGGGCCCGCATCTGCTCGTACAGCGGGTAGGGGTCCTGTTTGCCCTCGAAGGACAGCAGACGGCCCATCACGTCGATCGGGTCTGCCAGGGTTTTCGTGGGACTCACTCTCACTCCGGGTATTCGACGGCAGCCGGGCATGCGGTGCGTGCGGTACGGGGGTGGTGTCCTTGCGGGCGGTACAGGGCGAGTTCGGCAATTACCGGTGGTGCGCGGTGCATCAGCGTGTCCGAGGCAGGTGATCCGGCCGGACACGTGGTTCGCGGTGCAATGGTGCAGAGCCCGAACTCAATGGGCTCTGTGTACTCGTCGTACGCGGTCGAGTTGGAATGTCCAACTCGATTGTTCGAGCGACAATAACAATCTTCGTCGTCCCCGGGCAATCCCTGCGATCAGCGGATACGCAAGAGTTACGCGCCGGTAAGGTCGCGTCCGCCGGGAATGTGTATCGAGGGCATGAAACCGCTGCGCGGGCCCATGAACACCCGGACGGAATACGGCGGTCCGCCTCCGCGGAAGCAAAGACACCGTTGTCAGTGATCCACTCCGGCATTACCGGTGTGGCGTACGTCATGTCTCCGTGATGTCTCCATGTGTCGAACGGATGTGACGGTCGTGAATCCCCGTCCTCTCCATGGGCCGAACGCGCCGCGCAAAAGCGGAATTCGGTGCCGCGGTTCCCGGAAAAAGCTGACGGCCGGTCAGATCGGTTGATCTGACCGGCCGTCAGCTT
>NZ_MUNF01000919.1 GCF_002154555.1 Streptomyces murinus
GGCCCCGGCTGATCGCGGTCATCCCGGTGGTGACCGCGATCAGCCGGGGCCGCTCGGGCCTGCGACTGCCGGAGGCCATGCGGGCGGACGCGTTCAAGATCGTCACGGACGAGGCGTGGCACGCGCAGGTCTCGTACGACTTCGGGCAGCAGGTGGCGCGGGCGACCGGGGTGCCCGCCGAGCGGCCGGACGGCGGGGGCCCACCCGCGTTCACGGAGCGCCTCGACGTCATCCGGGACCGACTTCCGCACGAGATAAGGGGAGTTGAGGCGCTGCTCTTCGCGATCGTCAGCGAGACCCTGATCTCCGGGATCCTCGCGGAGATCCCGCGGGACGAGCGGCTGCCCGGGTCGCTGCGGGAGCACGTCCGCGACCATGCCGAGGACGAGGGGCGCCACCATGTCTACTTCCGCGCCGTGCTCCGCCACCTGTGGGCCGCTCTGACACCGGCCGAGCGCGGGGCCGTCGGGCCGCAGGTTCCGGCGGCGATCCAGGCGTTCCTGGCACCCGATCTCGCCCGGGCGGCCGAGGATCTGCGGACGCTGGGGCTGCCGGAGCGGAACGTCGAACAGGTCCTCGCGGAATCCTGGCCCGGGGAAAAGGTCGCGGCCGACATGGCGGGGTCCGCGCGTTCCCTCGTGCGCTATTTCGGTGAGGCGGGAGCACTGGACGATCCGGCCACCCGGGACTCCTTCGAGAGCGCCGGACTCCTTTGTTCCGACGCCTAGGCCGTGTCTCTTTGGT
>NZ_MUNF01000920.1 GCF_002154555.1 Streptomyces murinus
GCCGGGGGCCAGGGACGTACACAGTCGCATGAACACATGACCATGCCGGGTCAGGGGCGGGGGGCCGGGCCGCCACTCCGGGGCGGCCCGGAATGCCGCTCGATCGGCCGAGGCGGCATGCCGCGAAAAGGTGGCGGTCGGTCAGGACGCGCCGGCACAGACGTGCTCGGCCTCCGTGGACGTCGAGTTCCGTACGCTCTCGGCCTTTTGCAGCGCCTGCCGCTCGGCGGTGCCGGGGTGTCCGCCGTTGGCCATGCTGCGCAGCAGGTCGGTCTTCAGGCCGTCGTAGTACCGCTCCGCCTGCTGGGCGGCGGCGAGGGCCTTGTCGCAGTTGGTCCGGGGGGCGGCGGCGTGGGCCGTGGGCACGGCGAAGGAGAACGCGAGAAGCGCGACGGCACCGGCCGCGAACGTTCGCATGGACCTCATGGGAACCTCCGGTGTGACGGGTCGTTCGGGTCGTACGTACGGCTACGGCTACGGCTCAGGAGGACAGCGTGACGACGCGCCCACTGCCCTTCACCTCCACACATGCCTGGTACGGATCGGGGTTCCCCCGCCGTTCCCCGCACTTCCAGCGGGCCCCGGCCGCGCGCACCTCGGCCCCGGTCGGCGCGCCGTGCCAGACCTTCGTATAGGCGGCCGCGACCTGGCGGGCCACGCCGCAGGTCACCCCCTTGCCCGCGAGCACGCCGAGCCCGGAGACGGGATCGGCTCCGCAGTACCGGACGCTCGCGCCCTGCGCCGCGACGGCCGTGCCGCCCCCGGAAACGCAGAGCAGGCCGATCCCGATCGCACCGACGAACACTCTGGCCCTCATCGACCCCACCGGGCACCTCCGTCCCACGAGCAACCCCAACAGCATGAGTACCCATATCCGGCTCCGCCGCTCGCGAGGTGCGCCCGAAATCCGACGGCCCGGCACGGCCCTCGTCAGCCCCTCACCCCTCGCCCCTCCCGAAGAC
>NZ_MUNF01000921.1 GCF_002154555.1 Streptomyces murinus
CAGGGCGGCAAGTTGGTGGCCCTCACCGATCTTGCCCTGGCACAGACCGGCCTCGGCGACTACGCGGAGGCCGATGAGACCCTCGCCCTCGCCCGTCAGTTGTGCGACGAGTCCATGGACCAGGGCCATGTCGCGATGACGCTCGCGCTGTCGGCCGACATCGCCCAGCGCCTGGACCGGCCCAATGAGTCGTCCGGTTTCGCGGACCGCGCCCTGGCCCTCGCCCAGGCGGGGTCCTCGCCGCTGCGCCAGGCGAAGCTGGAGAACGTGATCGGCCGGGTGCTGCGGCGGAAGCAGGAGTACGCCTCCGCCCTCGCCCTGCACAGCAGCGCACATGAACTGGCGTCCTCCGTCGGCCACCGGGTCGAGGAGGCCTATGCCCTGGCCGGCCTGGCGGGCGCGGCGGCGGCACTGGGCGATGAAACGTGGGCGGCCGAGCACGCGGCGCAGGCCGAGGAACTGTTCTCGGCGATGGGCATCCCCCCGAACGCCCGGCGCACCTGACCGCCCTGAAGAGCTGACCGCCGTATCGCCGGCGGTCCGTGACCTACGCGCCCACGACCGGGTTGGTGACGGTCGGGCCCTTGTCCTCGGCCGTCACGTGGTGGCCGTGCCGCTGCGCGTCCGTGTGGCCTGCCTCGACCGCCGCGGCGCCCAGCGCCAGCGCCACCACGGCCACGACGATCCGGATCGAGTTGGTGAGCTTGCGAGCCATGATTTCCGCCCCCTGAAGTGTCTCCGGTCTTTCCGACACCTCGAATATGGCGACGCCCATTCCCGCGAGGATCCCGCTCCGATACCGCCCATGGGTAACGCCCGGAAACGGCCTCTGACCTGGGACGGAAGCCGTTCCGGGGGGTTGGGGCGGGAACGGCTTCCGTCCCAGGTCAGAGGCCGTTTCCGGGCGTTACCCATGGGCGG
>NZ_MUNF01000922.1 GCF_002154555.1 Streptomyces murinus
CCCCCCCCCGGGCCGCCGGCGGAGCCATGTCCGGCCGGACGGGACGACCAGGTGAACCGTCGGGTAACGTCCCGCTGCGAACATCGGCCGACAGGGAAGAGCCGACAGGGAAGACGGGAGAGGGACACGTGGCCCGCCGAGCGGAGGAGGAGCCGGTGTCCCGGCCGTCGTACGGGACCGGCAGCGCCTGGGCGCGCGAGCTGCTCGACCAGCTGCGCCCCGCGGGACGCGATCTGAACCGGCTGATCGCCTGGCTCGCCCGCAGCACCGGATCCGCCGTACGCCTCCAGGACGCGCGCGGACACCTCCTCGCCGAGGCCGGGGAGCGGCCCGCGCTGGACCCCGCCGTCGTCGCCGACGTGGCCGCGGGCCGGGTCTCCGCCGCCGCGCTGGAGGACGGCACCCGGCATGTGCGCCTGGTCGGGATACGGCACCCGGGCCCCGACCCGGCCGCCTCCGCCGTACTGGCCGTGGCCCGCCCCGAGCCCTTCGACCGGCACACCACCGACATCCTCGGGCACACCGCGGGCGTGCTCGAACTCCTTTTGCGCGAGCGCGAGTTGGCGAACGCCGGTTACCGGCTGCGACGGGCCACCGCCGATCTGCGCCTCGCCATCCTGCAACTGCTGATGGTGGAGGACATCGTCTCCGCCCGCCGGGTCGCCGCGGGACTGTGGCCCGGACTGCTGGAGAAGGACACCGCCCGGGTGTACGTCATCGAGGGCACCGTCGCCGAGCGCGACCGGCTCGCCGACGAGTGCGGGGCGGCCACCAGCGGCGGCGCCCTCGTGGTGCGCTGCCCGGCGATGGACGAACATGTCATCGTGCTCGGCCCGGCCACCGAGGTGGAGGAACGGCTGCGCTCCCTGGTCGCCGTACGGCCCGGCACCTACCTCGGCGGCAGCCCCCGCCAGCGCCTCGCCCTGACCGCCACCGCCTACGGGCAGGCCGTCACCGCCCTCGCCGTGGCCCGCTTCAGCCCCGAGCGGACCGCCGTCTACGCCGAACGCACCCGCCCCGCCCGCCTGATGGACCCGGCCGCGCTGCACGCCTGGTCGGCCGCGGTGCTGCGCCCACTGGACACGCTGCCGTACCACGTGCGCGCCGAACTGCTCGCCACCACCCGGCTGGGCCTGGAGTTCACCGCGGTCAGCACGGCCAAGGTGCTCGGCGTCAGCCGCAACACGGTGCGTGCCCGTATGGACCGGGTCGCCGGGCTGCTCGGTGCCGACTTCTCCGCCCTGGCCGTACGCGCGGTGGCGCACATCGCGCTCAACACCGAGGCGGCGCACGGCCCGTACGACCCCGAGGGCAACGCCCCCGCCACGCCGACGGGGTTCGCGGACCTGCTCGGCGGGGACGCGCTGCGCGCCTGGGCCGAGGGCCTGCTCGGGCGCCTCGACACCGACGGCCGGGATCTGCGCGGCACCCTGCGCGCCTGGCTGGCCGCCGACGCCAACGCCGGGCCCGCCGCGGCGGCGCGGGGAGTGCACGCCCAGACCGTACGGGAGCATGTGCGGGCCGCCGAACCCGTCCTGGAGCGCCGGCTGCTGGCCGGGGGCACCGATCTGTACGAGGTCGTCCTCGCCCACCTCGTCACCGGTGAACTCCCCGTTCCCGCCCTCGGCCCGGCGAACCGGGACCAAGCGGACGCGGCTGTGCACCGGTGAGTGCTACGCGCGTGGCGGCGGGCACCGGTGCGCTGGTACGGACCGGGCGTCGCACGTAAGTTCACTTCCAGCGGGGCACGACCGGGACGGGGGGCCGGTCGGGGCCCCGCCCTTCTTTTCGGGCCGGACCGGTGGGTTCTCCTGTTCGTCCGATGGACGGAGGACCCCGTTCGAGCGATGCCGTCACCCGACCCGGTGAGCCCGGCGTACCACCGGCGGCCGGGGGACGTTGCCCCGGCAGGAGCCGCTTGCTGGACCGGATGCCGTGGGGGATCGGATGGAGCGAGTCGAAGGGGTCCGGCTGCCGCGGACCCGGGAGCCCATCTACGACCGGCTGGTCGCCGAATGGCGTGCGCAGGGGCGGACGGTGCCCACCGCGCCCGAGGCGGCCTGGACCTCGCTCACCGGTCTCGCCGACCTCGCGAGCCTCGCCCTGCGCCCCACCCGGCCCGAGCCGGAGCGTTCCTGAGGCGTCGTACCGTATCTCGCCCGGTCCGGTCAGGGCTCCCGCTGCCCGCGCGGTGGTGCGGCGAGGACCGTCAGCGTGCCGTTGGCCTGTCGCAGCGCGTCCTCCAGGGTGCCGGGGGAGTGCAGGGTGCCGGTGCCGTCGGGCGGTACCAGCCACTCCAGGGAGCGGGCGGGCCGGTAGGGCGGCGGTACGGCGACCCAGGAGCCCCTGGTGGCATAGCGCAGCCCCGCGCCGACCCAGCCCCCGTCCGGGTCCGGCGGCAGGAAGAAGCCGACCCGGCCGGCCGTGAGGTCCACCAGGGTCGGGCCCGGCACCGGCAGCGCGGGCCGCCACAGCAGGTCGAGGGTGAGCAGCCCCAGCCGCTCGGGGACGCTGAGCAGGTCCCAGAAACGCCCGGCCTCCAGCAGTGCGATCCCCTCCCCGTGGTCCCACTCCCACTTGCACGCGCGCGGGTCGGCCGCCGATGCCGCCAGCCACTCCACGCCCCGCATCCACATCGTGTTCGTCATGCACTGCTCCGCGTTCTCGGGCACTCGGTGCGTCCGCACAGCAACCCGGCATATGCATGCTCGTAGATATTTCTATGCGGCGGAAGGGGTGGCGCGGCCTGGCGTTTCTGTCGACGCGTTCGAAGTCCGCGTGCCGGTTCGTCAGTCGACCCAAGGGGGTGGCGTCACTCTTGCGAGGGCGGCGGGTCGATGGGGTGCGTGATTCGAGCGCTCTCGCGATCGATTCCTGCGCGAAGCCTTGAGAAGAACGTGACTGCGGTCGTAGCCTCACGTCGTTCCGTCGTCCGACTCCAGCGAGGTTTTCCATGGACCGCACCCGTCTGCGCACCCTCCTGGCCCGCGAGAGCGCCGACGCCGAGCGTCGTAACCCGCGCTCGCGCGCCGCGTACGCCGGGGCCGACCATCTCTTCGGCCGGGTGCCGATGACCTGGATGAACAAGACGGCCGGAGCGTTCCCCCGGTATCTGGCCGGGGCGCGCGGCGCCCGGGTCGGCGATGTGGACGGGCACGAGTACATCGACTTCTGCCTCGGCGACACCGGCGCGATGGCGGGCCACTCGCCCGCGGCGGTCACCGAGGCGGTCCAGCGGCGCTTCGCCGAACTCGGCGGGGCCACCGCCCTGCTGCCCACCGAGGACGCCGAGTGGGTCGGCGCCGAGCTGACCCGGCGCTTCGGCCTGGCCCGCTGGAGCTTCTCGCTCACCGCGACCGACGCCAACCGCTGGGCGATCCGGCTCGCCCGCGCCGTCACCGGGCGGCCGAAGATCCTGTTCAACAGCTACTGCTACCACGGCAGCGTGGACGAGTCGCTGATCGTCGCGGGCCCGGACGGCGAGGGCAGCGCACGGCCCGGGAACGTCGGCGCGCCCTGCGAGGTGACCCTCACCAGCAGGGTCGCCGAGTTCAACGACCTCGCCGCACTGGAGCGCGAACTCGCCCACGGCGATGTGGCCGCGGTCCTCATGGAACCCGCCCTCACCAACATCGGCATCGTGCTGCCCGAGCCCGGCTACCTCGCCGGAGTCCGCGAGCTGACCAGGCGCTACGGCACGCTGCTGATCAACGACGAGACGCACACCTTCTCCGCGGGGCCCGGCGGCTGCACCGGCGCCTGGGACCTGGAACCGGACATGCTCACCATCGGCAAGGCCATCGGCGGCGGCATCCCGGCCGGTGCCTACGGCCTCTCCGCCGAGCTGGCCGACCGGCTGCTGGCCCGCGGCGACCTCGACCTCGTCGACATGGGCGGCGTCGGCGGCACCCTCGCCGGCAACGCCCTGTCGGTCGCGGCCACCCGCGCCACCCTCGAACACGTCCTCACCGACGCGGCGTTCGACCGGATGGGCAAGCTGTGCGAACGCTTCGAGGCAGGCGTGCGCGCCGGTATCGAGGCACACACCCTGCCCTGGTCGGTGAGTCGGCTCGGGGCGCGGGCCGAGTACCGCTTCACCGCGCCCGCGCCGCGCACCGGCACCGAGTCCGCGGCGGCCGCCGACGCCGACCTCGAGGACTTCCTGCACCTGTACCTCGCCAACCGGGGCATCCTGCTCACCCCGTTCCACAACATGGCCCTGATGTGCCCCGACACCACCGAGCAGGACGTCGACCGGCACACCGAGGTGTTCGCCGCCGCCCTCGCCGAACTGGCCGGATGAGGGGAGGGGCATGATGACCGCCATGGACGACATCGACCGGGCCATCCTGCGTGAGCTCCAGACCGACGGCCGTATCGCCTACGCCGACCTCGGGCCCAAGGTGGGCCTGTCCGCCTCGGCGGCCCGGCAGCGGCTACAGCGGCTGCTGGACTCCCGGGCCGTGCAAGTGGTCGGCGTCACCGACCCGATGGCGATGGGCGGACAGGCCATGGCGCTGCTCGGGATCGGCGTGGACGGCGACCCGCGGGCCGTCGCCGACGCCCTGGCCGAGCGGCCCGAGGTCGTGTACGCGGTGCTCACCTCCGGCGGCTTCGACCTCTTCGCCGAGGTGGTCGCATCCGGTCCGAAGGACCTGCTGGACTTCGTCAACGACGTGGTCCGCCCGATCGAGGGCGTCCGCGAGCTCCGGTCCTTCCCGTACTTCGGGATCCACACCCACCGGTTCTTGTGGGACGTGGGGTGAGCGGGGTCCCGCGGGACGTGGGGCGCGGGCCGGTCGAGGGTGGTCAGGTGGGCGGGTCGCCCGGGGCCGGGGCCGGGGCC
>NZ_MUNF01000923.1 GCF_002154555.1 Streptomyces murinus
CGGCCAGGCAGTGCAGCAGCGTCGACTTGCCGGAGCCCGAGGGGCCCATGATGGCGACGACCTCGCCGGGGTGGATGGAGAACTCGGCGCCGTCCAGCGCGACCGTCGGGCCGTACGCCTTGCGCAGGTCCCGGGCGGTGAGCAGGGAACCGGGGGGAGGAGTCATGCGGCGACCTCCGCGCGCAGCTTGTCCAGACGGGCGGTGGTCAGTTCCAGCCAGCGCAGATCGGCCTCCAGATGGAACAGGGCGTGGTCGCAGATCAGCTGGTCGGCGAGGTCNNNNCGCCGGTTTCTATGCCGTCGACCTCCACGAGGCCGTGCTTCAGCAGCCGGGACATCGTCGAGTAGACCTGGCCGTAGTGCAGGGGCCGGTCCTGACCGAACTTCTCGTCGAAGGCCCGCTTGAGGTCGTAACCGTGGCGCGGGCCGGACTCCAGGAGTCCTAGGAGGGTGTGACCGATGGACATGCCCCGCACTCTACACACCGTGTATACGCAATGTGTATACACACCGGGTGTAGCTCAATGACTTCCGGACGCGGAGCAACCTTGGGCCCCTGGTAACCGTCGGTTCCCTTGGAGCAGGTGCTGATTCTCACGTCCGTAAAAGAGCGGATCAGCTGCCCTTTGTCATATAGGCGGGTGTTAGCTTTCGGAGCTGACCACCGAGACGGAAGCGGAGCGAAGGACCCATGGGACGAGCGGAAGAGAGACGAGCGCGACAGCGCGGCGGCCACCGCGC
>NZ_MUNF01000924.1 GCF_002154555.1 Streptomyces murinus
GCGGTCCCCACCCCGATGGGCAGCCCGTGCCCGAGCGAGCCGCTGCCGATCTCGGCCCCGGGCACCAGCATCCGGTCCGGGTGGTGGCCGAGGGGGGAGTCGTACCCGCCGAACCCGGGCAGCCACTCGACCGGCAGGAACCCCTTGGCGGCCAGCACCGCGTAGTACGCCATCGGCCCGTGCCCCTTGCTCAGCAGGAACCGGTCCCGGCCCGGGTCCGCCGTCCGCTCCGGCGTGACGCGCAGTACCCGGTCGTAGAGCACCCACAGCACATCGAGCGTGGAGGTGGCCGCCGGGCCGTGCTTCTCGTCGCCGGTCATGAGGCTCATCAGCCGGGGCAGGTCGGCGTACTCGTGGGCGTGGTGTTCGTCCGTTGTGATCGTCATGTACGACAGCGTGCAACCTCGACCAAACTTGAGGTCAACCCCAGGAAGTCGTGCGCGATCACCGAGTCGAGTGCGGTATTGTTTCCCTGCACGTTGCGACCGGCGAAACCGCAGGTCAAACGGCAACGGGACGTGGCGCAGCTNNACCGCCCCTGATCGTTTTTGGGGACCAGGCGGGAACCGGCGTTCCCCGGGGTGCCGCCGAGGCCGGGGATAGGGCCTCTCACCTGGTAATTTCTGTAGATGATCATTTCATTTCGCTTATCCCGTCCGGCTCGGGCCGCTCTCATCTGCGCTCTCGCCCTGACCGTGTTACCCGCCTCGCCCGCCACCGCCGCCGACGCCGG
>NZ_MUNF01000925.1 GCF_002154555.1 Streptomyces murinus
GAGGAAACCGCCCTCGGCGCGGCGATCGGCATCGCGGTGGCCTACTTCATACTCCCCACCAGCACCCGCGACACGGTGGAGTCGCCGCGCCGAGGGCGGTTTCCTCCAGGCGGAGCAGCAGAAGGCCGGCGGAGAACTCGTGCAGGACGCTGTAGAGCTGGGACACCATGATGGTGACGAAGAAGATCATGCAGGCGTAGCTGACGTTCACCAGGTAGAAGCCCAGGGACATGCTGGTCACGATCACCACCAGCACCCACGCGGTGTGCCCGGCGGTGAGATGCGCGAGGCCGATGCCCGCGCCCAGGCCGACGAGGGTGCCGACCACCCGGTTGACCGCCTTGATGGAGGTCTCGGAGCGGGTCGCGGTGCCGGCGAAGGCGATGAACGCGGCCAGCACCGCCCAGTAGTAGCGGGCCTGCGACAGCTCCCGGCCCGCCAGGATCGCGAGGCTGCCGGCGACCGCGACCTGGATCGCCTGCCGGGTCGTCAGCGTCAGCCGGCTCAGCGGGTTCCAGTGGCTGCCGCGCGCCGCGACGTCCGAGGCCACCGCCGCGGAACCGGGCAGATTGCCCTGGGCCAGGGTGACGACGGGGTCGTACGCCTCGTCGGTGATGTCGTCGTACGGCGGCGGGGCGGTGGCGGTGCCCGCCAGGGTGACGTACTCGACGGCCGCGGCCGCCAGATGGTGGGCGGGCCAGCGGCCGGTGCCCGGTGCCGCCGTACCCGTACGGGGTTCCAGCAGGGGGCGGGCCACGTACTCCACCGCGCCGTACTCCCGGCGGCCCAGATGGCCGGCGATACGGGCGGCCGCGGGGAGCAGTTCCCCGCCGTCCTCGGCCAGCGTCTCGGCCGCCGCGGCCAGCGCGTCGATCGCCAGATGCGCCTCCAGCAGCCGGCGCCGCAGCGCGGGTCCGGACCAGCCCACGGGCAGCGCGCCGGGCTCCGCCGACCAGCCCTCGATCATCAACGCGGCCTCGGACAGGCGCAGTTGGCGGGCGTGCAGCCGGCGGCGCAGCCGGGCGTGGCGGCGCGGGTCGGCCGCCAGCAGTTCGGCACTGGCGCGGGCCACCGCACGGGCCCGCGCGCCGAACGCCTCGCGCACCCGGCGCAGGGTGCGGCGCGGATTGGTGCGCAGCACGGTCAGCGACAGCAGCAGCACCCAGCCCGTCGCGACACCGACCGCCGACAGCAGGGCGGGCAGCATGGACAGCTTCGCGCCGAGGAACGCGGCGAAGAAGTAGCCCATCCAGATCATGAAGCCGTAGAAGAAGAAGGCCATGCCGAAGCGGCGCACGAAGACCGCCACGAACATCACGGCGACGAAGACGCACAGCATCAGATCCGTACGGCCGGCCACCGCGACGCCCGCGAGCATCCCGATACCGATGGCCGGCGGGAAGAAGACGGCGGTGCGCACCTTCGGCCAGACACCGGTGCCGGACAGGGCCATCGAGCCCATCATCGCCATGACAGTGCCGAGCAGCATCGCGATCAGGGTGCCCTGAGGGCCCGCGTGGGTCGCGGTGGCGTACAGGTATTCGATGCCCAGTGTGGTGGCCATCGCCAGCGCGGCCGACAGGGCCATGCGCAGCCGGTTCAGCCCGGGGTCCGAGCCGACCACCCTGTCCCGTATTCCGCGCAGCGCGGCCACTCCTCGGTCCACCCGTGTCCACTCCCCCCAGTGATCCGAACCCTCAGGTCCGGACCCTTGCAATCCCGGTACGATACCGGTAACTATCGGTATCATACCGATAACCGCTGATGCGATACTGGTATCAGTCGATGGTGAGACGGCGGTACAGGATGACCGGAGCGGACCCGGCGCTCGATGTGATCGAGCGGCAGACAGCCGTGCTGATGCGCAACTTCGAGCTGCTGCACCGGCGTACCGATGTCCACGACCGTCTCGACCGGGCGCAGTATCTGCTGCTGCGCACCCTCAGCGACGGAGGCCCGATGACCATCACCACCCTCGCCTGCACCCTCGGCCTCGACCCCTCCACCGCGGGCCGGCAGGTCTCCGCGCTCACCGCCGCCGGCCTGGTCGAACGCGCCGCCGACCCCGCCGACCGGCGCCGCTGGGTGGTCACGCCCACCGCGGACGGGCTGCGCGAGATGCGGGTCGTACGGGACCGGCGCACCGAGAGCCACGCCGAACTGCTGGGCGACTGGGACCCGGAGGATCTGCGGACACTGGGCACCATGCTGGACCGGTACAACCGGGCGGTCGCCGCGCGCTACCTCCTCACGCCGCCAACGGAGACAGCCACCGACGCCTCCACAGGGACGGTGGCCCGCGCGAGAACGGCGGATCCCGCCGAGACCCCGGCCACCACCTCGCCCGGCTGACCCACCAAGAGCCCGGCCCTCACGTCGACCGACTGACCCACCAAAACCCCGGCCACCGCTTCATCCAGCCGTCCCACCAAGGGCCCGGCCCCCACTTCACCCGGCTGACCCGAGCCTCTGACGGCGCCCCTGAGGGCGCCCCTGACGGCACCCCTCACAGCACCCTCACGGCCGGAACCCCGCCACGATCCGGTTGATCACCGCCGCCGCCGTCTCCAGCTCCTCCGGCGAGAACTCCCCCAGCGCCTCACCGAGCCACCGCTTCCCCGTGGCCTCGGCGCGCGCGACCGCCTCACGGCCCTCCCCCGTGGCCCGCGCCCGGCGCGCCCGCTGGTCCCCCGGCTCCCGGGTGGTGGCGACCAGGCCGCCGTCCTCCAGCCGGCGCACCTCACGGGTGACATGCGGGGCGTTCACCATCAGCGCCTCGGCGAGCTCGCCCATCCGCAG
>NZ_MUNF01000926.1 GCF_002154555.1 Streptomyces murinus
CCGAGCGCGGCCGCGCCGACGAGCCACCACACCCATGCGTCGATGTCGTTCACGTGGTCATCGTAGGGCCACGATCGGGCGGCGGACAGGGCGCGTTGAGGACCCCGACGGGTTTGCGCGAGGGTCCCGGCGGGGTCCCGGCGAGGTGGGATCGGGGTGAGGTCGGGGTGGGGTCACGGACGGCCGGGGGCGGCCTGGGGTGCCGGTGGGGTCAGGACAGCGGCAGGCCGTGGGCGGTCCAGCGGTCGCCGACCTGCTCGACCACGAGCGGGAGGCCGAAGCAGCGGGAGAGGTTGCGGGAGGTCAGCTCCAGCTCGATCGGGCCGGCGGTGAGGACCTTGCCCTGACGGATCATCAGGACGTGGGAGAAGCCGGGGGCGATCTCCTCGACATGGTGGGTGACCATGATCATCGAGGGCGCGATGGGGTCGCGGGCGAGCCGGCCGAGGCGGCNNGTCCAGGAGCAGCAGCTCGGGGTCGCTCATCAGGGCGCGGGCGATGAGGGTGCGCTTGCGCTCGCCCTCGGAGAGGGTGCCGAAGCGGCGGTCGAGGTAGTCGCTCATGCCGAGGCGGTCGAGGAAGGCGCGGGCACGCTGCTCGTCCACGTCCTCGTACTCCTCGTTCCAGGCGGCGGTCATGCCGTAGGCGGCGGTGAGGACCGTCTGGAGAACCGTCTGGCGCTTGGGGAGCTTCTCGGCGAGGGCGATGCCGGCCACGCCGACGCGGGGGCGCAGCTCGAAGACGTCGGTGCCGGGCTTGCCCAGGGTCTCCCCGAGGATGGTGACGGAGCCCGTGGTGGGGTAGAGGTAGCTGGAGGCGACGTTCAGGAGGGTGGTCTTGCCGGCGCCGTTGGGGCCGAGGATGACCCAGCGTTCGCCCTCCTTCACCGACCAGGAGACCTGGTCCACCAGAGCCCGGCCCTCACGGACCACGGATACGTCCTGAAGCTCCAGAACATCGCTCATGAGCGCGTTGTCTCCCCTTGCAGTGTGGCCGGTCTCGGCTGTCGCGTACGCCTGTGGCGCGGTCCGCCGCGCCGGTGGGCACGGCCCTTATGAAATCTACGCCACCGGTGCGCCGGTCCATTCCATCGGTCCGGTCCTTAGGGTGGGGGCATGCTCACGGAACCGCGTTCAGGACGCCTTGCCTCATGGGGAAATGCCCTTTTGGCCGGACTTGTCTCGCCGGATGACGCCGCGCTCGCCATTGTGGGTGACGACGCCGTGCACCGGGTGGCCGGGCTGCCCGGGGAGGCGGCGCCGGTGGGACTGACGCTCGCGCTGGGGCGGCTGCGGACGCTGGGGGCGACGGGGCTGCGGGTGGCGCTGCCGGCGCCCGGCCATCCGCTGGGGCTGAGCGGCCCGCCGGAGTTCAACGCGCGGGCGCTGGACGCGGCGGAGGCGGTGGTCTGCTTCGGCACCGCGTTCGGGCTGGTGCCCGAGGTGTCCGAGGCCGGGCCCGCGGGTGATGTGCATGTCGAGGTGGTCTGGCACGCCCTGCCGGTGCGCGAGGCCCCGCCCGCGGACGTGCCCTCCCTGGGCGAGGCGGAGCGCGAGCTGGCGGAGGCCCTGCGGGATGCCACGGCGGTGCTGGCCCGCCTGGACGTGGCCGCCTCGGGCCCGGTGGCCGAGGCCGCGATCGACGCGTACCGGGCGCGGGCGGAGGCCGGCCGCGAGGTCCTGGCCCCGGGCTATCCGCCCCGCGCGGCCCGGGTCCTGGAGCTGGCGCAGCGCATCACCCTGCTGATCGCCCTCGCGCACGACCACGGCCACGGGGCCGCGGTGACCGCCTCGGAGATGGCGGCGCGCACCCAGGCGCTGCGCCCGGTGGAGCGGACGGCGCGGCGGGCGCAGGTGGCGGCGTACAACTCGATGGTGGAGGAGCGGGAGCGCGGGGTGAGGTGAGCTCCGGGGCCGGACAAAGGGGCGGGCCCCCCGGTGGATCCGGGGGGCCCGCGCCGCGGTCGAGATGCCTCAGTGGTTGAGGCCGACGTTGCCGAAGGCCGGGTTCAGCACGCCGATGACGTCGATGCTGTCACCGGTCACGTTGACCGGGACGTGGATCGGCGCCTGGATGGCGTTGCCCGAGACGACGCCCGGGGAGTTCACGGCCGCGCCGCCGGCCTCGCTCTGGGCGGAGGCCAGGCCGGCACCGGCGGCCAGCAGGCCACCGGCCACCATCGTCACGGCCGCTGCCTTCTTCAGGTTCTTCACTTTCAAACCCCTCTTGGACGTTCACCACGGCGGTTCTCCGTGGCACGCACTGGAGAACGGCGGAGATCGCCTAGGGATGCGCCATCCGGGTGACATTCCCACGACGGTATGAATCTCAGTCCGGAACGGGGCTTCTGGGGGGAACCGGCGTACGGCGTCCGTACGGACGTTTCAGCCGGCCACCCCGTGTCGTACGGCCCACAGCGCGGCCTGGGTGCGGTCGGCGAGGTCGAGCTTCATCAGGATGTTGGAGACGTGCGTCTTGACGGTCTTCTCGGAGAGCACCAGCGCACGGGCGATCTCCCGGTTGGAGCGGCCGTCGGCGATCAGCCCGAGCACCTCGCGCTCCCGATCGGTGAGCGAACTCCCCCGGCCCTGACCGGAGTTGGCCTCCTCCTGGGACAGCAGCGCGCCCGCCACCTCGGGCTGGAGCAGGATGTGCCCGGCGTGCACGGAGCGGATGGCGCCGGCGAGGGCGTCCGGGTCCACGTCCTTGTACACATACCCGGCGGCGCCCGCGCGCAGGGCCGGTACGACCGTGCGCTGCTCGGTGAAGCTGGTGACGATCAGCACCCGTGCGGGGTTGTCGAGTTCGCGCAGCCTGCGCAGGGCGTCGATGCCGTCCATGCCCGGCATCTTGACGTCCATGAGGACGACGTCGGGCCGCAGTTCCTCGGCGCGGGCCACGCCTTCCGCACCGTCGGCCGCCTCGCCGACGACCACTATGTCCTCCTGCACCTCCAGGAAGGTGCGCAGGCCCCGGCGGACGACCTGGTGGTCGTCGACGAGCAGCACCTTGATGGGCTCAGCCACCGGGGACCTCCAGTTCGATCGTGGTGCCCTTGCCGGGCACCGAATCCACGGTCAGCGTGCCGCCGACCCCGCTCGCCCGGTCCCGCATCGAGACCAGTCCGAGGTGGCGCCCGGCGCGGCCGACCGCGGCCGGGTCGAAGCCGGTGCCGTCGTCGCTGATCCGCAGCACCGCTCCGGGGCCGCGCCGCTGCACGCTCACATCGACGCGCTCCGCGTCCGCGTGGCGCAGCGCGTTGTGCAGGGCCTCCTGGGCGACCCGGAGCACGGCCTCCTCCTGGGCTGCGGGCAGTGCGCGGTAGCCGACGCCGGTGAAGGTGACACGGGCGGTGTGGGCGCGGTCGAGAACCTGGATCTGGGTGCGCAGGGTGGCGATCAGACCGTCCTCGTCCAGTGCGGCGGGCCGCAACTCCACGACGGCGGCCCGCAGTTCCTCGGCGGCTTCGGCGGCGAGCGCGGCGACCTGGTGGAGTTCGCCCTTGGCGCGGGCCGGGTCGCGGTCGACGAGGGCGGCGGCGGCCTGGGCGGTCAGGCGCAGCGAGAACAGCTTCTGGCTGACCGCGTCGTGCAGTTCATGGGCGAGCCGGGAGCGCTCCTCGGCGATGGTGAGTTCGCGGCTGCGCTCGTACAGGCGGGCGTTGGTGAGGGCTATCGCGGCGTGCTGCGCGAGGAGGGCGAGCAGTTCCTCGTCCTCCTGGGTGAAGCCGCAACTTCCTTCCGGCTTGGGGCAGTTCTTGTTCGCCAGGAACAGGGCGCCGATGGTCTCGTCGCCGTCGCGGATGGGCAGGCCGAGGAAGTCGACGAGGTCGGGGTGGGCGTCGGGCCAGCCCTCGAAGCGGGGGTCCTTGCGTACGTCGGCGAGGCGTTCGGGGCGGGCCTCGTGCAGCATCGCGGCGAGGACGCCGTGCTGGCGGGGCAGCGGGCCGATCGCCTTCCACTGGGCGTCGCTGACGCCGTCCACGACGAACTGGGCGAAGCCCCCGTGGTCGTCGGGGACGCCGAGGGCGGCGTACTGCGCGTCGAGGAGTTCGCGGGCGGAGGCGACGATCGTCTTCAGGACGTCGCGCATCTCCAGATGCCTGCTCATGGCCAGCAACGCGGAACTCACCGCGGCGAGGCCGGACCGGGGGCGGTGGCTCATGCCCTCACGGTACCGGCGGGGCACGCCGGCGCGGATCGGACCGCCGAAGGCCCGGCGCCGTCCGCTGGTCCTAGGGCCTGTCTGACAATTCCCGTCGTCGCCCGGAGGGCGGCCGCGCGGCGTCAGGTGCGTGCTCTCGGGGTGCCGGGCGTAGGCCCTCGTACTGGACGTACTTGGGTCTGCGCCCGGTGCCGCGAGAGTGCGTGCATGGCGTCGCGCGGCAGACGGGA
>NZ_MUNF01000927.1 GCF_002154555.1 Streptomyces murinus
TACGGACGGGACGCGGCCGGCCACAGCTCGACGATCGCCACCCACCAGCCCCCGGCCACCACCAACGCGAGGGTGGCGGCGGCCAGTTGGCCGAGGCGCTTCTTCAGCAGGACCGGCGCGCACACCGCGTACACCACGGCGAGCGGCGGCAGGATCAGGAACGCCTGGAGCGTCTTGGCGAGGAACGCGAGACCGATCGCGGCCCCGGCCCACACCAGCCACCTGGTCCGGCCGTCCTCCAGCGCCCGTACGACGAGGTAGCAGGCCCCCGACATCAGCAGGGCCAGCATGGCGTCCGGGTTGTCGAACCGGAACATCAGCGCCGCGNNCGGTCGCCACGCCCATCAGCACCTCGGGCACGAGGATCGCCCAGGAGTTCAGGCCGAAGATCCGCACCGACAGCTCCATCGGCCACAGCGAGGCCGGGGGCTTGTCGACGGTGATGGCGTTGCCCGCGTCCAGCGAGCCGAAGAACAGCGCCTTCCAGGACGCGCTGCCCGCCTGGACGGCCGCCGAGTAGAAGGAGTTGGCGTAGCCGGAGGCGCTCAGGTCGTACAGGTAGAGCAGCAGGGTCGCGGCGAGCAGCCCGAGGAGGGCGGGGCGCGCCCAGCGGGGGTCCTCGGGGCGGCCGCGCCACAGG
>NZ_MUNF01000093.1 GCF_002154555.1 Streptomyces murinus
TCGCCGCGCGTGGTACCGCGACTGCTCAGTCGCCCTGCTGCGGGGACCGCTTGGGCCGCCACACGACCAGCGCGCTGGTCTGCTGGACCTCCTGATACGGGACCAGGTCCCGCCGGTAGGAGGCGTGCACGGCGGCCTCGCGCTGGCGCATGGTGGCCGCCGCTCCGTCCAGGGCCGACTCCAGCTCCGCGACACGGGACTGGAGCGCGGCGACCTGGTTCTCCAGTTCGATGATGCGCTTGATGCCGGCCAGGTTGATGCCCTCGTCCTGCGACAACTGCTGCACCTGGCGGAGCAGTTCGATGTCACGGGCCGAGTAGCGCCGGCCCCGGCCCGCGGTGCGGTCCGGGGAGACCAGGCCCAGGCGGTCGTACTGGCGCAGCGTCTGCGGGTGGAGTCCGGAGAGCTGGGCCGCCACCGAGATGACGTAGACCGGGGACTCCTCGGTCAGTTCGTACGGATTGCGCCGGCGGCCTTCCATCACGCTCAAGCTCCCTTCGCGGCCTCGAACAGCTCCGCCCGCGGGTCCTCGCCCGCGGTCGCCTCGCGATACGCCTCCAGTGCGTCACGAGCCTTCCCCGACAGGTCCTCCGGGACACTCACCTCGACGGTGACCAGGAGGTCGCCGCGGGTGCCGTCCTTGCGGACCGCGCCCTTGCCGCGGGCCCGCATGGTCCTGCCGTTCGGAGTGCCCGGGGGCAGCTTCAGGGTGACCGGCGGGCCGCCGAGGGTCGGCACCCGCACCTCGCCGCCGAGCGCGGCCTCCGCGAAGGTGACCGGGACGGTCACCGTCAGGTTGTCGCCCTTGCGGCCGAACACCGGGTGCTCGCCCACGTGCACGGTCACATACAGATCGCCGGCCGGACCGCCCCGCTCACCGGGGGCGCCCTTGCCGCGCAGCCGGATCCGCTGCCCGTCGGTGACACCCGCCGGGATGCGGACCTGCATGGTGCGCGAGGACTTGGCGCGTCCGCTGCCCTTGCAGTCCGGGCAGGGGTTCTCGGCGATCAGACCGCGGCCCTTGCAGTCGGGGCAGGGGTCGGTCAGCGAGAAGCCGCCGCCCGAACCCCGGGCGATCTGGCCGGTGCCGACGCAGGTCGGGCACACCCGGGGCGTGCCGTTCTTGTCGCCGGTGCCGGAACAGGCCTTGCAGGGCTGCTGGGAGGTCATCCGCAGCGGCACCGTGGCCCCCTCGATCGCCTCGGTGAAGCTGAGGGTGACCTCGGTGTCCACGTCCTGGCCGCGGCGCGGCTGCGTACGGGTCGCCCCGCCCGCCCCGCCCCGGTTGAACAGGCCCCCGAAGACATCGCCGAGCCCGCCGCCGAAGCCGCCGCTCTGGGCGGTGCCGCCGCCTCCGAAGAGGTCGCCCAGGTCGAAGTTGAAGTTGCCGCCGCCGGCGCCCGGACCGGGGCCGAAGCCGCCGTTGCCGAACAGGGCGCGCGCCTCGTCGTACTCCTTGCGCTTCTTGGGGTCGCCGAGGATGTCGTTCGCCTCGGAGATCTCCTTGAAGCGCTCCTCGGCCTTGGCGTTGCCCTTGTTGGCGTCCGGGTGGAACTCGCGCGCGAGCTTCCGGTACGCCTTCTTGATCTCGGCCTCGGTGGCGTCCTTGGGGACGCCGAGGACCTTGTAGAAGTCCTTCTCGATGAAGTCCTTGGTGCTCATTCCCGACGTCCCTCCTTCCCGTCCGCTGTGATTACGTCAGCCCTCCTCCGGGCCACCGTTCTCCTTGTCGTCGGCCGCCTCGGACTTCTCCTCGGCGCCCTCGGCCTTGCCCGCCTTCTCCGGCTTCCCGGCCTGCGCGCCCGGCTGCGGCTCGGCCACGGCCACCCGCGCGGGGCGGATGGTGCGCTCGCCGATGCGATACCCGGGCTGAAGGATCGCCACGCAGGTCGTCTCGGTGACGTCCGGCGCGTAGCTGTGCATCAGGGCCTCGTGGATGGTCGGGTCGAAGGGCTCGCCCTCCTTGCCGAACTGCTGGAGGCCCAGCTTGGCCGCGGTGGCCTCCGTCGACTCGGCCACCGACTTGAAGCCGCCGACCAGTTCGCCGTGTTCCCGTGCGCGGCCGATGTCGTCGAGCACGGGCAGCAGCTCGGTCAGGAGGTTCGCGACGGCGATCTCCTTGACCGTGACCCGGTCCCGCTCGACCCGGCGGCGGTAGTTCTGGTACTCGGCCTGGAGCCGCTGGAGGTCCGCGGTGCGCTCGTTCAGCGCGGTGCGTACCTGGTCCAGCTGGGCGACCAGACCGGCGTCTGCGTTCGCGTCCCCGGCCGGGGCCGCCCCCTCCTTGGGGGCGGCCTTCGACTCGGCGTCGTCAGGGGTGGCGCCGGAGGGGACGTCGGGCTTCTCCTCGAAGCCCGGGGTCTCCTCCGTCACGCGGCACCGTCCTTGCGCTCGTCGTCCACGATCTCGGCGTCCACGACGTCGTCGTCGGCCTTGGCCTGGCCGGCACCGGCGTCACCGGCACCCGCGGCCTGCGCGCCCTGGGCGTCGGCGTACATCGCCTGGCCGAGCTTCTGCGAGACGGCCGCGACCTTCTCGGTGGCGGTGCGGATCTCGGCGGTGTCCTCGCCCTTGAGCTTCTCCTTCAGCTCGGCGATGGCGGACTCCACCTCGGTCTTGACCTCGCCCGGGACCTTGTCCTCGTTGTCCTTGAGGAACTTCTCGGTCTGGTAGACGAGCTGCTCGCCCTGGTTGCGGGTCTCGGCGGCCTCGCGGCGCTTGTGGTCCTCCTCCGCGTAGCGCTCGGCCTCCTCGCGCATGCGGTCGACCTCGTCCTTCGGCAGCGAGGAGCCGCCGGTGACGGTCATCTTCTGCTCCTTGCCGGTGCCGAGGTCCTTCGCCGTGACGTGCATGATGCCGTTGGCGTCGATGTCGAAGGAGACCTCGATCTGCGGGACGCCGCGGGGCGCCGGCGGCAGACCGGTCAGCTCGAACATGCCGAGCTTCTTGTTGTACGCCGCGATCTCGCGCTCGCCCTGGTAGACCTGGATCTGCACGGACGGCTGGTTGTCCTCGGCCGTGGTGAAGATCTCGGAGCGCTTCGTCGGGATCGTGGTGTTGCGCTCGATCAGCTTGGTCATGATGCCGCCCTTGGTCTCGATACCGAGGGACAGCGGGGTGACGTCGAGCAGCAGGACGTCCTTGACCTCGCCCTTGAGGACACCGGCCTGGAGCGAGGCGCCGATGGCGACGACCTCGTCCGGGTTGACGCCCTTGTTGGCCTCCTTGCCGCCGGTCAGCTCCTTGACGAGCTCGGCCACGGCGGGCATACGGGTGGAGCCACCGACGAGGACGACGTGGTCGATCTCGTTGATGGAGATGCCGGCGTCCTTGATGACGTTGTGGAACGGCGTCTTGCAGCGCTCCAGCAGGTCGGCCGTCAGCTGCTGGAACTGGGCGCGGGTGAGCTTCTCGTCCAGGTGCAGCGGGCCCTCGGCGGACGCCGTGATGTAGGGCAGGTTGATCGAGGTCTCGGTGGACGAGGACAGCTCGATCTTGGCCTTCTCGGCGGCCTCACGCAGGCGCTGGAGGGCCATCTTGTCCTTGGACAGGTCCACGCCGTGACCGGACTGGAACTGCTTGACCAGGTAGTCGACGACGCGCTGGTCCCAGTCGTCACCACCGAGGTGGTTGTCACCGTTGGTGGCCTTCACCTCGACGACGCCGTCGCCGATCTCCAGCAGGGACACGTCGAAGGTGCCGCCACCGAGGTCGAAGACGAGGATCGTCTGGTCGTCCTTGTCGAGGCCGTAGGCCAGCGCGGCGGCCGTCGGCTCGTTGACGATGCGCAGGACGTTCAGGCCCGCGATCTCGCCGGCCTCCTTCGTCGCCTGACGCTCGGAGTCGTTGAAGTACGCCGGGACGGTGATGACCGCGTCGGTCACCTTCTCGCCCAGGTACGCCTCGGCGTCCCGCTTGAGCTTCTGCAGGATGAAGGCGCTCATCTGCTGCGGGTTGAACTGCTTCCCGTCGAGCTCGATCTTCCAGTCCGTGCCCATGTGGCGCTTCACGGAGCGGATGGTCCGGTCCACGTTCGTGACCGCCTGGCGCTTGGCGACCTCGCCGACCAGCACCTCACCGTTCTTCGCGAAGGCGACGACGGACGGCGTGGTCCTGGCACCCTCGGCGTTGGTGATGACGGTGGGCTCGCCGCCCTCCAGAACGCTGACGACGGAGTTAGTCGTGCCCAGGTCGATGCCGACCGCACGTGCCATGGTTGATTCCTCCAGCTGACTTGAGTGCAACGGACTCAAGTGTGCACGAGCGGGCCGCTGGGGTCAACAGACCTGAGTCATCCAGACTCAAGTCTTATCCGTTCCTTACACGCAACCGCTCGCTGACCTGCGTCGATGCCATACGGCGAGGCCGCTGGACCGGAATCCGAACAGGCGCCCGCAGGAGTACGAGCACCAGGACGGCCGCTCCTCCGGCCACCCAGAGCACGGGTTCCTCCCCCGCCCATCCGGCATGCACGAGCACTCCCGCGAACACCGCGGCGAAGGCGCACACCCCGAGCACCACCACGGCCCCCGGCTGGGTGAGCCCGAACCGCCGCAGCCGGTGCACCAGGTGGTCCGGGCCACGCCGCAGCGGCGGCCGGCGCCCGAGCAGCCGTACGAGAACCACCAGGGCGGCGTCCGCGAGGGCGACGGCGCCGAGGCAGAAGAGCACGGCCGCGCTCGGTCCGATCGCGTACCCCGCGCGGGTGAAGACGACCCCGGAGGACAACAGGAACCCGGTGAACAGCGAGCCGCAGGCGCCGAGTCCGACGCGGGCGGGATGCCAGTTGTGCATCAGGAAGCCGGTGAGGGCGGCGGCGAACACGCTGAGCAGGACGGCGAGCCCGTCCATCACCTCGATGGCGGCGCAGACTCCGGCCCCGAAGGCGGTGACCACGCCCACGGTCCCGGCAAGACCGTCCGCGTGGTCGAGCCCCCGGAAGACGAGCGTGACGAGGACGATCCCGGCCACGGCGAGCGCGCCCCCGGCCACCCC
The DNA here is from genome assembly GCF_002154555.1 of Streptomyces murinus. Classification (GTDB taxonomy): domain Bacteria; phylum Actinomycetota; class Actinomycetes; order Streptomycetales; family Streptomycetaceae; genus Streptomyces; species Streptomyces murinus. The sequence goes on from NZ_MUNF01000093.1 coordinate 4,996, forward strand.
CGTCTCGTCGTAGGGCACCACGCAGGCCGCCGCGACCGCCGTACCGGCGGCGATCACCCGGCCGCGCAGCCGCCAGACGTCGGCGACCAGGCCGAGCAGTCCGACCGCCACGGCGGCCAGGAGCAGCCCGCCGACCCCGTCACCCAGCGGGGCGACCCGGGTCCATTCACCCGTCCAGGCGACCAGCGAGGTGACGGTGACGACGGCGAGGCCGCCGAGCAGGGGCAGCGGACGGCTTCGGCGCCGGTCCACGACCCCCGCCCGCAGGGCGGGCAGCCGGAGCAGTGCCGCGAGGACGGCGGTGAGCAGCAGGGCGGCGGAGGCCGCAGCGATCCCGTAGAGCACAGCTCTAAGGTAGGGGTGAAAGTAGCAATTCGGGATGAATAACACGATCAGATTGCCCTTGAGGTGATCAGCACGTCACCATGGGCGGCCGTTCAGCGACCCATATCACCCCGCGCTCCCCTGCGGCGCGACGGAAGATAGGGGTAGTCTCAGAGAACTGCATAAGTTACCGCTTAGTAATGTCCGCTCGGTCAATTCGAGGCCGCCCTCAGGAGCCCCCATGCAACTCGCCGCGATCATCGTGTCGCTGGTCCTGATCGTGGTCGGCGTGGCACTGTTCGGCCGCGCCCTCCTCCAGATCTTCAACTTCATGCGTCTCGGCCAGCCCGTGCCGGCCGGGACCAGGACCAATGACCCCACACAGCGCACCGTCACGGTGGCCAAGGAGTTCCTCGGCCACACCCGGATGAACCGCTGGGGCATCGTCGGCGTGGCGCACTGGTTCGTGGCGGTGGGCTTCTTCTCGCTGCTGCTGACGATCGTCAACGCGATCGGCCAGCTCTTCAAGGCGGACTGGATCCTGCCGATCATCGGCGACTGGGCGCCGTACAACGTCTTCGTCGAGTTCCTCGGCACCATGACCACGATCGGCATCCTGGTGCTGATCGCGATCCGCCAGCTGAGCAAGCCGGACAAGCCGGGCCGCAAGTCCCGCTTCGCCGGCTCGAACTTCGGCCAGGCGTACTTCGTCGAGGCCGTCATCCTGATCGTCGGCGTCTGCATCTTCACGCTGCACGCCCTGGAGGGCGCCCAGCACCACGTCGACGGCTACGAGGCGTCGTTCTTCATCTCGTATCCGGTCGTCGCCTGGTTCAAGGGCATGAGCGTCGGCACGCTCCAGAACCTCACCTACTTCTTCGCCGCCCTGAAGATCGCGACCTCCTTCATCTGGATGATCACGGTCGCCCTGAAGACCGACATGGGCGTGGCCTGGCACCGCTTCCTCGCCTTCCCGAACATCTGGTTCAAGCGCAACGCCGACGGCGGTACCTCGCTCGGCGCGCTGCTGCCGATGACCTCGGGCGGCAAGGCGATCGACTTCACCGACCCCGGCGAGGACGACGTCTTCGGCGTCTCCCAGGTCGAGCAGTTCTCCTGGAAGGGCCTGCTGGACTTCTCCACCTGCACCGAGTGCGGCCGCTGCCAGTCGCAGTGCCCCGCCTGGAACACCGGCAAGCCGCTGTCCCCGAAGCTGCTGATCATGTCGCTGCGGGACAACGCGCACGCCAAGGCGCCGTACCTGCTGGCCGGTGGCGGCAAGACGGTGGAGGGCGAGGAGAAGGCGTCCGAGGAGCAGCTGGCCGGGGTGCCGGCCGCGGCCCTGGCCGAGGCCGAGCGCCCGCTGATCGGCACCGCCGAGGAGAACGGCGTCATCGACCCGGACGTGCTGTGGTCCTGCACCACCTGCGGCGCCTGTGTCGAGCAGTGCCCGGTGGACATCGAGCACGTCGACCACATCGTGGACATGCGCCGCTACCAGGTCATGATCGAGTCGGCCTTCCCCTCCGAGGCGGGCACGATGCTCAAGAACCTGGAGAAGAAGGGCAACCCCTGGGGGCTGGCCAAGAAGCAGCGCTTGGAGTGGACCAAGGAGGTCGACTTCGAGGTCCCGGTCGTCGGCAAGGACATCGAGGACCTCACCGAGGTCGAGTACCTCTACTGGGTCGGCTGCGCGGGCGCGCTGGAAGACCGCGCCAAGAAGACCACGAAGGCCTTCGCCGAACTCCTCCACATCGCGGGCGTCAAGTTCGCGATCATGGGCGGCGACGAGAAGTGCACCGGTGACTCCGCCCGCCGGCTGGGCAACGAGCCTCTGTTCCAGGAGCTCGGCATGGAGAACGTGATGGCCCTGAACACGGCGTTCGGCGAGGAGCTGGACGACGACGGCAAGGCCACCGAGGAGTCCAGGAAGCCGAAGTCGGCGAAGAAGATCGTCGCCACCTGCCCGCACTGCCTCAACACGCTCGGCAACGAGTACCCGCAGCTCGGCGGCGACTACGAGGTCATCCACCACACCCAGCTGCTCCAGCACCTGGTGGACGAGGGCAAGCTGATCCCGGTCACGCCGGTCGAGGGCATCATCACCTACCACGACCCGTGCTACCTGGGCCGCCACAACAAGATCTACACGCCCCCGCGCGAGATCATCGGCAAGGTCCCGGGGCTGCGCAACGAGGAGATGCACCGCCACAAGGAGCGGGGCTTCTGCTGCGGCGCGGGCGGCGCGCGGATGTGGATGGAGGAGCGCATCGGCAAGCGCATCAACAACGAGCGCGTGGACGAGGCCCTCTCCCTCAACCCGGACATCGTCTCCACGGCCTGCCCCTTCTGCCTCGTCATGCTGACCGACTCGGTCAACGGCAAGAAGAACGACGGCAAGGCCAAGGAATCCATCCAGGTCGTCGACGTCGCCCAGCTGCTGCTGGACTCGGTGCGGACCCCGGTGGACCCGGCGGGCGAGTCCGAGTCCGAGACCACCCCGGAGCCCGAGCCGGTCAAGTGACGGCCCCCGAGGCCCCCTGAAACCCGACGACGCCCCCTGCTTCGCACAGGCAGGGGGCGTTGTCGTGTTCGGGGGCGGGGGTGCCTCCGCGCAGCCGCCGTGCGCACTTGGCGGGCATCGGGCCGCAAACCTACGGCCAGGGCGGGGCGACCAGGAGCCGGCAGAGGATTGAGAGCGAGCCGGAGGCCGGAAACGGACGCGGATCGGAAGCCGACCGATGGTCGGGACAGAAGACCAGAAGCGGCGGGCGGCCGGAAAGGGATCGCGGGCCGGTGCGCGAGCCGCAGGCATGAGGCCGAGGCGGGGACTCCACCCGGGCGCGCCCGTGTTCTCGTCACCGATGCACCGGGGCGTCCAGGCGCGCACCCGGCCCACCGAGCGGGTCGGCCGCCAGAGGGAACCCCCACCGTGGGCACAGCCGCCGTACGCGGTCGGCCCTGTGCGGCCGGACCGAGGCGTATGCCCAGCCCGGCCCATCCGCTCACGTGAGAACGCCACGAGCAGCCACGCGCCGGGGGTGAGGCCGCGGCGAAAGGGCACGGCGCCGGGCCTCGCTCACGCCGCCGAGGCCCGGCGCCGGGCGTCACGCGTTCTTCGGGGCCGCCTGCTGGACCACGTCGAAGGACCACAGGGTGGAGCCGGAGGCGGCCGGCTTGGGGCGGTCGCCCTCGGTGGCGCCGCCCTGGTGGGCGGCCTTCATCGGGCCCTCCATCCACGCCTGGAAGGACGCCTCGTCACGCCAGCGGGTGTAGACGAGGTACTGGTCGGTGCCCTCGACCGGGCGCAGCAGCTCGAACCACTCGAAGCCGTCGGAGTTCTCCACCGCGTGCGCCCGCGAGGCGAACCGCTTCTCCAGGACCTCCCGCTGCTCGGCGGGCACGGTCAGCACATTGATCTTCACTACGCTCATGGGTCCATCCTGCGCCACCCGCCCCGCTCCCGCCGCAGGGGCACCCGGTAACTCGCCACGGACATCACACACTTAACGGCACCCGGCGAACTCCCGTACAACCCTTGCCCGGCACCGCGCGTCTCTTGATCGCCGACCCGCCGGTAAACCCGGGGACAACGCACGACGAACCCCGGACGGGCCCGGCCGGTCCGCACCCAACCGACTGCGGATGCCCGCCCGGCATCCTCCGCACGCCGCAGGAGAACGCATGCACCTGCACCGAAGACTCGCCCTCGCGACGGCCACCGCGGCCGCGCTGACGGGCGGTCTGCTCACCTTCGCCGCCGCCCCCGCCACGGCCGCCGACTCCACCCGGGTCGCCAAGGCCGACTTCAACGGCGACGGCATCGGCGACCTCGCCACCTCCGCCGCCACCGCCTACGTCAGCGGCCACAAGAACGCCGGCGCGGTCGTCGTCATGTACGGCTCGAAGACCGGCGTGTCCGCCGCCGGGCACACCCTGCTCACCCAGAACACCGCCGGCGTCCCCGGCGGCGCCGAGGCCGGCGACGAGTTCGGCGGCGACCTGGCGTACGCCGACTTCAACGGCGACGGCTACGACGACCTCGCCGTCGGCACCCCCGACGAGAAGGTCGACAGCGACACCGACGGCGGCGCCGTCGCCATCCTGTGGGGCTCCAAGAGCGGCCTGACCGGCAAGGGCGTCAACGTCGCCGACCCGGCCCCCGCCTCCCACGACTACTGGGGCGAGACCCTGGCCGCCGGCGACTTCGACGGCGACGGCAAGGCCGACCTGGCCGTGGGCAGCAGCAACAGCACCCTCTACCTCTACCGGGGCGGCTTCACCACCGCCGGCAAGCCCGGCAGCCGTACGACCGTCAAGGCGCCGATCCGGTCGGGCACCGCCGGCGGCGCCCACGGGCCGCTGAACCTGACCGCGGGCGATGTCAACGGCGACGGCCGTACCGACCTCGTGGTCGACGGCTACGAGACGAGGACCAGCCACGGCTGGAACACCAACTACTGGCTGCCCGGCGCCGCCACCGGCCTGAACGCCTCCGCCGCCAAGGCCCTCAAGCCCGGCATCATCACCGCCATCGGCGACGTCAACGGCGACGGCTACCAGGACCTCGTGATCAGCGCCCCGGAAGAGGACCTCGACGGGGTCACGAACACCGGCATGGTCACCGTCCTGTACGGCTCCGCGTCCGGCGTGAACACCGCCTCCGGCGCCCAGTCCTTCGCCCAGAGCACCACGAACGTGCCCGGCCAGGACGAGAAGAACGACCTGTTCGGCACCGACGTCAAGCTGGACGACGTCACCGGCGACGGCAAGGCCGACCTGATGGTGGGCTCGTACGAGAACGGCGGCGACGGCGCGGTCACCTATCTGCCCTCCGACGGCAGGAAGATCACCGCGATCGGCTCCCGCGCGGTGTCGCCCGCCTCGGCCGGGGTGTCCACGACCGGGGTGCCGCAGTTCGGCTCCGTCTTCGCGGACTGAGCCGCGCTTCAGCGGACCGAGCCGCGCTTCACCGGGCCGGGACAGTTCAAACCCGGAACCATCCCTGGTGAAACGGCTGACGACCCCTTAGGGGATGTCACAGGTCGGCCGCAATGCCGGGCCCGGACCGCCGGGCCCGGCACGTCACCCTCCGGGACCAGGTACGTTCGATGACGTGGCTGGATTCAGGATCGGACGCGGGGGCCGGGACGACCGCACCCCCCAGGGACAGCAGGCGCAGCAGGGACCGTCGTACGGCCGCTCCGGCCCGTCGGGCGGGCGACGCGGCCCGTCGTCGTACGGGCAGCAGGGGCCCCAGGCGCCCGGACAGGGCGCGGGACGGCCGTCGTACGGCTACCCGTCGCCGCAGCCGCCGCAGCCCTCGTACGGGCAGCAGTCGTACGGGCAGCCGCCGCACGCACCGCAGTCGTACGGGCAGCAGTCGTACCCCCGGCAGGGTCGCCCCTACGGGCACCAGGGCCCGGCGGACGACGGCCCGGAGTACTTCGACGACGGCTACGGGGGCGGCACGCCGGACCCGTACGCGGCGAACACCCCGGGCCACACCCAGGCCTTCTCGATCGACGAGGCCGCCGGCTACACCCAGGGCTCGACCTACCAGGCCGGCTCCGCCGCCGCGCCCGCCCCGCCGGTGGGCCCGCCGCTGCACTGGAAGGAGCTGCTGCGGGGGATCGTCCTCTCCCCCGACCCGACGTTCCTGCGCATGCGGGACTACACGATGTGGGGCCCGGCCCTGATCGTGACCTTCCTCTACGGCCTGCTCGCCGTCTTCGGCTTCGACGACGCCCGCAAGGAGGCCATCGGCGCCACGCTGTCCAACGCGGTGCCGATCGTGCTGATCACCGCGGTCGTGATGGTGCTCGGCCTGTTCATCCTCGGCGTGGTCACCCACACCCTGGCCCGCCAGCTCGGCGGCGACGGCGCCTGGCAGCCGACGGTGGGTCTGTCCATGCTGATCACGGCCCTCACGGACGCGCCCCGCCTGGTCTTCGCCATGTTCTTCGGCGGTGACGCGGGCTTCGTCCAGATACTCGGCTGGGCCACCTGGCTCGCCGCGGGCGCGCTGCTCACCATGATGGTGTCCCGCTCCCACGACCTGCCGTGGCCGAAGGCGCTGGGCGCGTCGGCGATCCAGCTGATCGCGCTGCTGTCGATCGTGAAGCTGGGCACGTTCTAGTTCCTGGTTCGGCATGTGAGAGGGCCCCGGTGGCACGCCACCGGGGCCCTCTCACATGTCCGACGTGTCCGTGTTCCTCAGGCGTCGAGCACCTGGTCGTCCCGCTTCACGACGGGCGGCTGCACGCTCCACGGGAAGTTGATCCAGTCGTCGGTGCGCTTCCAGACGTACTCGCACTTCACGAGGGAGTGGGACTTCTCGTAGACCACCGCGGAGCGCACCTCGGCGACGGTGTCGAGGCAGAAGTCGCGGACCAGCTTGAGCGTCTTGCCGGTGTCGGCGACGTCGTCGGTGATCAGGACCTTCTTGTCGGAGAAGTCGATCACGTTCGGGACGGGTGCGAGCATGACCGGCATTTCGAGGGTCGTGCCCACGCCGGTGTAGAACTCGACGTTCACCAGGTGGATGTTCTTGCAGTCGAGGGCGTAGGCGAGCCCGCCGGCCACGAACACACCGCCCCGGGCGATGCTGAGCACGATGTCCGGCTCGTACCCGTCGTCCGCGATGGTCTGGGCCAGCTCGCGGATGGCGCCGCCGAACGCGTCGTAGGTCAGGTTCTCCCGCACGTCACTCATGTTCTGGATGCCCTCACACCTGGGTCCGATGGAAATTGACATAGGACCGCGAGGCGGTCGGCCCGCGCTGGCCCTGGTACCGCGAGCCGTAGCGCTCACTGCCGTACGGGAACTCCGCGGGCGAGGACAGCCGGAACAGGCACAGCTGGCCGATCTTCATCCCCGGCCAGAGCTTGATGGGCAGGGTGGCGAGGTTCGACAGCTCAAGGGTGACGTGACCGCTGAAGCCCGGGTCGATGAACCCGGCGGTGGAGTGGGTGACCAGACCGAGCCGGCCCAGCGAGCTCTTGCCCTCGAGGCGCGAGGCGAGGTCGTCGGGCAGCGAGATGACCTCGTACGTCGACGCGAGCACGAACTCACCGGGGTGCAGGATGAACGGCTCGTCGCCGTCCGGCTCCACCAGCCGCGTCAGATCGGTCTGCTCGACGGAGGGGTCGATGTGCGGGTACCGGTGGTTCTCGAACACCCGGAAGTAGCGGTCCAGCCGAACATCGACGCTCGACGGCTGAACCATGGATTCGTCAAAGGGATCGATCCGTACCCGCCCGGCGTCGATCTCGGCCCGGATGTCCTTGTCTGAGAGAAGCACGTAGCGAGGATACGCAAGGCGCGCGGAGCCATGACAATCGTGACGACTCCGCGCGCCTTGCGTATCC
>NZ_MUNF01000928.1 GCF_002154555.1 Streptomyces murinus
GGGGACGGGCGCGGGGGCGTGGGCGGCGATCCGGGCGCCCTCCTCGTCGCTGCCCGCCACGATGAGTCCCGCGGTGCCGGCCGCGCCCAGGGCGGCGGCACCGGCGAGGAGCATGCGACGGCGTGTGAACAACTGATCTTTCTGCATGACTCATCAGTCGCCCCACAAGGGGTCGCCGCACCGTAACGGCACGGCGTGCGGGCGGTATTCCACCCGGTCGGACCAGCGAGGATGGTGCCGCCCGTGGAACCCGCGGGGCGGCTCCGACGGCCCTTCGGCCGGCACGGACATCGGCAGGGCAACGGTCAGGGGAGCGAGCCGAGTTGGCGCCGCCAGGGGGAACGGGCAGACGGTGGTGCCGTGCCGCGGGGTCTGGACGCGTCCCGGCGGCCGGATGCGGCGGTGCCGCCGATCGCGCCGCCGACCTTCGCCGGGACCGCCCCGGCCCCCGGGCCCGGGCTCAGCGGCGGCGCACCAGGGGGAACGGCAGGGTCTCCCGGATCGTGAGGCCGGTGAGGAACATGACGAGCCGGTCGACGCCGAGGCCGAGGCCGCCGGTCGGGGGCATCGCGTAGTCCAGGGCCTGAAGGAAGTCCTCGTCCAGTTCCATGGCCTCCGGGTCACCGCCCGCCGCCCGCAGCGACTGCTCGGTGAGCCTGCGGCGCTGTTCGACGGGGTCGGTCAACTCGGAGTAGGCGGTGCCGAGTTCGGTGCCGAAGGCGACGAGGTCCCAGCGTTCGGCGAGCCGGGCATCGGTGCGGTGCTGCCGGGTCAGCGGGGAGACGTCGGTCGGGAAGTCCTTGTAGAAGGTGGGCAGTTGGGTGCGCTCCTCGACCAGCCGCTCGTACATCTCCAGGACGACGTCGGCGGGTTGGTCGTCCGCCGTGTACGGCACCTTGGCACGGTCGCACAGCCGGTGCAGGCGCAGCAGCTCGGTGCCGGGGCCGATCTCCTCGCCGAGGGCCTCGGACAGGGCGCCGTACACCGTCTTCACCGGCCAGCGCCCGGAGATGTCGTACTCCTCGGTGCCCCTGCGGGCCACCGGGGCGCCGTGGGCGGCGGTGGCGGCCCCCTGGATCAGCTCGCGGGCGAGGTCGAGCATCACGTCGTAGTCGGCGTACGCCTGATACGCCTCCAGCATGGTGAACTCGGGGTTGTGCTTGGGTGACACGCCCTCGTTGCGGAAGGTGCGGCCGAGTTCGAAGACCTTCTCCAGGCCGCCGACGCACAGCCGTTTGAGGTACAGCTCGGGGGCAATGCGCAGATACAGGTCGAGGTCGTAGGCGTTGCTGTGGGTGGTGAAGGGGCGGGCGTTGGCGCCGCCGTGGATCTGCTGGAGCACCGGGGTCTCGACCTCGACGTAGCCGCGGCTCAGCAGCCCCTGGCGCAGGGCTCCGACGGCGGCGGAGCGGGCGCGGAGCACGGCCCGGGCGCTGGGCCGGGTGACCAGGTCGAGGTGGCGCAGCCGGACCCTGGCCTCGGGGTCGGTCAGGCCCCGGCGCTTGTCGGGCAGCGGGCGCAGGCACTTGCCGGTGAGCTGCCAGTCGGTGGCGAAGACGGTGGGCTCGCCCCGGTCGCTGAGGCCGCTCGCACCGGTGACGGTGATGTGGTCGCCGATGTCGGCGTCGGCGGTGAAGCGGGCGAGGGCGGCGCCGGGGCCCCCGCGGGTGAGGGCGATCTGGTGGTCGCCTGACCAGTCGCGGAGCACGGCGAAGACGATCCCGCCGAGGTCGCGGACCAGCATGATCCGCCCGGCGACGGTGACGTGCTCGCCGGGCGGGACGTCGGCGAGGGCGTGGGTCGGGGGGCGGACGCCGACCGGGTAGGGGTCGGTGCCCTCGGCGCGCAGCCGGTCGAGCTTGTGGTGGCGGACGCGGACCTGGTCGGGCAGTCCCGCGTCCGGGTCGGCGGGCGCGCCGCCGGTGTCC
>NZ_MUNF01000929.1 GCF_002154555.1 Streptomyces murinus
AGCGCGGCCAGCGCCTCGCGGGCCGCCAGGTCGGCGCCGGTCCAGCGGGCCAGGGCCATCGGGTCGATGTCCCCGGTGTCGGAGGGGCGTTCGCCGTCCAGGCGTTCCTCGACGGTGGACAGGAGCCGTTCGCGGGCGGCCGGGCTGAGGGTGTCGAAGCCGCCGCGCAGGGCCGGGAGCCGGTCGAGGAAGTCGCGGTCGGACAGCTCCGCCACCCGGTCGAGCAGCGGTTCCAGCGCGGGCGCCGCCGATTCCAGCAGCGGTCCCGCCGCGGTCAGCAGACCGGCCAGGCGGGCGGTGAGCGCCGTACGGGACTCCGGGTCCCCGGCACCGTCCACCCAGGAGGCCACGCGATCACCGAACGTCCGCGCCTCCTCCTGCCCCAGCAGTACCCGTACGGCCCCGGCGGCGCCGCGCATCAGCGGGGAACCGTCGGCCGCCAGCCGGGCCAGCGCGTCCCCGAGCCGGATGCCCCCCAACCGGTCGGCGCGCTGGGCGAGTTCCACCAGGGCGCGGGCGTCGGCCGGGTCCTCGGCACCGGTGAGCCCGTCGAGCTGCCGTACGGCCGCGGCGGTCAGCGCCTCGGCGACGGCCGCCGCGCGCCCGGTACGCTCCTCGGCCGCCGCGAGCCCCGGGACGTGCCCGGCCCGCAGCCGGTCCGACAGGGCGAGCCCGGCGAGGAGTTCGGGCAGGGTGGCGGCACCCGGGAGTATGCCGGCGGTCTCGGTGAGGCGCTCGTCGGTGAGCGCGGGCAGACCGCACTCGGCCGCCTCCTCCAGGCCCCGCAGGATCTGTGCCGCCGTGGGTCCGCCCGCGTCCCGCTCCTGGCGCCGCCGCTCCCGCAGCACGCCCTCGGCGGCCTGGGCCGGGGTGACCCCGCGGATGCCGGCCACGCTCAGCATGGCCGCCGTGGCCGGGGTCCAGCGCACCTCCCAGCGCGAGGTCAGCGCGTCGGCGCCGCCCGCGGCGGTCACCGCCTTCGGTTCGGCGTACGGCACCGAGCACACCGCGAGGCGGCGCAGCAGGAGTTCGCGGCGCCGGTCCAGATCGGAGCGGAGCGGGTCGAGGCGCAGGTCCCGGGCGGTGCCGGGGGCCGGCTCGGCGGGGCCGGGCAGATTCAGCGCGAGCAGCTCGGCCTCCACCGCGGGGGCAAGGCCGCTGCGCGGCGCCTTCGGCGCGGGCCGTCCGGTACGGGTCCCGACGAGCACCCTCTCCATCGCCCTCGCCACGGCCCGCCCCCGGCCGTACGGCTCGCCCTGGGTCAGTACCGTCTGCACCGCCTCGACCAGTTCGCCACGGCCCGCCGCGGGCAGGTCCCGCAGCCGGGCCAGATCCCCGGCGAGCCGCGCGATCTCGCGGGCGTCGGCGGGCCCGGACGGATGCCCCAGCGCCCGCAGCTCGGCGCAGATCCGTACGGCGGCGCCGGTCAGCGCGTCCTCCAGGGCCGCAGGATCACCGGCCGCGTCCAGCACCAGGTGCTGCCACTCCGGGTCGCGGATCCCGGCCGGGTAGCCGGAACGCGCGTCGAGGAGGGCGTAGGTGTAGGGGATGAGAGATGTCGTCCAGGCCGGGGCTTTCTCGGCCGTGGGGGTGGCGCTCACGTCGTCGCCGTCTGCCGGGGCCGACAGCGCCGGGGCGTGGAACGCGCCCACCACGACCGCCGCGCGCTCCCCGTGCGCCGTGGCCCGGGCCAGACACGCCCGCATCCACCGCTCCCGCCGCAGATCCAGCGCCGGCACCCCGCCCGAGGCCACCGCCTCCTGCCGCAGCGCCCACCCCGTCAGCAACGCGGCCCGCCGCAGCGCCTGGGGCGACGAACCGGGCGCGGCCGCCTCGACCAACCGGTCCCACAGATCGTCCCCCGGGAGACCGGTGAGACGGGAGCGCAGCGCGGCGGCGATCCCCGGCCGGTCTGTGCCGGTGCCCGGCCGCGGCGACCCGGACGCGCCCTGACCGGCCGTCGCTCCGTCCTCGTCCGGCGCCCCAGCCCACGCCCGGTCCGCCAGCGGCAGATCGCAGGCGAGCACCGGTGTCCCGCGCCGCGCCGCCCACCGCACGGCCGCGAGTTCGGGGGAGAAGTCGGCGAAGGGGTAGAACGCCGGGCCGCTCGCCCCGGTCGCGGGGGCGGCGGCGAGGGCGACCGGGGCGCGGGTGTCCTCATGGGCGAGCCAGGGCAGCCACTCCTCCAGCTCGGCGGGAAGCTCCACCAGGAGCACGTCCGGCGCGGCCGCGTCCAGCAGGTCGGGCACGGCCGCGGCCAGCGAGGGCGCGTGATGGCGTACGCCGATGAGGTAGGGCGCCGACGGGTCGGTCAGAGCGGCGACGGCCGCGTCCGGGGTGTCGTACCGCACCGTCCTCAGCCCTCCAGGACCGTGCGCAGGTCCCACAGGGTGCGCCAGGTGGCGGAGCCCTGTTCGGCACGGCGCCGGACCGGGCCGTCCCAGTAGCCGCGCAGCCGGGCCGCGTCCGCCGGGTCGTCCTTGCGTACGACACCGAGCAGATGGCCCGGCAGCAGCCCGAGGACGTCACGGTCGCCGGGGAAGTACGCGGCGGCGAGACCCAGCGCGCCCGCCACGGAGACGGCCTCCGCGGTGCTCATCACCGTGGACGGCCGCTCCACCTCCCAGCCTTCCGCCGAACGCCCCTCCCTGAGGTCGCGGAACACGGTGACCAGTGCCTCCAGGACCGCGTCGTCGACCTGGAAGGGCGCGCCCGCCCGCTCCACCGAGGCCCGGGCCTGGCCGCGGACCAGGGCGGTCTCGGCGTCGAGGTCCGCGATGGGGCCGACCGTCTCGAAGTTGAAGCGGCGCTTGAGCGCGGCCGACATCTCGGAGACGCCCTTGTCCCGCAGGTTGGCGGTGGCGATGAGGGTGAAGCCCGGCGCCGCGTGCGCCAACGCGTCCTCGCCGCCCGCCAGTTCGGGGATCGCGATGCGCCGCTCGGACAGCAGCGACACCAGGGCGTCCTGCACCTCGGGCAGGCAGCGGGTGACCTCCTCGACCCGGGCCACCGCGCCCCGGGCCATCGCGGTGAGCACCGGCGACGGCACCAGCGCGGTCCTGCTGGGGCCCTGCGCGAGCAACAGGGCGTAGTTCCAGCCGTACTTCAGCTGGTCCTCCGTCGTACCCGCCGTGCCCTGCACGACCAGCCCGCTGGTTCCGCACACGGCGGCCGACAGCAGTTCCGACAGCATGGACTTGGCGGTGCCGGGCTCGCCGACGAGCAGCAGGCCCCGCTCCCCGGCGAGCGTGACGACACACCGCTCCACCAGCGCGCGGTCGCCGACGAACTTGCCGCCGATCTCCAGTCGCCGCGGCACCCCGTCCGGCACCGCCAAGTCCATGC
>NZ_MUNF01000930.1 GCF_002154555.1 Streptomyces murinus
GGCGTGGTTGCAGGACTTCGGATACATCGTGGAGAGCCCCGGCGCGGCCCAGCAGCTCGACGCGCAGTTGCTGAGCCCTCAGTGGACCCACTCGAAGGAGACCGCCACGGTCGACTACGAGCGGGGCCTGTGCCACATCTGACGCCCTGTCCAGACAGCGGACGACGCGGGCCGGGGGCCTACCACCGCACCGGCTCCGCGCTCGGCACGGCCACGCCGGCTGCGCCACGGTTTCCCGGTCCCGGCCGGTCGTCCCATGGGCGGTGTTCTCGATGATCCAGTGGCCGCGCGCCCGGGCGGCGATGTCAGCGCGGTCTTACCCGACGGTGATCGAGGTGGCAGAAACTGTCATCTCGACACAATGAGCCAAGGCGCCATATCGGGGCGTGAACCCAGTCACCCAGCGTTCACCTTGGCGTCGGCGGACGCCCACAGCATCTCTGCCATGAGGCACGTGAAGCACTCGGCCCTCGCTGTGGTCGTTTTTGCCACCGCAGCGTCCGCTGTCCTGGCCATGCCCGCCGCCACCGCGGCTCCGGGCCCCCACACACCCCACTCCCACCACGCAGCGCACTCCTCGCGCATCCCGTTCCAGGTGGTAGGAGCCATCGTCGGTCGCGGTCACCGTGGCCGCCGTGAACGGGATGCGCGAGGAGTGCGCTGCGTGGTGGGAGTGGGGTGTGTGGGGGCCCGGAGCCGCGGTGGCGGCGGGCATGGCCAGGACAGCGGACGCTG
>NZ_MUNF01000931.1 GCF_002154555.1 Streptomyces murinus
GGCGAGTTGATCGGCGCCGTGGGCGGCGTCGTACTGCCGGGAGGCGGTCCGGCCCACGAGGAGGCTGATGATCCACAGCGTCCACCAGGCGTTGACCGGAGTGGTCCGCACCCGGGTGCCCGGCAGGGCACTGGCCGTCCAGACGTCCACGACGACCCGGCGCGGCAGCCACAGGTTCCCGATCGGCACGAACCAGCCCCCGATGGCCCAGCCGCGCTTCATGCGGTGCCCATGCGGCTCGAACACCTCGGCGTTCGTCCGCACCCGCCACAGCCAGCACAGATAGACGGCGATGGTGGCCACCAGGGTGATCCCCTGGGTGACGCTCGCCGCGTTGTAGAGGGTGTCGGCGTGATGGGCCCGGCGGACCAGNNGCTCGCCTGTGTCTGGTCCGCGAAGCAGGCGAACAGGTCGGCGGCGACGACCAGCCCCAGCAGGACGGCCGTGGCCAGACCGAGCCCGGCGGGCGAGCGCGGCGGGGCACCGGGCGGCGGCGCCAGGGGCGGCGCGGGCTGGGGCGGTACGGGCATGGGCGTGGCCATGGTGCGGGAATCCCCCGAGGTGAGAAACGGCGACCGGCGGCCCGCGTACGACATGCACGCGGCCCGCCGGAATATATGAACACCGGAAGATACGTCCGATGATCACGCCGCGTCCACAGAAATCACACAGCTCCGCCGGAGATCAGCCCAGCCGGAGATCGGCCCAACCGGGGATCAGCCCAACCGGGGATCAGCCCAACCGGCCCGCCAGGGACTTGAAGTCCGTCCAGGAAAGGGCGGGCGTGCCCGGGTCCCACAGCTTCTGGACGGTGGCCCGCAGCGGCATCCGGATGCCGGCCGCGACCTGGTCCGGCGTCTGCGCGTCGGGGAGGTCGCCCCACACCGCGAAGGTGCCGCCGAGGATCTGGCCGTCGTACCGCGCCGGGACGGCGGTGGTGCCGCGCACCACCCGCGGGTTCCACTGCTCGTAGATCCGCTGCCCGGTCGGGTAGACGAAGGTCTGCGGCTGGCCGAGGACGTAGTAGAGGAACTCGTCGTTGTAGTTGATGAGTTTGCGGCCGGCGCTCAGATAGTCCTCCGGCGGCCTGGCGCCGATCTCCTTGCCGGTCCAGTAGGCGACCTGGAGATCGTCCGCGGGCCGCACGGCGGTGGCGCTGCGGTAGAAGCCGTCGTTCCAGGCGCGCATGGTTCTGCCGTGGGCGCGGACGGTGGCGGCGCGGTCGTTGAGCCACTGGGTGGTGAGGTCGGCGACATTGCCGTTCGCGCCGAACTTCTGCCGGGCGGCCGCGGCCAGCTGCGGATAGGCGGTCTGGGGGTTGCTCGCCATCAGCGCCTGGTACTCGTCGCCGCCGAGGTTCCACTGATCGCCGGTGAACAGCCCCGCGTACTCGTTCAAAAGGTCGTCGATCAGCTCGGCCGAGCCGGGCTTGGAGATGTCGATCGCGCCCTTGGTCACCACGCCGTTGCCGTTGCGCAGTTTGAGGTCGGGGTGGGCGGCGAGGACCGCGCCCAGGTGTCCGGGCGAGTCGAGCTCCGGTACGACGGTGATGTGCCGGCTGTTCGCCAGGTCCACGATCCGCTTGACCTGCGCCTTGGTGAGATGGTCCGGGGAGACGATCTCCGGGTGGGTGCTGGACTCGATCCGGAAGGCCTGGTCGTCGGAGAAGTGCAGCCCCAGCTCGTTGTACTTCAGGTCCCCCAGCTCCCGTATCCGGTCCTCTATCCAGGACTCGGAGTACGGTTTGCGCGCGATGTCCAGCATGAAGCCGCGCACCGGCTTGGCCGGCTCGTCGCGCACGACGCCCTCCGGCGCCGTACCGCCCCCGTGGACCTCCTGCTTCAGGGTCCGGGTGCCGTAGAAGACCCCCGCCTGGCCCGGCCCGCTGATGTCGACCCGGCCGCCCCGGACGGTCATGGTGTACGACTCCTGGTCGCCGCCCCCGCCGCCCAGCGACAGCCGCAGATCGCCCGCCTTGGTGTCGTCCTTCTGTCCCGCGTAGCTCATCCCCAGCTCGCCGGCTATCAGCCTGCCCTCGTCGGCGAGGCCCGCGTCGCCGATCACCACGCGGTCGCCGGGCCGCGGACGCCAGCCGGGCCCGCGCGCGGGGGTGTGGGA
>NZ_MUNF01000932.1 GCF_002154555.1 Streptomyces murinus
CCGGCCGCGGACGCCCCGCCGGGGCGGCGGGGCGTCCGCGGCCGGGCTGCGGTGTGTCAGCGGCTGGGCTGAAGGGCGCGCTGCACCAGCAGCGCGGACAGCCGTCGTACGGAGTCCAGCGCGGGCAGGTCGTGGACCATCTCGCGGATGTGGGCGGCCTGTTCGCCGTCCAGGGCGTCGGTGGTGATGCGGGAGAACTTGCCCCAGACCTCGTCGCCGGTCATGGGGTTCTGCGGGGTTCCGGTGGCGTAGCGCACCCGGCGGCGGTAGGTGTGCCCGTCGGTGGTCGTCAGGGTGACGACACCGCCCCAGTTCTCCGGGTACTCGGCCTCCGCTACGGGGTCGGTCTCGACCTTCACACGGTCGGCGAAGGCGTGGAAGCGGGTGTCGGCGAGCTGTTCGTCGCTGTAGCTGTCCAGGCCGGGCAGCTCACCGTAGGCGGCCATGCCGAGGGTGAACTGGACGCTGAACTGGCCGCCGAGCGGGTCGACGGGGTGCACGATGGTGCCGACGTGCACGGCGCCGTGCGCGGACAGCCCCACCGTGACCTCGGCGATGTCGTCCGGGGTCAGGTTCTTCTGCCGCATGAGGAACTGGAAGGCCTCGAGCGGGGCGTGGATGAAGTAGCAGCAGTTGTACGCCTTCAGGCCCACCTTCTCGATGATGTACCGGGTGCCGAGCTGGTCGGTGAGGCGCTCGACGCTGCCCTTGTCGGCGAAGACGTTCACAAAGCCCTTCGCGCCGTCCAGGACGGTCAGGGGCCCGGTCATGCCGCGCCGGGCCAGGGCGACCGCGCGGATCCCGGCGGTGGTCGGGATCGCGGTGTGGATGCGTTTGACCGAGCCCCCGGACTGGGTGTACTCGATCAGGCCGCCGGAGAAGCTGCCCGCGATCGCCAGCGACTGCGCCAGCTCCGTCGGGTTCTGGCCGTGCAGGAGGCCCGCGGCGATCGCGGCTCCGAACGGGCCCGCCGCCGGCGGTGTGTGGTGCCCGCGGCGCAGACAGTCCGGCGAGACCGCGTGCGCGGCGCGGAGCATGACCTCCAGGCCGGCCGCGGTGGCCCGCAGCAGCTGCTCCCCGGTGGCGTTGACCTCCTCGGCCACGGCCAGCGCGACCGGGATGATGACGGCACCCGCGTGGGTCTGCACCATCTGGCAGGTGTCGTCGAAGTCCTGTCCGTGCCCGAACGTCGCGTTGGCGAACGCCGCGTGCTCGGGGTGCGTGCGCAGCCCGTGGAAGAGCACGGTCGACGATCCCGTCGCACCGAAGTCGCGCACGTAGTCGTAGGCGGCCTCGCTCCACGGAAGCCGTGAACAGGCCAGCTGGAGACCGAGCTGATCGATGATCAGCTTTGTGACGTAATCCTGGACGGACGATGGAATTCCGTCGCGATATATCTGATGTGCGAACTCCGCGAGTGTTTCCGCCGCGGTGGCACGGGAATCGTTCTCTGAAGGTTCTTTCCGCTGCTCCGGAATGAACACTGTCACCCTTTCCCTCCCCCTGGGGGATCGACTACACCCTCGTCCCACAGAACTCACGCGCTCATGGGATCTCGAAGGCGCTCGACTGAGATATTCGCCGCAGGGAAAGAATCCGGTCAAGGTTGATCGGCGAATCAGCATCAGCGAAAGTTGATCCATACACGAAAGCAAGAAGGCGCAGGCCCGGCACGGAGGGCCGTACAGCGGAAAGCATCATGGAACACCATGGAAAAGAACACGAAACAAAGACGTGCGACGGAAGAAAGAACACGGATGTGGGGCGCGGACCGGAAAACCGCGCGGATACGACGGCCGCCGAAAAGCGGAGCGGCGCGAACCGGAATGGGGCGGGATCGGCCGGGCCGGGAGAGGGGCTGCGCGCGCCTCTGTGAGGGAGAGACGCGCGCAGCCGTCCGCGGGGCGCCCTTCCGGTGTGCGCAGGCACGGCGGGGGCGCGGGTGGG
>NZ_MUNF01000933.1 GCF_002154555.1 Streptomyces murinus
ACCCGATCTACGCTCACCTCATGGATCTCACGCCCCGCCTGCTGGAACAGTTCACCGTGCTTGCCGAGGAGAAGCATTTCGGCCGCGCGGCAAGCCGTCTGATGATGAGTCAGCCTCCGCTCAGCCAGGCGGTCCAGCGCCTGGAGAGAATCATCGGCACCCGGCTGTGCACCCGCAGCAGTCAAGGCGTCAGCCTCACCCCCGCCGGTGAGGCCTTCGCGGCCGACGCCCGACGGATACTGGAGGCCCAGGAGTCCGCCGTCGCCCGCGCCCGCCGGATCGCCTCCGGAGCGGAGGGTGAGCTGCACATCGGCTTCGTCAACAGCCTCGGCCACTGGCATCTGCCGCGCCTGCTCGCCGACGCCGCCGAGCAACTTCCGGGCTTGCGCCTGCATTTGCGGCAGGGATCCACCGCCAGCCTGATCGAACTCGTTCGCAGCGGCACCGTGGAACTCGCGCTGGTACGCCAGCCCCCGCCCGACATCGACGACCTGACCGTCCACCGGCTCACCGGGGAACGCCTGGCCGCGGCTCTGCCCGTGGCCCATCGCCGGGCCGGGGCCGGCCGTCTCTCCCTGGCCGACCTGCGC
>NZ_MUNF01000934.1:0-280 GCF_002154555.1 Streptomyces murinus
CGGCGCCGACGATCAGGACGTCCAGATGCTCGGCGGCGGGCGCGTCGGCTTCGCAGGACATGGGCGGCTCCCTCACGGCGGCGGTGGATCGCTCCATCGTCGGAATGAACACGGCCCACGCCTAGAGGCAGTTCGCACCAAAATTCGCCCTCCACTTGTGCACTCTGCACTGCTACGTTGCCTGCCATGTCGTGGAGTCCCCCCTCGCCCCGGATCCGGAAGCTGATCCGGCAGGGCGCCGAGATCGCCCTCACCCCCCGGCCCGAGTGGCTGGCCGAGC
>NZ_MUNF01000934.1:291-608 GCF_002154555.1 Streptomyces murinus
GCCCGCCCATGAGAGCGAGGTGACCCGCGCCATCGCCCGGGACATCGTGCGCCGGGGGCTGGCCGAGTCCGCGCTGGACTCCTATCGCGCGGGCGAAAGCGTGGCCGTGCGGGTGTGGACGCGGATCGCCTGCTCGCTCACCGGCGAGAACGCGGAACTCGCCGAGCTGCTCGATGTGTCCCTGCGCTCCATCTCCGACTTCGTCGACCGGACCGTCGCGGCCATGTCCGCGCAGATGAACGCCGAGCTGACGGAACTCACCAGCGGCACCCACGCCGAGCGCCGCGAGACCGTCACCCTGCTCCTGGACGGCGCGC
>NZ_MUNF01000935.1 GCF_002154555.1 Streptomyces murinus
TCCCGGGGGAGGAGCTGGTCAATGTGATTCAGGTGATGCCGGTCGCCGGCCGCCGGTGTCCACGCGGGGATGAACCCGGCCGGCGCGATGAGTTGGGCCCGCGGCGGCCGTCCATCCCCGCGTGGACACCGAGGAACCCCCTGTGCTGGTACTGCCCGAGGCCGTCGGCCGCGACGGGATACCGGCGCTCTGCGACGCCGTACGGTCCGCACTGGAGCGCACCGGCGACGGCGCCCGCGTCGTCGTCTGCGACACGGACGCGCTCGGAGCGCCGGACCTCGCCCAGGTGGACCTGCTGGCCCGCCTGGAACTCACCGCCCGCCGTCCGGCGGCCGCATCCGGCTGCGCGCCCCCGCCCCCGCGCTACGCGCGCTCCTCGCCGCCGTCGGACTCCGCTTCCAGACGGAGGGGCAGTCCGAAGAGGGGGAACCAGCGCGAGGTGTCGAGGAAGCAGTGGAAACCGGTGATCCGGCCCGCTGACAGCTCCAGCACCTGCACCGCCCAGGGGCTGAACCCGCCGCTGTCCGGGTCCGGCTTGTAGTGCGCGAAGGCGGGCAGTCCGTTCGCCCGCACCGGCACCAGCCGGGAAGCGGCGCAGGACGCCCCGATCGTGCTCATGAAACCGGTGATGTCGGCCGGGCCGCGCAGCCACAGGTCGAACGGCGGCATCGTCATCACCGCGTCCTCGTGCAGCAGCGCCGTCAGCGCCGCCATGTCATACCCCTCGAACGCCCTCACATAGCGCTCCAGCAGCTTCTGCTGCTCCTCGTCCAGCGGATCGGACACCTCGCCCGCGCCGCCCGCGGCCGCCCGCTCGGCGAGCGTGGCCCGCGCCCGCTGCAACGCGCTGTTGACCGAGGCCACCGAGGTGTCCAGCAGCTCCGCGACCTCGCTCGCCCGCCACGCCAGCACCTCGCGCAGGATCAGCACCGCCCGCTGCCTGGGCGGCAGTTGCTGGAGCGCCGCCATGAACGCCAGCCGGATCGACTCCTTGGCCACCGCCGCCTCCGCCGGATCCGCCACCGCGGGCAGCACCCGCGCGTCCGGCACCGGCTCCAGCCAGGTGTGGTCCGGACGCGCGGGTGCTGCCC
>NZ_MUNF01000936.1 GCF_002154555.1 Streptomyces murinus
CGACGTACCCGGCCTTCCGGCCGGGGTCAGGGTACTCGTCCAGTGTCCCTCATGGGGGAGAACGTCCCCGAGCCACCCCGAACCGCCGACCGTGCGCGGTTCCCGGGACAGGGCGATCGCCCGGCGGCACAATGACGGCGGGCACCCGCACGAAAGAGGGGCGAAGGACGTGACCGACGGTGACGCTGTGACCACGGGAGCGCGGCTGGACACGTCCGTGGCGCACAACGCCCGGGTGTGGAACTACTGGATCGGCGGCCGCGACAACTACGAGGTCGACCAGCGGGTCGGCGAGCATGTCGCCGGGATGTTCCCGGTGATCCGGGAGGTGGCCCGCGCGGACCGGGAGTTCCTCGCGCGCGCGGTGCGCTTCCTCACCGCCGGGCAGGGCATACGGCAGTTCCTGGACGTGGGCACCGGACTGCCGACCGTGGAGAACACCCATGAGATCGCGCAGCGCCTCGCCCCGGAGTCCCGGGTGGTGTACGTCGACAACGATCCGATCGTGCT
>NZ_MUNF01000937.1 GCF_002154555.1 Streptomyces murinus
GAGGTGGGCGGGGTGGGCCGGGGCAGGGGAGGCTGTGCCGTCAGGACCGGAGCCGCAACCGGTCGTGGCCAGGGCGGCGGCACACATGGAGAGGGCCAGGCGGATGGGTCGGCTTGTCATTGCCATCGAGTGTTCGGCCCCCGGATCGTCCTTTCGCCGTCTCTTCTTCTGAGATACGGCGTGTGCCAGAACGCTCGCCCCTGTCGATTCGGCCCGGCAGGTGAACGCTGTTTCTTTGAGGGAAAGCTGAGGCGCTCGACCCCCGATGGTCCCGCTCGGCATGCCGAGGAGGCGGGGAGCGGGGATTCTGAGAGTGATGCGATCGTGGCACCCAGCCGACCAGGAACCTCGATGAGCCCACATCCGGTGCGTGTAGCCGTAGCAGTCGTCTCCGACTGCCCCTTGCTGCGGCGAGGCCTTGAGCAGGTGATCGACACCGCGCCGGACCTGCGGAGGGTCGCCTCCAGCAAGGGGAGTGAGGAGTGGGACTACGAGACGGGCGCCGCCGACGTCGTCCTGGTGAACCTTCAGTCACCTCTTGAGGACATGGCCCGCCTTATCGCCCGATTGCGTCAGCAGGGCCAAGCGGCGGTCATTCTGTCGGCCTCCGAGACGCAGACCGAGCTTTTCTTCTTCATCGAAGCCGGTGCCAGCGGGTATGTGAGCCGGCGCAGCGGAGAAGCGGAATTGCTGGCAGCGGTCCGTGCCGCCGCCTCCGGGGATATTTATTTCTCCACGAGATTGCGGGATCAATCCCTCCGTGAGCAGCGTACTCGCATCACGCATCGGGAGAGGCAGATCCTGCAACTCATCGCGAATGGCGCCACCGATCGGGAAATCGCCGCCAAGTTGAATATTAGTGAGCACACCGTTCACACGCACCTCGACCGGCTCCGCGGCAAGACCGGCTGCCACCGCCGGGCCGACCTGGTACGCCTGGCCCTCCTGCGCGACGGAGCGGGCGAACCGCCCGGCTGACGCGCCCCGCGGCTGTGGGCGTTTCCGCCCACAGTGTCGGTAGTTCTGCCTCTTGTTCAGCCGAACCCCGGTCGCTGAGTCTTGGAACATGTCGTGCGCTGGATGCCGGTGTATCTCTGTGCGCTGATAGGTGGACCCTGTGCTGGCGATTCCCAGGATGGTGAGGATGCGGAAGGCGACGTTGCGAGGCGTCTGGCTCGCGACGGCCGTGTTCTCACTCTTGGCGGCCGGCGTATTGGGTCCCTATACGAGTGAGGCAAGCGCACTGTCGAAGGGTGCGCAGGCGAACGCGAATACGAAGTCGGCGCTACGGTGTTATGAGACGCGCAGGAACCCGGGTGCGGTCGTCTGCTACCGATTCTCGAAGAAGGCCGAGTTCAGGCACGGTGACGTCGTCTTCGTTCCCATTCTCATCCAGGTGCCCGTGCCGGCTGACCCGCCGCCTGTGATGGTCGTGGACAGTCTCGATGATATTCACCCGAGCGATGCTGGTGGTGACCGGACTGTCAATTCCGCCGAAAACTGAGGGTGCCCTCTGGTATTTCATCCTCGGGATTTCGAACGCCGCAGATCTCGACCCCTCAACGACTGATAGCGAGGTTCCCCATGTTTACCGCTCGAAATCGAGTCGCCCGCATAGCAGGGGCTTCCTGCGCTGCCGCGCTCCTCGCCGGCACCGTCGGCGTCGCCAGCGCCGAGGCCGCGCCCGCGACACACCACGACGCGGTGGTGCACTCCGTCAGCAAGCCGCCCCCACCGCGCCCCCACCACCGGCACAACAACCCGAACACGCCGAACACGCCCAAC
>NZ_MUNF01000094.1 GCF_002154555.1 Streptomyces murinus
CCCCCCTAGCCCAGCACCCGCTCCAGCGTCCCGAGGGCCGACCGCAGTTCCTCCGCCGTGATCGTCAGCGGCGGTGCCAGGCGGATCGTGGAGCCATGGGTGTCCTTCGCCAGGATCCCCTCCCGCATCAGGCGCTCGCTGATCTCGCGCCCGGTGCCGATCGCCGGGTCGATGTCGACGCCCGCCCACAGACCGCGGGAGCGGAAGCCCAGCACGCCCTTGCCCACCAGCTCGGTCAGGCCGTCCCGCAGGATCACGCCCAGCTCGGCGGCCCGCTGCTGGAACTCACCGGTCTCCAGCAGTTCGAGCACCGCGATGCCGACCGCCGCCGCGAGCGGGTTGCCGCCGAACGTCGAGCCGTGCTCGCCCGGGTGCAGCACACCCAGCACCTCGCGCCGGGCCACCACCGCCGACACCGGCACGATGCCACCGCCGAGCGCCTTGCCGAGCAGCAGCACGTCCGGCACCACGTCCTCGTGGTCGACGGCGAGGGTGCGGCCCGTACGCCCGAGGCCCGACTGGATCTCGTCCGCGATGAACAGACAGCCCTTGCGCCGGGTCAGCTCGCGCACACCGGTCAGATAGCCCTCGTCCGGTATGACCACCCCGGCCTCGCCCTGGATGGGCTCGATCAGCACCGCCGCCGTGTTCTCGTCGACGGCCGCCTCCAGCGCGGCCAGATCGTTGTACGGCACGATCGTGAAGCCCGGCGTGAACGGGCCGAAGCCCGCCCGTGCCGTCTCGTCGGTGGAGAAGCTCACGATCGTCGTCGTACGGCCGTGGAAGTTGTCCGCCGCGACCACGATCGTGGCCTGATCGGCGGGGACGCCCTTGACGTCGTACGCCCACTTGCGGGCCACCTTGATGCCGCTCTCCACCGCCTCCGCGCCGGTGTTCATCGGCAGCACCATGTCCAGGCCGGTCAGCGCGGAGAGCCGTTCGGCGAACTCGGCGAGCCGGTCGTTGTGGAACGCCCGGGAGGTGAGCGTCAGCTGGTCCAGCTGGCGGTGGGCGGCCTCGATCAGCGCCGGGTGACGATGGCCGAAATTGAGCGCCGAGTACCCGGAGAGCATGTCCAGGTAGCGGCGGCCCTCGACGTCCTCCACCCAGGTGCCCTCGGCCCGTGCCACGACCACCGGGAGCGGGTGGTAGTTGTGCGCCAGGACCGGCTCCTCCGCACGGATCAGGTCGTCGGACGTACGGGCGCGCGCGGGTGCGGTCATCAGCGGATCTCCTGGGTGCAGCACTTGATGCCACCGCCGGCCTTGTGGAACTCCGACAGGTCGACGGGGACGGGGACGTAACCGTGGTCGGCGAGGCGCGCGGACAGCGCCTCCGCCTGGGGTGCGATGAACACGTGCCGGCCGTCGGACACCGAGTTCAGGCCCCAGGACATCGCGTCCTCGCGGGTGGCCTCCACCGCGTCCGGGAACAGGCGCCGCAGTACCTCGCGGCTGCCCGGCGAGAACGCCTCCGGGTAGTAACAGACATTGGCGTCGTCCAGCACGAACAGCGCCGTGTCCAGATGGTAGAAGTACGGATCCACCAGTGTCAGGCCGATCACCGGGTGCCCCAGGAACTCCTGCGCCTCACGATGCGCCTCCCGGGTGGTGCGGAACCCGGTACCGGCCAGTACGTACCGGCCCGTCCACACCAGGTCGCCCTCGCCCTCGGACACCGCTTCGGGCCGGTAGACGGTGTAGCCCGCCGTCTTGAACCAGGTGTCGTAGTGCAGCGACTCGGGGCGCCGCTCCGGCGCGTGGAACAGCGAGCCGAAGACCCGGCCGCCGACCACACAGGCCGCGTTGGCCGCGAAGACCATGTCGGGCAGGCCCGGCACCGGCTCGACGGCGTCGACGGTATGGCCGTGGGCGCGGTAGACGCGGATCAGCTCCTGCCACTGCTCGCGCGCCAGGTCCACGTCGACCGGCCGGTCGGGGTTCATCCAGGGATTGATCGCGTACTGCACCGCGAAGTGTCTGGGTTCACAGACCAGGAAGCGCCGGGGGCGCGATTCACGGCTTTCGGACACAGAGGGTTCCCTCCGGTTTCCGTCTGTCACTGTTGGGTGACTCCACGGTAGGAAGGAACGGGGACGCGCGACAAGCGCAAAAAGCTGCGTGGACCTGCAACATCGCTGCGTTGTCGGGCTCCATCACGCAGTCCTGCTGCGCATACTCCCGATCACCCTCAGGAGGTCATCTCCGGGTCACTCGGGGGCCGCCTGGGTGGCACCCGCCTCCGGGCTGTCGGGGATCAGATGGGAGAGCACCATCACGCTGATCGTCTTCCGGATGAAGGGCACGGTGCGGATCCGCTCCAGCACCTCCTCGAAGTGGTCCACGTCCCGCGCCCGCACATGCAGCAGCGCGTCCGCCGCGCCGGTCACCGTCATGGCCGCCGTGATCTCCGGGTGGTTGCGGACGACCTCCGCGAGGCGCCGGGGCGGGGCCGCGCCCTCGCAGTAGACCTCGACGTACGCCTCCGTGCGCCAGCCGAGCGCGGAGGGCTCGACCGTCGCCGTGAACCCGGTGATCACCCCGGTCTCGCGCAGCCGGTCCACGCGCCGCTTGACCGCCGTCGCGGACAGCCCGATCGCCGCGCCGATCTCGGCGAAGCTGGTCCTGGCGTTCGCCATCAGCGCGGTGATGATCTTGCGGTCGAGTTCGTCGAAGGACGCGGTCCTGCTGCTCATGCGGGCAATGTAATCAGCCGGGAGCGTCCGGGACGCCGGGGGCGGCTACGACTGGGTGACGGCCATGGCGAGGGTCAGCAGCCCCAGCACCACCCAGCCGAACCACAGCCAACCGTCGCCGCCGAGCGCGACGGTGTAGGCGGTCACGGCGACGAGGCTGCCGGCCGTGAGCGCGCCCATCGTCCTGATGGCGCCGCCATGGGGGGAGCCGCGCATCGGGCCGGGCGCGAAGTCGTGTGGGAAGTCGTGTGGGGAGCCATCGGTGGAACCGGTCATCGCGAGACCCTCCTCATGGACCGTCCGACTCCTGGTCCGTCGGACTCCTGGTCCGTCGGACTCCTGGTCCGTCGGACTCCTGATCCGTCCGATCGTGGTCCGTCCGACCATGGTGCCCCGGCGGCCGCCCGTAGGGGATACCCCCGACCGGGGGCCGGGGCGCGGCCGGCTCAGCCCTGGCGTGCGTTCAGGGATGCCAGATAGGCGTTGTACTCCGCCAGCTCCTTGTCGCCGTCCCGGTCCGCCTGCCGGTCCTTGCGCCTGGCGTGACGCTTCTCGGAGCCGTACCACTGGAACAGCAGCGCGATCAGCACCAGTACGGACGGGACCTCGCTGAAGGCCCAGGCGATGCCGCCGGCGCTGTTCTGGTCGGAGAGCGGGTCGATGCCGAGGGAGGCGGGCGGGTGCAGGAAGGTGTTCACCATCGGTGTGGACGCCATCATCAGCGCGATGCCGAAGAACGCGTGGAACGGCATGCCCGCGAACAGCTCCAGCATCCGCATCAGATGACCCGGCCGGTGCGGGCCCGGGTCCACGCCGATGATCGGCCAGAAGAAGACGACACCGACCGCGAGGAAGTGCACCATCATCGCGATGTGCCCGGTCTTCGAACCCATCAGGAAGTCGAACAGCGGGGTGAAGTAGAGCACGTACAGGCTCGCGATGAACATCGGGATGGTGAACAGCGGGTGGGTGATGACCCGCATGTACCGGCTGTGCAGCAGCATCAGCAGCAGCTCGCGCGGCCCCTTGCGGCCGCGGCCCGCGGTCGGCAGCGCGCGCAGCGCCAGGGTGACCGGGGCGCCGAGCAGGATCAGGATCGGCGACAGCATGCTGATGATCATGTGCTGCACCATGTGCACGCTGAACATGACCATCCCGTAGTCGTTCAGCTTGGTGCACATCACCAGCATGATGGTCAGCACGCCGATGACGTAGGAGAAGGTGCGGGCCACGGGCCATGTGTCGCCGCGCCGACGCAGTCGTACGACCCCCCACGCGTACAGCCCGAGCCCGAGCAGGCAGGTGATCAGGAAGAAGGGCTCGGCCGAGAAGGCGAGCCCCCGCCCCAGCGTGAACGGCGGCAGATCCATCACCATGCCGTGCCCGCTGTGATCCATGTGTCCCATGTGATCCATGCGGCGGCTCCTGATTCATGGGGGTTGTACGTTTCTGTCCGCCCATAAGAGTAGGACCGCCCCCGATCATGCCGATGACCGGGGGCGGGTAGTTCAGGGCCGGACTAAAGCACGCACTCCGCCTCGTCGTACCGCTCCACCGGGACCGTCTTGAGGGTCTCCACGGCCTCCGCCAGCGACACCATCACGATGTCGGTGCCGCGCAGCGCCGTCATCATCCCGAACTCGCCCCGGTGCACCGCCTCCACGGCGTGCCAGCCGAAGCGGGTGGCCAGCACCCTGTCGTAGGCGGTCGGCGTGCCGCCGCGCTGCACATGCCCGAGGATGACCGGCCGGGCCTCCTTGCCGAGGCGCTGCTCCAGCTCGATGGAGAGCTGGCGGGCGATGCCGGCGAAGCGCTCGTGGCCGTAGACGTCCTTGCCGCCCTCGTCGAACTCCATGGAGCCGGCCCGGGGCTTGGCGCCCTCGGCGGCGACCACGATGGCGAACCGCTTGCCCGCCGCGAACCGCGCGCCGACCTTGCGGGTCAACTCCTCGATGTCGAAGGGCCGTTCCGGTACGACGACGGCGTGGGCGCCGGCCGCCATGCCGGAGTGCAGGGCGATCCAGCCGGTGTGCCGGCCCATGACCTCCACGATCAGCACCCGCTGGTGGGACTCGGCGGTGGTCTTCAGCCGGTCCAGGGCCTCGGTCGCCACGGTCACGGCGGTGTCGAAGCCGAAGGTGACATCCGTGACAGCGATGTCATTGTCGATCGTCTTGGGCACGCCCACGATGGGCAGCCCGTTGTCCGACAGCAGCCGGGCCGCCTTGAGGGTGCCCTCGCCGCCGATCGGGATGATCGCGTCCAGACCCAGCTCCGCGACATGCCCCTTGGCCCGCTCGACGCCGTCGCGCAGATGCTCGGGGCGGACCCGGGAGGAGCCGAGGATGGTGCCGCCGCGGGCCAGGATGCCGCCGACGGCGTCGAGGTCGAGCTTCACGGAGTCGCACTCCAGGAGGCCTTTCCAGCCGTCCCGGAAACCGATGACCTCGTCGCCGTGGTCGGCGACCGCACGGTGCACGACGGACCGGATGACGGCGTTCAGACCGGGGCAGTCGCCGCCGGACGTGAGGACACCAATGCGCATAGCCCGTATTACCTTCTCGAACGTGGGCCGGGAGACCGGACCACGTTGTCCGGCGGATTCCCGGTCACCCTACCGGCGTGAGGGGGTGGCTCCGTAGCGGGCGTCCGCCTGCTGGACGCGTCCGCCCAGATGAGCGGATGCGCCGTCAGGCGGGCCCACCACGAGCCTGCCGGAACCCGCTGAGAGCCTCCTGACGCGAGGCTTACGCCGGTGACCACGACGGCCGGAGCCCGGTGACCGCGACGCCGGAGTCCGGTGCCCGTGACGGCTGAAGCCCCGCGCCTGTGACGGCCGAAGCCCGGTGCTCGCGCGGCCGTGTGCGTGCGGCCGTGCGAGCACCGGGCTCCTGCGTGATCGTGATCGTGCCTACGCCGGCTGCTGCGCCGCCGCGATGCGCTCCTCGCGCAGGGCGTCGTACCAGCGGTCGTCGATCGGCGGCAGCGCGTTGACGTCGAGCGCCAGCTTCAGCAGCAGGTCGGCGATCAGCGGGTTGCGCGCGAGGACGGGACCGTGCATGTACGTGCCGAAGACGGTCCCGTTGTACGCGCCCTCCGTGCCGTCCCCGGTGCCGTTGCCCCGGCCGATCTTGGTCCGCGCGAAGGGGCGGGCGGTCGGGCCGAGGTGGGTGACGCCCTGGTGGTTCTCGAAGCCGGTCAGCGGGGGCAGGCCGAGCTGCGGGTCGATGTCGCCGAGCACGTCACCGACGCAGCGCTCGCCCTCGCCGCGTACCGAGACCACGTCGAGCAGGCCGAGGCCCGGCTCGCGCTGGCCGAGGTCGTTGATGAACTCGTGGCCGAGGATCTGGTAGCCGGCGCAGACGGAGAAGACGATGGCGCCGTTCTGCACCGCCCGCTGGAGGTGCCCGTCACGGCGCAGTCGCTCGGCGGCGAGCCGCTGCGGACGGTCCTCGCCGCCGCCGATCAGGTAGATGTCGCCGGAGGTCGGGATCGGCTGGTCGCTGCGCACGTCGAGCCGGGCCACGTCCAGGCCGCGCTGCCGGGCCCGGCGCTCCACGACGAGGGCGTTGCCCTGGTCGCCGTAGGTGCTCAGCAGGTCCGGGTAGATCCACACCAGCCGCAGTTGGTTGTCGCTCATGAGGTGATCCCCTTCGAAGATCAGTTGCCGACGCGGCGGCGCAGGTCCTGGAACGCGGTGTAGTTCGCGATGACCTCGATCCGGCCGGGCGGGCACAGCTGCACGGCCTGGTCGAGGTTCTCGCAGACCTGGAAGTGCTGGCCCGCGACCTCCAGGCGTACCGCGAGGTCCAGCTTGCGGTCGCCGAGCACGAAGATCGGGTGACCGGTGAGCCGGGTGTAGTCGACGTCCCACAGCCAGGAGGTGTCGGTGCCGTCGGCCCCGCGGGCGTTCACGGACAGGATCACCGGGGCGGGCGGCGGGTCGATCAGCGAGAAGGTCTCCAGCCAGCCGGCCGGGTTCTTGGCCAGCAGCAGGCGCAGATCGCGGTTCTGGAACTGCACGACGTCGTACCGGCCGGCCACTGCCTGCACCTGGTACATCCGCTCCAGGGCGACCTGCGGCGGCACCCCGAAGACGGCGGCGACGGCGGCGGAGCTGGCCGCGTTGGCCTTGTTGGCGCGGCCCGGCAGCTGGAGGTGGATCGGCCAGGCGGAGCCGTGCGGGTCGAGGACGTGGTCCCCGGACAGCGCCCAGGTGGGCGTGGGCCGGCGGAAGCCGCACTCGCCGCAGTACCAGTCGTCCCCGGGGCGCTGCATCACGCCACCGCAGGACGGGCAGGACCAGGCGTCGTCCTTCCACATCTGCCCGGCCGCGACCCAGACCACGTTCGGGGACGAGGAGGCGGCCCAGACGACCAGCGGGTCGTCGCAGTTGGCGATGACGACCGCCTTGGAGCCGGCCAGGCCCTCGCGCCAGTTCTCGGCGAGCATCCGGGTCTCGGCGGCGCGGTCGAGCTGGTCGCGGGAGAGGTTCAGCAGCGCGATGCACTTCGGGTCGGTGTCCCGGGCCACTCCGGCCAGGTACTTCTCGTCGACCTCTATGACGCCGAACTTGGCTTCCGAGCCGCCCGCCAGCGCGGAGGTGATGCCGGCCGGCATGTTGGCGCCGAGCGCGTTCGACACGACCGGGCCCGCGGCGCGCAGCGCCTCCGCGATGAGCCGGGTGGTGGTGGTCTTGCCGTTGGTGGCGGACACCAGGATGACGTCCAGGTTCTGGGCCAGCCGCGCCAGGAGGTCGGGGTCGAGTCGCAGCGCGACCTTGCCCCCGATCACCGACCCGCTGCCGCGTCCGGCGGCCCGCGATGCCGCCGCGACCGCCTTGCCCGCGGTCACGGCCAGCTTGGCCCGCGGCGTGAGCGGGTCCGAGTTGCCTGCCATCAGTTCTCGATCCTCCTTGCGTACGCGCCGCGCCTGGGGCCATCCGGCAACGTGGTGTGAACCCTCAGCCTATCGAGATCCATTCGCACACCCGAATCCCGGTCCGCACCCACTGCGGCGGGCATGAGCTGAACGAACCGTACCCTTGCCGCCATGCGACACGGTTCCATTCCGGGCGTCCACGGGCGCGTCCGGCCTCTCACCCTGCTCGGCGACCCCTGCCTGCGCGAACGCTGCGAGGACGTCACCGACTTCGGCCCCGGCCTCGCGACGCTCGTGGAGGACCTGTTCGCCACGATGTACGCGGCCCAGGGGGTGGGCCTGGCCGCGAATCAGGTCGGGGTGCCGCTGCGGGTGTTCGTCTACGACTGCCCGGACGACGACGATGTCCGGCATCTCGGGCATGTGGTGAATCCCCGTCTGGTCGCGACGGACGGGATCGTGCTGCGGGGTCCCGAGGGCTGTCTGTCCCTGCCGGGTCTGGAGGCGGGCACCGAGCGGTACGACCATGCCGTGGTCGAGGGTTTCACGGTCACCGGCGAGCCCGTCACCGTCCATGGCACGGGCTTCTTCGCGCGCTGCCTCCAGCACGAGTGCGACCACCTGGCGGGCCGGGTGTACGCGGACCGTGTGACGGGGTGGCGCAGGCGGAGGCTGGCGCGGCAGATCGGGCGGGCCGCCTGGAGCCGGTGACCCCTGCGGGACCCGGAAGCGGTGACTCAGAAGCCCGGGCCGCCCACCCGGTCCCCGGCGGCCGCGAGCCGCCCCCACAGCAGATCGGCCAGCGAGCGCACCAACTCGGCGCGCGAGCAGGGGCGTTCGCCGAGCCACCAGTCGCCGGCCGCGTGCATCATGCCGACGATGCCGTGCCCCCACACCCGGGCGAGCTGCTGGCTGCCGGGGCCGAGGTCCACCCGCTCCTCGATGACCTGGGCCAGGTCCTCGCCCATCCGCCGCAGCAGCGGGGCGCTGTGCTTGCCGACGTCGAAACCCTGGTCGGCGCCGGTGCTGCCCTCGGAGGGGTGCATCAGGAACCGGTAGACCTGGGGCCGGGCCTCGATGGCGGCGAGGTAGGTGTCCAGCGTGGACTCGACCCGCTCGCGCCGCTCCGCGGGGGCGTCGAGCGCGGCCCGCAGGGAGGACAGGAGGGCGTCGGTGTGCCGCTTGGCGAGCGCGGCGTACAGTCCGCCCTTGTCGCCGAAGTGCCGGTAGAGGATGGGCTTGGTGATGCCCGCCTCGGCGGCGATCGCGTTCATCGACGCCTGCGGGCCGTCGCGGAGCACCACCCGGTCGGCGGCCTCCAGCAGCTCGCGCCGTCGGCGGTCGGCGGACCGTTGCTGATCGGTCCGCTGTGTGGTGTCCATGAATGCTCTCCCCACCCGTGTTGATTCGGTGACGCCTGCGCAAACTAACACTGACCGGGCCGCTGACATCGAACGGGATACCGGGGAGTCAGTGCAGGTTGACTTTTCTTACCGGTCAGTAACAGACTCGGGTTACCGTAAGTAACACATCGTACCGCCGCTGGAGGGGACATGGCCGAGTTCACCATGGAGCTGAACGACGAACAGAAGGAAGTCCGGGACTGGCTCCATGGCTTCGCCGCCGATGTGATCCGGCCCGCGGCCGCCGAGTGGGACGAGCGCGAGGAGACCCCCTGGCCGGTCATCCAGGAGGCCGCGAAGGTCGGCATCTACTCCCTCGACTTCTACGCGCAGCAGTACTTCGACCCCACCGGCCTCGGCATTCCGATGGCCATGGAGGAGCTGTTCTGGGGCGACGCGGGGATAGCCCTGTCCATCGTGGGCACCGGCCTGGCCGCGGTGGGCGTCCTCGCCAACGGCACCGAGGAGCAGATCGGCACCTGGATCCCGCAGATGTACGGCGACGCCACCGATGTGAAGGTCGCCGCGTTCTGCTCCTCCGAGCCCGACGCCGGCTCCGACGTGGCGTCCATGCGCACGCGTGCGGTGTACGACGAGGCCAACGACGAGTGGGTGATCAACGGCACGAAGACGTGGGCGACCAACGGCGGCATCGCCAACGTCCATGTCGTCGTGGCCAGCGTCGACCCGGAGCTGGGCTCCAAGGGCCACGCCTCCTTCATCATCCCGCCGGGCACGCGGGGTCTCGCGCAGGGCCAGAAGTTCAAGAAGCACGGCATTCGCGCCTCGCACACCGCCGAGGTCGTCCTCGATGACGTGCGGGTTCCCGGTTCCTGCCTGCTCGGCGGCAAGGAGAAGCTGGACGAGCGTCTGGCGCGCGCCCGGGAGAAGGCGAAGGCGGCCGGTGGCGAACGTGTGAAGAACGCGGCGATGGCCACGTTCGAGGCGTCCCGGCCCGCGGTCGGCGCGATGGCCGTCGGCACCGCCCGCGCCGCTTATGAGGTCGCGCTGGAATATGCCAGGACGCGGGAGCAGTTCGGGCGTCCCATCATCGACAACCAGGGCGTGGCATTCCAGCTCGCCGATATGCGGACGCAGATCGACGCGGCACGGCTGCTGGTGTGGCGGGCGTCCTGGATGGCCATCAGCGGCAAGCGGTTCACGGCCGCCGAGGGCTCGATGTCGAAGCTGTTCGCCAGCGAGACCGCGAAGAAGGTGACCGCGCAGGCGATCCAGATCCTGGGCGGGAACGGGTACACCCGGGAATACCCGGTGGAGCGGATGCACCGGGACGCGGCCATTTACACGATTTTCGAGGGGACGAGCGAGATTCAGCGGCTCGTCATCGCCCGGACGCTTTCCGGAATGCCGATCCGATAGCGATCAGCTCGTTTTTCGGTAATGCCGAAAAGGGGAACTGGGCGATTTCGGCCGCCCGTTGGCGGTGGCTGATCGCGCAGTTCCCCGCGCCCCTTCGGGGGCGCTCGACTCACCGGTGTTTCAAAGGCGTGAGTTGTTCGATGTCGTACTTCAACCGCAGCGCCTCAATCGCCTCCTGGTCGGGCGGGCCGCCGTCGCGGAGGATTTCGAGGAGTTCCTCGAAATAGCGCTCGTGGTCGGGCGGTGGGCTCGCCTGGAAGAACATCTTGGCGGGGGTGTCCGTGGGGTTCGCGAAGGCGTGCGGACAGCCGGGAGGTACGACGATGACCGTGCCCGGGGTCGCCCGCACCACCCGGTTGCCCGAACTCGACTCCCACCCCTTCCAGCTGTCCGGGGTGCGGATGCGGGGCTCGAAGGCGAGCACGTCCAGCTCGCCCTCCAGGACGTAGAACAACTCCTCGCTGCGGGTGTGCACATGGGCGCCGACGTCGAAGCCCGGCGGGACCTCCACCTCGAAGGTGGAGGCCATCCGCGAGTGCGTGCCGGTGACCTTGAAGGTGACCCGCTGTGCGGGCGTCTCCACCACCCGGCCCTGGCCCGGCGGCACGAGCAGCCCGTCGACCGATGCCGATGTCAGCCCTTCGACCGTCGTCATCGCCGGCTCACCACATCACGGGCAGGGCCTCGGGACCGCGGATCAGCGCCCCCTTCTTGAAGGGCACCTCCTCGGCCGGTACGGCCAGCTTGAGACCCGGGATCCGGTCCAGCAGCGCGTCGACCAGCAGCTCGGACTCCAGCCGGGCGAGCTGTCCCCCCGGGCAGTAGTGCGGGCCGAAGCCGAACGACACATGCGGGTTGGGACAGCGGGAGAAGTCGATCTCCTCCGGGTCGGGGAAGACCTCCGGGTCGCGGTTGGCGGCCAGGTACGACACATAGACCGCGTCACCCGCGCGGATACGGACGCCCCTGATCTCCACGTCCTCCAGGGCGATCCGCGACAGGCCGACCGCGTTGCGGTGCGGGATGTACCGCAGCAGCTCGTCGATCGCCTTCGGGCGGATCTCCGGTTCGCTGCGCAGCCGTTCGGCCAGGTCGGGGCGGGTCAGCAGCAGATAGAACATCTGCCCGCTGTTGTTGGTGACCGCCTCGCCGCCGATCTGGAGGAGGACGGCGAGTCCGACGGCCTCCTCCAGGGTGACCTCGCCCGCGCTCACGGCGGCGCCCAGCAGCGAGGTGACGTCCTCGGCCGTGCTGCTCCCGCGCGCCCCGATGAGACCGGAGAAGTACGCGCTCATCTCGCGCTTGGCCCGCTCGCTGACCTCCTTGCCGTGCGCGGAGGACAGGATCAGCTGGGTCCACTCGTGCATGTCGTGCCGGTCGGCGGCCGGGACGCCCATCAGCTCGCAGATCACCGCGATGGGGAACGGGCTGAGGATCGCCGCCGTCAGATCGGCCGGCGGGCCGTCCTTGAGGAGCTGGTCGATCTGCTCGTCCAGCATGCCCCGCGCCTTGTCGCGCACCCGCTCCACACCCTTGGCGGTGAAGGCCGCGGTGACCGAGCGGCGCAGCCGCGTGTGGTCGGGCGGGTCCAGGAAGCCGACCGCGCCGCGGTCGGGTATGAAGTGCGGGGCGAGCCGGGTGACCGGCTTGTCCATGACGGCCTCGCGGCCGAAGCGGGGGTCATTGGTCACCATGCGCACATCGTCGTGCCGGGTGACCAGCCACGCCCAGCCCTCGCCGTTGGGCAGCTGGATGCGGGTGACCGGGCCCTCGCGCATCAGCTCGGCGAGCACCGGGTCGAAGTCGGTTCCGGTGAGGTCGAGCGCCGGCCAGTGACGGACCGGCGGCACGGCCTCGGTGAGAGTCGCCTCCTCGGTCTCCGTCATCGCCCGCCCCCGTCGCCGTCGGTCCAGCGGCCGACCGTCATCTCGGCGGTGATGCCGGGTCCGAAGCCGGCGAGCAGTCCGCGCGCCCGCTCCTCGGGGCCGCCCTCGTCGAACAGCCGGCGCAGCGCGTCCAGGACGACGGCGCTCGCGATGTTGCCGTACTCGGTGAGCGTGGACCGGCTGAACCGGAACGCGTTCGGCTCGACCTCCAGGAACTTGCTGAGGTCGTCGAGGATGCGGGGACCGCCGGCGTGGATGATGTAGAAGTCCAGGTCGGTGGCGTCCCAACCGTGGTTGCCCGCCAGGTCCTTGAGCGCCGGGGCGAGCGGCTCCATGGTGGTCGGCACCCGCTTGTCCAGCAGGAAGTGGAAGCCGGTGGCCCGGACGTCGTAGGCGATCCAGTCCTCGGTCTTCGGGATCAGGTAGGAGCCGTTGCGCTCCAGCTTGACGCCCCGGCCGCCGCGGCCGCGCACCACGGCGGCGGCGATGCCGTCACCGAACAGGCCGTTGGACAGCAGCGAGCCGACGCCGAGGTCGGTGGGCTGGTAGCACAGCGAGCAGAACTCACAGGCCACGATCAGCGCGTTGGCGTTCGGGTACGCCGTGCAGAAGTCGTGGGCCCGGTTGATCGCCGCGCCGCCGGCCGCGCAGCCCAGCTGGGCGATGGGCAGCTGCCGGGTGGTGCTGTCGAAGTCCATCTCGTTGATCAGCCAGGCCGTGAGCGAGGGCATCATGAAGCCCGTGCACGACACGTAGATGATCACGTCGATGTCGGTGGTGAGGAGCTCGGCGTCGTCCAGCGCCCGCTGGATCACCGCGGGTACCCGGGCCTTGGCCTCGTGCTCGTAGAGCTTGTTGCGGTCCTCGAAGCCGGGGTGCTTGAGGGTCTCCTCGATGGGCTGCACGATGTGCCGGGTCTTCACGCCGGTGTTCTCGATGAGCCTCAGTGCCAGCGCCAGTTGAGGGTGGTCCGCGTGGCGGGAGCGCGCCAGCTCCAGCGTCTCCTCCATCGTGATCACGTGCTCCGGGACCGACACCGAGGGTCTGCACAAAGTCGCCATGAACC
Organism: Streptomyces murinus; assembly: GCF_002154555.1. Classification (GTDB taxonomy): domain Bacteria; phylum Actinomycetota; class Actinomycetes; order Streptomycetales; family Streptomycetaceae; genus Streptomyces; species Streptomyces murinus. Next base: position 13,312 of record NZ_MUNF01000094.1, read on the forward strand.
GTCCCTGCTTTCCGCGTGTCCGGCGGGCCTTCACCCACCGGTCAGAAGGTGGTTCACCTCAGGAGGTGCTCCACCCACCGTCACCCGTCAGGACCACGATCTCGCGCTGGGTTACTCCGAACCGGGGACGCCGCATCAGGCTCGAAGGAGGACTTCCGAGGCCGGACGAGGGAAAAATCCGTGCCGACCGTTAACGCGAAAGCCCTGCTGGGGACGGCCGTCGAGCCCTTGCCCGGGACCCCGCGGCCAACCGGGTCGTGCCGCTCGTCGAACGCGGCCGGGCACCCGTCGAGATCCTGGCCGTGCCGGCCCTGGAACGGCGGTGGGCGATCCTCGTCGACCGGGCCGCCTTCGAACACCTGGCCGCCCGCGTCGACTCCGCGTCCGCCGCCTCCATCGAGCGCGCTCGCGGCGGGGGAGGAGCCGGCCGCCGGGCGCCGCACGGCCTTCGCCGAGGCATGCGGGGGCACGGCGGAACGCGGGCGCGACCTCGTCCCCCGGGCCGGCTGCCAGGCCTGTGCCGCGTACGTCGCCCGGCTCGCGCTCGACGCGTCCCCGGCGGACGTGGTGGTGGCGCTGACGGCGAACTTCTCGGCGTGGGGCGGCACTTGCGCCCGGATCGCCGCGGGCCCGCACACCCATCACGGCTTCGGCGACGCGGCCCGCGCCTTCTTCGACTTCCTCGCCGAGCCCGCCCCGGAGCCGGCCCGGCGCTGGAAAGACCTACGGCCGCTGGAAAGACCTACGGCCGCCGGAAAAACCTACGGCGGCTGGAAAGACCTACGGCGCCCCGCTGCTGTGCGCGATGCACGCCACGTCGATACGGTCGGCGAGCTTGGCGAGTTCGATCGTCAGCTCGGCCACCGTGTCCTCGTCCAGCCGCTGTTCCCCGGTCTCGACCAGCCGCAGCCAGCGTCCGCCCACGGTCCGCAACAACTTGCTCACATCGGCGGCGGCCACCTGAAGGGTCCCGCGGTCGTCGACGATCAGAGGCAGAGTCACTTCGCGGTTCACAAAAGAAGATGGTAGCCGCGCATACCTCACGCACTCTGCCAAACCGTCGTGATGTTGCAGAACTCCCGCATTCCGTGCCCGGACAGCTCACGCCCGTACCCCGAGCGCTTCACACCGCCGAAGGGGAACGCCGGATGGGAGGCGGTCATCCCGTTGACGTACACCGCCCCGGCCTCCAGGTCCCGGGCGAACCGCTCGACTTCGATCTCCTCACGCGTCCATACATTCGAACTCAGCCCGAACGGCGAGTCGTTGGCGATGAGCAGCGCCTCGTCCAGATCGTCGGCCCGGTACAGCGTGGCGACCGGTCCGAACGCCTCCTCGCGGTGGATGCGCATCTCGCGGGTGATCCCGGCGAGCACGGTGGGCGGGTAGTACCAGCCGGGCCCCTCGGGGCGGCTGCCGCCGCACAGCACCTCGGCCCCGCTGCGCCGCGCGTCGTCGACCAGCTCCTCCAGGTCCGCGCGGCCCTGCTCGCTGGCGAGCGGTCCGACCTCGGTGTCCTCCTCCAGCGGGTCGCCGATCCTGAGCGCCTTCATGCCCGCCACGAACCGCTCGGCGAAGGCGTCGTAGACATCGCGGTGCACGATGAACCGCTTGGCCGCGATGCAGGACTGCCCGTTGTTCTGCACGCGCGCGGTCACCGCGACCTCGGCGGCCCGGTCGACATCGGCGGAGGGCATGACCACGAACGGGTCGCTGCCGCCCAGCTCCAGGACCGTCTTCTTGATCATCTCCCCGGACGTGGCGGCGACCGCCCGCCCGGCGGGCTCGCTGCCGGTGAGGGTGGCCGCCTTGACCCGCTCGTCGCGCAGGATGTCGTCCACCGCGGCGGAGCCGACCAGCAGCGTCTGGAAACAGCCCTCGGTGAAGCCCGCCCGGTGGAACAGGTCCTCCAGATACAGGGCGGTCTGCGGCACGTTGGAGGCATGCTTGAGCAGGCCCACATTGCCCGCCATCAGCGCGGGCGCGGCGAACCTGATCACCTGCCAGAGCGGGAAGTTCCAGGGCATCACCGCGAGCACCGGGCCCAGCGGGCGGTAGCGGACCCGGACCCGGGCCGCCCCGGAGTCGCGGACGTCCGCCTCGGCGGGTTCCTCGTCGGCGAGCAGCGCCTCGGCGTGCTCCGCGTACCAGCGCATGGCCTTGGCGCATTTGGCGGCCTCCGCGCGGGCCTGCTTGACCGGCTTGCCCATCTCGGTGGTCATGACCCTGCCGATCTCCCGCTGGTCCTCCTCCAGCAGGTCGGCGGCCCGGTTCAGCAGCCGGGCGCGCTCGGCGAACGGGGTCGTCCGGTACGTGCGGAACGTGGCCTCGGCGAGCTGGAGCCGGCGTTCCAGCTCCTCCTCTCCCATGGCCTCGTACGTCTTGAGCGTCTCGCCGTTCGCCGGGTTGACCGTCGCGATGGGCATGGCTGACCTCCCCTTGAAGCGGGCTGTGCTTCGACCTTCGCGCGCGGCCCGCCGGGGCGCAACGCCAGGTCGCCTGTTCAGCCCGAGTGCTCCGCCAGCCGGTCGAGAAACGCGGCCTGCGCGGTGATGATCACCTCACGGGCCTTCGCCAGGCCGAGCCAGGCCACCCGGTCCAGCTCCGGGAACTCCGTCTGGCGCCCCGAGCGCGGCGGCCACTCCATGGTGAAGGTGCCGGGGCTGAAGCCGGTCAGGTCCGGGTCCCCGGGCAGCGCCCAGGCCGTGACGACCTTGCCGTTGCGCTGGACGACCTCGCCGAGCGGTACGGCCTCCCCGTCGGGCGGCGCCAGGCCCAGCTCCTCCTGGAACTCCCGCCGGGCCGCCTCCCACGGGGGCTCGCCGGCCTCGTACTCGCCCTTGGGGACGGTCCAGGCGCCGGCCTCCTTCTTCGCCCACAGCGGGCCGCCCATATGGCCGAGCAGCACTTCGAGCCCGTCGCCGGTGTGCCGGTACACCAGCAGTCCCGCGCTGCGTTTCGTCGTACGCACCGTCACGGTGTGACCTCCGGGTGGGCGGCGAGCAGGGCCTCCACGGTATCGGCCTCGGCGGGGCTCTTGTCCTCGCGGTAGCGGAGCACGCGGGCGAAGCGCAGGGTGACGCCGGCCGGGTAGCGGGAGGAGCGCTGGAGGCCGTCGTAGGCGATCTCCACGACGAGTTCGGGGCGCACCCGGACCGTCCAGCCGTCGTCCTCGACCGCCAGCCGCAGCAGCCGCTCGGTCTGCCAGGCGAGCAGCGCGTCCGTCAGGCCCTTGAAGGTCTTGCCGAGCATCGCGAAGCCGCCGTCCGCGGTGCGGGCGCCGAGGTGCAGGTTGGAGAGTTTGCCGGTGCGTCTGCCGTGGCCCCATTCGGCGGCCAGCACGACCAGGTCGAGGGTGTGCACCGGCTTGACCTTGAGCCAGGCGGCGCCGCGGCGGCCCGCGCTGTAGGGGGCGGCCAGCGACTTCACCACCACGCCCTCGTGGCCGCGGGCCAGGGTGTCGGCGAGGAAGCGCTGCGCCGCCGGGATGTCGCCGGGGCCCTCGGCGAGCGTGCGCCGCACCCGCATCGGCTCGGGCACCAGCCGGGCCAGGTGCGCGTGCCGCTCGGCGAAGGGCAGGTCGAGCAGTTCGCGGTCGTCCGCGGCGAGGACGTCGAAGAAGACGGGGGAGACCGGGACCTGTTCGGCCGCCCGCGCCACGTCCGTGCGGGAGCCGACGCGGCCCGCGGTCTCCTGGAAGGACCGGGGCCGCCCGGCCGCGTCGAAGGAGATCACCTCGCCGTCCAGGATGAACCGGTCGCCGCTCAACTCCAGTGCGGCGGCGGTCACTTCGGGGAGCCGGGCGGTGATGTCGTCCAGGGTGCGGGTGTGCACGCGGACCGTGTCGCCGTCCCGGTGCACCTGGACCCGGATGCCGTCCAGCTTCTCCTCCACCGCGCAGGCGCCCAGCTTCTGAACGGCCTCGGCGACGGAGGCCGCGCTGTGCGCCAGCATCGGCAGCACGGGCCGGCCGACGGTGAGCCGGAACCGGTCGAGCGCGTCGGGTCCCTCGCCCAGCAGGGCCTCGGCGACGGCCTGGAGCGAGCCGGAGAGCATCACCGCCCGGCGTACGTCCCCCGCCGCCGCGCCGGTCGCCCGGGCGAGGCCCTCCACCGCGACGGCGTCCAGGGCGCCCTGGCGGACCTCGCCGGTGAGCAGGCCGAGGAGGAAGCGCTGCTCGGCCTCGGTGGCGGCGCCCAGCAGCGTGCCGACGAGCCGGGCGCGTTCGGCCTGGGAACCGGGCCCGGACACCCGGCCCAGCTCGGTGAGGGCCGCGTCGACCTCGCGGACGGTGAGCGTGGCCTCGGCTGCCGCCGGCACCCGCTGGCCCAGCACCTTCCAGCCGACCCCGAGCCGCCCCTGCGGCAGCCGCCCCGCGAGATACGGGATGACCACCGGTACGTCCTCCGCCTCCGCCTCCCGGAACAGCTCGGCGAGCAACGCGACCTTCCGCGACCTGGCCGCCGTCGCCGCCACCTCCCCGGAGACCTCCGCGAGCCGACTGAGCAACATGACCTCAGCGTGCCGCAGGGCTCCACCGGACGCGCGGTGTGGGTGCGCTTCGTTGTCCGGTGCGGGTCCGTTGTGGCTGGTCGCGCAGTTCCCCGCGCCCCTTCGGGGCGCACCTGCGCGGGTCTTTGGATTTGCGGGATTGACAACTCGGCGTGCCGAATCTGCAATGTCTGTATGAGTACCGACGATGTCCTGGCCGAGGTGGGCCCCCGGCTGCGCCGGATCCGCAAGGAGCGGGAGGTGACGCTGGCCGCGCTCTCCCAGGCCACCGGCATCTCCGTGAGCACGCTGTCCCGCCTGGAGTCCGGCCTGCGCAGGCCCAGCCTGGAGCTGCTGCTGCCGATCGCCCAGGCCCACCAGGTCCCGCTGGACGAGCTGGTCGGCGCGCCGCCCGTCGGCGACCCCCGGGTGCGTGCCGAGCCGGTGCGGCGGCACGGCCGTACGTTCTGGCCGCTGACCCGCCAGCCCGGCGGCCTCCAGGCGTACAAGGTCCTCGAACCCCGGCGCACGGAGGAGCCGGAGCCGCGCAGCCATGAGGGGTACGAGTGGCTGTACGTGCTGTCCGGGCGGCTGCGGCTGGTGCTCGGCGAGCACGATGTGGTGCTGGCGGCGGGGGAGGCGGCCGAGTTCGACACCCGCGTCCCGCACTGGTTCGGGTCCGCGGGGGAGGGTCCGGTGGAGTTTCTGAGCCTGTTCGGGCCCCAGGGAGAGCGGATGCATGTACGGGCGCGCCCCGCGGCGCGCGCATGAGCCTCCCGGGGGGTGTTCCCTGATGGGCAAGCGACCGCTTAGTATGCGGGCGGATCCGGTCGGACGATGCGGTCGCGTGGAGGCCCCGTATGCAGGCATGGCAGGTGCACGAGAACGGCGAGCCGAGCGAGGTGATGCGCCTCACCGAGACCGGGCGGCCCGTACCGGGTGACGGCCAGGTGCTGCTGCGGGTGCGGGCGGCCAATGTCAACTTCCCCGACGCGCTGCTGTGCCGGGGGCAGTACCAGGTGCGGCCGCCGCTGCCGTTCACCCCGGGCGTGGAGATCTGCGGCGAGACCGAGGACGGCCGCCGGGTGCTCGCCACCCCCGCGCTGCCCTACGGCGGTTTCGCCGAGTACGCCCTCGCGGACGCCGCCGCCCTGCTGCCCGCGCCGAAGGCGCTGGACGACGCGGAGGCCGCCGCGCTGCACATCGGCTACCAGACCGGCTGGTTCGGACTGCATCGCCGGGCCCGGCTCGAAGCGGGCGAGACCCTGCTGGTGCATGCCGCGGCCGGTGGCGTCGGCAGCGCGGCCGTACAACTCGGCAAGGCGGCGGGTGCCACCGTGATCGGTGTGGTCGGCGGTGCCGAGAAGGCGGCGGTCGCACGGGAGTTGGGCTGCGACCTGGTCGTGGACCGGCGGGCCGAGGACGTCATCGCCACCGTGAAGGCGGCCACCGGCGGGCGCGGCGCGGATGTGATCTACGACCCCGTCGGCGGCGAGGCCTACGCCCAGTCCGCCAAGCTGGTCGCCTTCGAGGGCCGGATCGTGGTCGTCGGCTTCGCCAGCGGCACCATCCCGACCCCGGCGCTCAACCACGCCCTGGTGAAGAACTACGCGGTCCTGGGCCTCCATTGGGGCCTGTACAACACCAAGAACCCGGAGCTGGTCGGGCACTGCCACGAGCAGCTGACCGAGCTGGCCGCGCGCGGCGCGATCAAGCCGCTGGTGAGCGAGCGGGTGCCGCTGGCGGGGGCCGCGGCGGCCGTGCAGAAGGTGGCGGACGGCCGCAGCACCGGCCGGATCGCCGTGACGACGGAGGTGGCCGCGTGAGCGACGCCGGTGAACTGCGCGACCGCACCAGGGAGTTCCTCGCCGCGCACCCGCCCGGGCGGACCGAGCGGCTGGACTTCCTGCGCGCCCGCTTCGACGCGGGACTCGCCTGGGTGCACTACCCCGAGGGGCTGGGCGGCCTCGGCGCGCCGCGCTCCCTCCAGGCCGTGGTGGACGCCGAGTTGGAGGCGGCGGGCGCCCCCGACAACGACCCCCGGCGGATCGGCATCGGCCTCGGCATGGCCGCCCCGACGATCCTCCAGTACGGCACCGAGGAGCAGAAGCGCCGGCTGCTGCGGCCCCTGTGGACGGGTGAGGAGGTCTGGTGCCAGCTGTTCAGCGAGCCCGGCGCCGGATCCGACCTGGCCGCGCTCGGCACCCGGGCCGTCCGGGAGGGCGACGACTGGGTGGTCAACGGGCAGAAGGTGTGGACCTCCAGCGCCCATCTCGCCCGCTGGGCCATCCTGATCGCCCGCACCGACCCGGCCGTGCCCAAGCACCAGGGCATCACCTACTTCGTGTGCGACATGACCGACCCCGGCGTCGAGGTCCGGCCGCTGCGGCAGATCACCGGTGAGGCCGAGTTCAACGAGGTGTTCCTCACCGACGTCCGCATCCCCGACAGCCGCCGCCTCGGCGCGGTCGGCGAGGGCTGGCGGGTCGCGCAGACCACCCTCAACAACGAACGCGTCGCCATCGGCGGCATGCGGCTGCCCCGCGAGGGCGGCATGATCGGCCCGGTGGCGAAGACCTGGCGGGAACGCCCGGAGCTGCGCACCCATGATCTGCACCAGCGGCTGCTGAAGCTCTGGGTGGAGGCCGAGGTCGCCCGGCTCACCGGCGAACGCCTGCGCCAGCAGCTCACCGTCGGCCAGCCCGGACCCGAGGGCGCCGGCATGAAGCTCGCCTTCGCCCGCCTCAACCAGGAGATCAGCGGCCTGGAAGTGGAACTCCGGGGCGAAGAGGGCCTGTTGTACGACGACTGGACCATGCGCCGCCCGGAACTGGTGGACTTCACCGGACGGGACGCCGGATACCGCTATCTGCGGGCCAAGGGCAACAGCATCGAGGGCGGGACCAGCGAGGTCCTGCTGAACATCGTCGCCGAACGCGTCCTCGGGCTGCCCGCCGAGCCGCGCACCGACAAGGACGTCGCCTGGAAGGACCTGGCCCGATGACCGACCTGCTGTACTCACAGGAGGAGGACGCACTGCGGGCTGCCGTACGGGACCTGCTCACCGACCACTGCACCGCGGCCGATGTCGCCGCCCGCGCCGAGTCGGCGGCCCCGCACGACCTCGGCCTGTGGAAGTCCCTCGCGCAGAGCATGGGTCTGGCCGGGCTGCTGATCCCCGAGGCGCTCGGCGGTCAGGGCGCCGGCCACCGCGAAGCCGCCGTCGTCCTGGAGGAGTTGGGCCGGGCGGTCGCCCCGGTGCCGTATCTCACCAGCGCGGTCGTGGCCACCGAGGCCCTGCTCGGCTGCGGCGACGAGGAACTGCTGGGCAGCCTTGCGACCGGCCGTACCATCGGCGTGCTCGCCGTCGGGCTGCACCTCGGCCCGGGCGCCGCGGTACCGGTCGTACGAGTCGAAGACGGCACCCTGCACGGCGAGTTGACCGGCATTGCGGACGCGGCCGTCGCGGATGTGCTGCTCGTCCCGGCCGACGACGGCGGGCTGTACGCCGTGGCCGCCGACGCCGTCACCCGCACGCCCCAGGTCTCGCTCGACCTCACCCGGCCGCTCGCCACCGTCACCCTGGACCGGGTGCCCGGCCGCCGCCTCGGCGACGCCGAGCCCGCCGTACGACGCGCCCTGCGGGCCGCCGCCGGACTGCTCGCCTCCGAGCAACTGGGGCTCGCGGACTGGGCGTTGACGGAGACGGTGCGATATCTCAAGGAGCGCAAGCAGTTCAACCGGCCGGTCGGCGGGTTCCAGGCGCTCAAGCACCGGCTCGCCCAGCTGTGGCTGGAGGTGGTGAACCTGCGGGCCGCCGCCCGCGCCGCCGCCGACGCGCTGGCCACCGGCACGGACACCGACATCACGGTGGCCGTCGCCCAGGCGTACGCCGCCCCCGTCGCCGTCCGCGCCGCCGAGGAGGCGCTTCAGCTGCACGGCGGGATCGGCATGACCTGGGAGCACCCCGTGCACCTGTGCCTGAAGCGGGCCAAGGCCGACTCCCTCGCCCACGGCACCGCGGGCACCCACCGCGAGGCCCTGGCCGAACTGGTCGATCTGCGAGCCCCTTAGAGCAGCGGTAGGGCTGTAACACCTGAAACATCACACGATCGGAGGACATGTCAGCTGCCCGGCGGAACCCTCCGCTACGCCACACTTGCGGCCGAACGCCGCTCATGGGCGTGGCGGAGGAGGTTCCCGATGGCGATTTCCATCTCTGTGGTGCTGCTGCTCCTGATCCTGGCCGTGATCTTCATGCGCAACGGTTCGCTGAAGGTCTCCCACGGACTGGTGTGCGTGATGCTCGGCTTCTATCTGGCGTGTTCGAGCATGGCGCCGACCATCCACAACGGGCTCGACGCGACGGCCGCCCTGGTGAGCAGCCTGCGGCCCTGAGCCGGGTCAGCCCGTGGCGAAGACGCCGACCCCGTTCGCCACGGGCCGTTCGGCGCCGCCGCTGGGATGGTTGCGGACCGTCACGGCGGCCGCCCCGGCGCCCCGGGTGACCATCTCGGAGGAGCCGCCGCCGTCCAGGTTGAGCGCGTCGGTGGCGCCCAACGAGCGCATGGCGGCGGCCTCTTCGGCGACCGTCAGACCGGACCGGTAGGCGACGGCGCCGTCCAGGGCCAGGATCAGCAGCCGTCGCCCGCCGTCGTCGAAGCCCACCACGGTGCGTACCGCCGAGGTGGTGTCGTTCAGCCCGGCGAGTGGCGCGCCGTCGCGCAGCACCGGGAAGCCGCCGAGCGCGAAGGCGTAGGCGGCCCTGGAAGTCGCCGCGACCAGCCGGTGGGTCACCGACACCGGGTCCCCGACGGCGAGTTCACGCAACCGCCGGGCGCCGTCCTCGCGGCCCAGCAGGACCGTGGTGCCCGCCGGGATCGCGCCGCTGCCCGGGGCGCCGGCGACGGAGACCACCCGGCCGCCGCGCACCGTCACCTCGTACGTCTCGGCGCCGCACCCCGCCCCCCGGTTCGTGTCGGTGCCGCAGACCGCGCGCCCGCGCGAGGCGCTGCCCCATGCGGAGGTGTAGGCGCCGATCGAATTCTGCGGCAGCGCGTACTGGTTGAGGCCTTTCAGCGGCAGGCTGCCCGCCGGGGTGCGGACCGAGCCGGCCAGGGTGAGGCGGTCCAGGCGGGCCCGGTGGTCGGTGCCCACGCCGAGGACGTCCTCGGTGTCCGTGCCCGGTGGCAGCGCGGGTCCGAAGCGCTGGCCGTCCGGCACCGCGGCCTTGAGCACCCGGCCGTTCGCCACGGCCGGGCCGACGCTCGCCCCGGTGGGGTCCACGCCCGGGTGCTGGGTCTCGGTGATGTCGAAGAAGTCCCCGTTGACGCCCGCGACCGCTCTGGCGGCGTTCGCCATCGTGGAGACGGTGGCACGGGCGGCCACCGCGCCCGGGTGCAGCAGATCGACGCGCACCCGCGGATCGCCGAGGTCGACCGTGAGCAGATGGGCGTGCGTGGTGCCCGCGGCCGCGGGGAGGTCGAACTGCCGGTAGGTGACGCCCGGCGCGATGGTGGTGCCCGCCGGAACGGCACCGGCCGGCGCCGCCCCCGCGAGGGCCGCGCCGGCCAGTACGCCGAACGCCGTGACAACCGTGAGAACCGCTCTGCCCGCTGCCGAACGCCTGCGACGTCTGGTCACCGTGCCCCCTGATGTCTCGTCAACTGTCCCTGTGTCCAGGGGCAGTGCAGCAGACCGGGGCGGCCGGCGGGCGGACTAGGCGTCGACTACGCGAGAACGGGTGAGAAAACGCACCCCCTCGGGTGCCTCCAGGGAGAATCCGCTGCCCCGGCCCGGGACGACGTCCACGATGAGCCGGGTGTGGCTCCAGACCTCGTACTGGCTGCGCGACATCCAGAAGGTGACCGGCTCCGCCACCCCCGACACGTCCAGTTCGGCGAGCAGCACGTCCGAGCCGCCGGTGCGGAACTCGCCGTCCGGGTAGCACATGGGCGCGCTGCCGTCGCAGCAGCCGCCGGACTGGTGGAACATCAGCGGTCCGTGCTGGGCGCGCAGCCGGCGCACCAGTTCCTGGGCGCGCTCGGTCAGTTGTACGCGCGGGACTTCCTCTTCCATGGCACCGTCCTGGAAACCCGGGGCGTCCGACCCGGCCAGTCTCACGGATGCTCAGGGCGCCGTCCAGAGCGCGCGCCCGTGCGCATCAGCAGCGCGTAGGCGACGGCGGACACCACGAGGCCCGCCGGGAGGGCGAGGTCCACCCCGCCGAAGGCGGTGGCCAGCGGGCCGGTGTAGACCGTGTCGACGCACAGCGCGGAGGCGGCCACGCCCAGGCAGAGGGCCAGCGCGCCACGCCAGTTGACGCCACCGGTGAACCAGAAGGGCCCGGCCGGGCTCTCGTCGGCGAGCGCGGGACCGTCGTACCGGTTGCGGCGCAGCACGATGTCGACGGCGTACACGGCCGTGCTGGGCCCGAGCAGCACCACGGTCAGCTGGAGCACATCGCCGACCGTGTCCAGGAAGTTCGAGACCAGCAGCGCGTACAGGGTGAGCGAGACGGACACCGTGCCGTCGATCAGGACGCTGACCTGGCGGCGGATGCGCAGACCGACGGCCTGGAGGGCGAGACCCGCGCTGTAGGCGGTCAGCGCGTTCAGGGCGATGGTGCCGAGGACCAGCGCGAGCAGGAAGACCGGCCGGAACCAGGCGGGCAGCAGCGGCTGGAGGGAGGATTCCGGGTCGTTCATGTCGACGGCACTCGCGGCACACGCGCCGAGCCCGCACACCACCACACCGGGCAGGAACCCGCCGAACGCCGTCCAGCCTGCCACCGCCCGCGCCGGGGTGGCGCGCGGCAGGTAGCGGGAGAAGTCGGCGCTGGTGGTGTACGACAGGGGACCCGAGGCGATCAGGGCGACACCGGCGAGGACCGTCGCCCACAGCGCGTTGCCGCTCAGCGGACGCTCCGGGACGTACCCGAAGTCCGTGTGCCGCAGCACCGCGACCGCGAGGACCGCGAACACGGCCGTCAGGGCGAGGGCGATCGGCAGATAGAGACGGACGATGGCGGCATGGCCGTAGACGCTGATGGCGAGGGTGAGCGCGGCGATGAGCACCACCACGAGCGCCTTCACCGCCGTGTTCACCGGCAGCCCGGTGTCGCCCACCAGGGAGAAGGCGGCGGTGGCCGCGGCGGCCAGGTTGAGCGCGAAGTAGCAGACGGAGATCAGCCAGCCGGTCACCGCGTTGTTGACCCGGTTGCCGCGCACCCCGTACAGCGTCCGCGTGATGACCTCGCTCGGCGCGCCCGCCGCCGGTCCTGGCACCGCGAGCAGCCCGGTGAGCAGCCAGAACAGATTGCCCACGACGATCACCGCGAGCGCCTGCCACAGGCTCAGGCCCATCAGCACCAGCGCCCCGCCGATCACCAGGCTCAGATAGTTGACGTTGGCCGCGGCCCACACCGAGAACAACTCCCGTGGCCTGCCCCGGCGTTCGGAGTCCGGTATGTGGTCGATGCCGTGCGACTCCACGCCGCCGGAGCCCCGGGACACGGGGACGGTCTCCTCGGCGGACAGGGTCCGCGCATCGGGACTCGGGTCGGGGAGCGTGGACGCCATGGGGCCCTCCGTTAGCGGCGGTGAGGGAGGCAGGTCGCTTATTGGGCGGGCGACCAGTTGCTTATTGGTCGGTCACTCAATAGCATCGCCGTCATGTCGTCAAGCGTTCAGCGCAAACGAATCCGCAAGGACCCGGCGGCCCGGCGGGCCGAGATCGTGGACACGGCCGCCGCGATCGCCCTGGCCGAGGGCCTCGAATGCATCACCCTGCGCCGGATCGCCGAGGAACTGGCGGTGCGGCCCGGGCTGATCAGCCACTACTTCCCCTCCGCCGAGGAACTGGTGGCGGAGGCGTTCGGCAGCGCGGCCACCGGGGAACTGGACCGTCTGCTGCCCGCCGGGCCGCGCGACGACCGACCCGTCGAGCGGCTGGCCCGCTTCCTCGACCACACCTCGGGGGAGACGTACGACGCGATCAGCCGGCTCTGGCTCAACGCCCGCCACCTCAGCCGCTACCGGCCCCCGTTGCGCGACCGGGTCGCCCGCCAGGAGGCCGACTGGCGCGGCCGCCTCGAAGGGCTGATCCAGGACGGCGTGGCCGCCGGTGAGTTCCGTACCGAGGACCCGCTCGCGGTCGCCCTCCAGATCCTCGTCGTCCTCGACGGGCTCAGCGTCGACGTCAACACCGCCGGCGTCACCGACGCGGCACTCCCGGCCGCGGTGCACCGGATGGCGCACCGCACGGCCGAGCGTGAACTCGGCCTGGAGGAGGGCGCGTTGGAGCGCGCTGCGACCACAGGCTGACGCCCCCCGCCTGCCCTGATGCCTGATGCCTGATGCCTGATTTCCGATGCCCGAAGTTCTGAAGTCCGAAGTCTGAAGGAGTCCCCGTGCCCGCCGACCTCGTCCTGCTCTCCGCCCGGCTGCTCGACCCGGCCACCGGTGGTCTCCTGCCGCACACCGCGCTCGCCGCGCGGGACGGGCGCATCGTGCTGCTCGGCGACGACCGGGAGGCCCGCGCGCTCGCCGGACCCCGCAGCACCGTGCTGGACCTGCGCGGCGCGGTCATCGTGCCGGGCCTGACCGACGGGCATCTGCACCCGGTCTCCGGCGCCGAGCGCACCATGGGCGTCGACCTCTCCGGCTGCCGCGACCTGACCGCCGTACGGGACGCGCTCGCCGGGGCCGCGCGGGAACTGCCGCCGGGCGCCTGGCTGCGCGGCTGGGGCCTCGACCCCAACGCCTTCGGCACCGCCCCGGTCGGGCACGCGGCCCTCGCCCCCGTCCTCGACGGCGTCCCCGCCCTCCTCGACCTCTTCGACGGCCACTCGCTGCTCGCCAGCGAACGCGCCCTGGAACTGGCGGGCATCGACGGGCCCCGCACCTTCGCCCAGGGCTCGGAGATCGTGTGCGACACCGAGGGCCGGCCCACCGGACTGCTCCTGGAGGACGCCGCCTGCGAGTCCGCCGAGGCCGCCGCGCCCAAGCCGACCGAGGCCCAGATACGGGCGCGGACCGCCGAGGTGCTGCACGCCATGGCCGCGGCCGGCCTCACCGGCGGACACGCCATGGACGGCACCGGCCTCGACGTCTACGCCGCCCTGGAGGCCGAGGACGCGCTGCCCCTGCGGCTGCGGGTCCACCCCTGGTGCCGCCCGGAGACCGACGACGACGCCCTCGCCGAACTGATCCGGCTCCAGGGCACCGGCGGCGCGCTGTGGCGGGTGACCGGCGTGAAGCTGTTCATGGACGGCACCATCGACAACGGCACCGCCTGGCTGGAGGCCCCCGACCGGCATGGCGAGTCCGCGCGTGCCTTCTGGCCCGATCCGCTGCGCTACACCCAGGTGATCGCCGCCCTGCACCGCGCCGGGGTGCCCACGGCCACCCACGCCATCGGCGACGCGGCCGTACGGCATGTGCTGGACTCCGTGGAGAAGGCGCGGGCCGAGCACCCGAGCGGCCCGCGGCACCGCGTCGAGCACATCGAGACCGTGCCGGACGACACCGTACGGCGGTTCGCGCCGCTCGGGGTCGCCGCGTCCATGCAGCCCACGCACTGCTGCGAGTTCACCCGCGCCGACCACACCGACAACTGGTCGCGGCGGCTCGGCGAGGAGCGGGCGGGGCGCGCGTTCCGCTGCCGTGACCTGTGGGCCACCGGGGCGACGGTGGTGCTGGGCTCCGACTGGCCCATCGCGCCGTACCCGCCGCTCCAGGTCATGGCCGGCGCCCGGCACCGCCGCCCCGCCGATCTCTCCCTGCCGCCGCACGGCCCCGAGCAGGCCCTCACCGGGCTCCAGGCGCTGCGGGCGATGACCGTGAACGCCGCCTGGGTCGCGGGGGAGGAGGAGCAGGCGGGGCGGCTCGCCGTCGGGTACCGCGCCGACCTCACGGTGCTCGCGGAGGGCCCCCTGGCCGTGGCCGACACCGAGCTGGCGGGGGTGCCGGTGGTGCTCACGGTGGTGGCGGGGCGGGTGAGGCATCGGG
>NZ_MUNF01000938.1 GCF_002154555.1 Streptomyces murinus
GGTCCCACCGCCGGCCCGCCGCCAGCCAGAACAACGGCCGGTACGCGTGCGCCTGCGCGGCCGGAGCCGCCAGCACACCGGCCACCGCACCGCCCGCGTACAGGGCGACCCCGAACAGGGCCACCCCGGTCGCCCGGGCCGCCGCGGACACGGCGGTCGCCCACGACTGCACCGTGGAGTGCAGGAACGACCAGCCGCCCCCCAGCAGCAGCGCCACCACCACGAGCACCCCGGCCCGCTGGCTGTACCCGGCGAGCAGATACGCCACCATGGTCTGGGCGCCGCCGGCCACGATCAGCCGTACCGGACTCCACCTGCCGACGAGCCGCCCGACCACCCGCGCCGCGCCCATCGACCCCACCCCGTACAGGGCCGCGACCGCCCCCGCGAGGGCCACGGGAACCCCGCGCGCCTCCAGCGCCGGCGCCAGATACGTCAAGAAGCCCAGCAGCACGGCCCCTTCGAGCAGGGCCACCGCCATGACGTACCACTGCCACCGCGAACAGAGCACCGCCCGCAGCGGCACCCCCGCCGCGGGGCGTTCCCGCGGCGGCTCGGGCAGCCGCCGCAGCGCCACCACCAGGGACGCGGCGAGGATGCCGGGCAGCGCGAACACCAGCCGCCAGCTGAGCCAGTGCGCCACCAGCCCGGCCACCAGCGTGGCCGTCGCCGTGCCCAGCGCGAAGGCGCTCATCAGGGCGCTCAGCGGCCGCTGCCGTACCGCCGCGGGCACCGTGTCGCCCACATACGTCAGACACACCGCGATCGCGGCCGCGAAGAACCCCCCGGCCACCACACGGGCCCCGATCAGCACGGGGGCGCTGGGCGCGAGGGCCGAGGCGAAGGCGGCCGGTGCCGCCCCGGCGAGGGAGACCCGCAGCACCCGTACC
>NZ_MUNF01000939.1 GCF_002154555.1 Streptomyces murinus
CCCACAGCGCCACCCCGACCCCCACGCCGTCCACCTCGGGCGGCACCGGGCAGACCGACTTCACCGGCAAGGAGGTGCAGATCCCCTACGCGTGCAAGACCCCGATCGGCGACAAGAACGCCACCTCACCGGTACAGATCGACGCGAAGAGGAACGGCGGGGACTACGCCCTCACGGTGCGGTTCAAGAAGTCGGTGATGGACAGTCCCGCCGACNNCATGGCGGTGGTCGTCGGCGGCGCGGACAAAGGCACGGTCCAGGTGGCGGGCCCCGCCAACGCGGCCCCCATCAAGTCCGGCGACCCCATCGCGATCCCCGACCTCACCGGCACCTACAAACCCGGCGCGACCGGCTCCTCGACCCTCTCCCCGGGCGTCCTGACGGTCAACGCCCTGGGCACGACGACCACCTGCACCCCGACCGGGACGCAGGTCTCCCTCACTCTTGACACCACCGGCCAGGCGGGCGGCACTTCGGGAGGAACGTCCACCTCCGGCGGCTCGACGGGCGGCACGAGCACCTCCACCTCGGGCGGCCTGGCCGACACGGGCGCGAGCGACCACGGCACCCTGAAGGCCCTGGGCCTGGTGGCGGGTACGGCGATCCTTCTGGGCGGCGCGATCTTCACCTTCATGCCACGACGCCGGACGCGCTAGCCAACCTGCTTTTCGGGGGCGCGGGGAACTGCGC
>NZ_MUNF01000940.1 GCF_002154555.1 Streptomyces murinus
GTGCGGGGGTGGGCGCGGTGTGCCGGTGGGGGCGTTCGTCCGTGCTGGTCATCAGCCATGACAGCCTCCTTGGGGCCGCGGGCGGCACCGGGTGCGGGCATCCGCTTCACCGGCGTGCGGCGACCCGGTCGGGCACCGAGGGCCGTACGGGTACCCGGGGTGCCGGGGGGCGACACCGCGGCGGGATGAGGGGCAGCCGGTAAGGGCTTGAGGACGGCCCGGAGGGGATTGGGGACGGCCCGTAGGGGGATTGGGCGCGACCCGTAAGGGTTCGAGGCTGCCCGTAAGGGCTGGAGGGACCTCCCCCCGGCGACTGCTCCAGGGACGCCCCCTGAGGGCTATGGGGGGCGTACCAAGGCGCAAGTGGCCGCCCGCCGCGGCCGGGAGCACGCTGGTAGGCATGAGATTTCCGGTCGGGTCGGCGGGGGAACGGCGATTCTGGCACTCGTCGCAGGCGTTGCTGCTGCTGCCGATCACGCTCATCGTGGTGATCACGGTGGTGGACGTGCAAGCCCCGGAGAGCATCCACCTCGGGCCCGCCCTGGTGATCGCGCCCGCGCTGACCCCGTCCTTCGCCGGCCCCCGGACCACCGCGGCCGTCGGCGCGCTGGCCACGCTCGCGCAGATCGTCATCGGCATCGCGCACGGCGGGATCGGCACCTCGAACCACATCGTGCAGATCATCACCCTCGCGGTGCTCTCGGTGATGGTGGTCCTCTACAGCGCCCTGCGCGAGCGGCGCCAGGCGCAGCTGGCCCAGGTCCGCACGGTCGCCGAGGCCGCGCAGCACGTGCTGATGTGGCCGCTGCCCGAGCAGATCGGCCCGCTGCGGATCGCGTCCCTGTACCTGGCAGCGGAGGACGAGGCCCAGATCGGCGGCGACCTCTACGCGGCGACCGTGTGCGACAACGCCGTACGGGTTCTGATCGGGGACGTCCGCGGCAAGGGGCTGCCCGCCATCGGGGAGGCCGCGCTGCTGCTCAGCGCGTTCCGGGAGAGCGCCCACCGGCATCACACGCTGGAGGACCTGGTCGACACGCTGGAGCAGAGCGTCTCCCGGTACACGGCGGATCTGGAGCCGGAGGACGAGGCGGGTGAGCGGTTCGCGACCGCGCTGCTGGTGGAGATCCCGGACCGGGACCAGATCACCCGGATGACCAGCTGCGGGCATCCGCCGCCGCTGCTGCTGAGCCCCGGGCACGTGGTGACGATGCCGAGTCTGCACCCCTCGCCGCCGCTCGGCGTGCAGGGGCTGCCGGCGACCGTGGAGCACACGCTGGACGTCTTCTCCTTCGAGCCCGGTGACACTTTGCTGCTCTACACCGACGGCGTGGTGGAGGCGCGGGACGCCCGGGGCCGGTTCTATCCGCTGGCGGAGCGGGTGGCGCGGTGGACCGACGACAGCCCCGAGGCGCTGCTGCACCACATCCGCCGCGATCTGCTCGCCCATGCCGGGGGCCGGCTCGGCGACGACGCCGCGCTGATCGCGCTGCACCGCACCCCCGTCGACCGGCACCGCCACCACGGTCACGGCCACGGCCATGGGCGCGGGCGGGCGGCCGCACGGCAGGACACGGCGGCCGCCGAGCGGTCGTAGCCCCGTGGCCCCGCCCGGGCCGGAGCGG
>NZ_MUNF01000941.1 GCF_002154555.1 Streptomyces murinus
CGGCGCGGGAACGAGGAGCCCGCCCAGGGCGGTACGACGATCCGCTGGGCCTACGAGGTGGCGGCGCCGACGCTGGCCGGGGCCGTGCTGCTGGTGATCCTGCTGGTGACCGGCGGCTGAGGAGTGGCGGTACGGCGTTGACGGCGTCCGCACGGGCGAGTTGACGGCGCCCGCACGGACAAGGGGCACCCCCGGGGTCGGGATCCGGGGGTGCCCCTGGTTTTTTCCGGTGCTTTTCCGGTGTTCTCCGGTGGCTCCGGGGTTTCAGATGCCGGCGGCCGCGGAGAGGTCGCGCTTGACGGCCTCCAGGAGCTCCTTCGCGCGGGCGTGCGCTGCCGGGAGGTCGGCGCGCTCCGGAACCGGTACGACGACCTCCAGGTAGCACTTCAGCTTCGGCTCGGTGCCGCTGGGACGGACGATCACGCGGGCGCCGTCCAGGGTGTAGCGCAGGCCGTCCGTCGGCGGCAGCGTCTCCGTGCCCTTGTTCAGGTCCTCCGCCCGGGTGATGGCCAGGCCCGCGAGCCGCGTCGGGGGCTGCTCGCGCAGGCGGCGCATCGCGTCGGCGATCAGGGAGAGGTCCTGGACGCGCACGGACAGCTGGTCGGTGGCGTGCAGGCCGTGCTCGACGGCGAGGTCGTCCAGGAGGTCGAGGAGGGTACGGCCCTCCTCCTTCAGTCCGGACGCCAGTTCGGTGATCAGGAGGGCCGCGGTGATGCCGTCCTTGTCGCGCACGCCCTCGGGGTCCACGCAGTAGCCGAGGGCCTCCTCGTAGCCGTAGCGCAGGCCGTCGACGCGGGCGATCCACTTGAAGCCGGTGAGCGTCTCCTCGTACGGCAGCCCCGCCTTGCCGGCGATCCGGCCGAGCAGGGAGGAGGAGACGATCGACTCCGCGAAGGTGCCCTGGACGCCGCGGCGCACCAGGTGGGCGGCGAGCAGCGCGCCGACCTCGTCGCCGCGCAGCATCCGCCAGTCGCCGCCGTCCTTGACGGCCACGGCGCAGCGGTCGGCGTCCGGGTCGTTGGCGATGATCAGATCGGGGTCGGTCGCGCGGGCCCGGCCGAACGCCAGGTCCATCGCGCCCGGCTCCTCCGGGTTGGGGAAGGCGACGGTCGGGAAGTCCGGGTCGGGCTCGGCCTGTTCGGCGACCAGCACGGGCTCCGGGAAGCCGGCGCGGGCGAAGGCGGCGAGCAGGACGTCCTTGCCGACACCGTGCATGGCGGTGTAGACGGTGCGGGCGGTGCGGGGGGAGCCGGCGGCCAGTACGGCGTCGGTACGGGCGAGATAGGCGTCCAGGACCGCTTCGTCCAGGGTCTCCCAGCCGGACTCCGGGCGGGGTACGTCGTGCAGGGAGGCGATCGCGTCGATCTCGGCGGCGATGCCCGCGTCGGCCGGGGGCACGATCTGGGAGCCGTCGCCCAGGTACACCTTGTAGCCGTTGTCCCGGGGCGGGTTGTGGCTGGCGGTGACCTCCACGCCCGCGACCGCGCCCAGGTGCCGGATCGCGGGCG
>NZ_MUNF01000942.1 GCF_002154555.1 Streptomyces murinus
CGCCTTCGCCCTGTCCGGGTCCGGACTCCGCCCCCCCGCCACGCCTCTCATCTGCCACCTGAACCCCACGTGACCCAGCCACGGGGGCCTCGCGGCGCGCCGGGCCATCGGGCTTTCGACTGCGGTCGCCTGGACATGTGGGTCGCCAGACGCTCGGGGCTGAGATGCCGCACCTACTCTCCTGTCGGGATTCCGGTCGTGGCCGACCCCGGATTCCGGTTTGCCGATGGCTGTGATGTCGGCTCCGGTGGTGGTCCCAGCCGTCCCGGGGACCTCCCCGCGACACCCCCGTCCGGCGCCCGGCTGGAATGTTTGAGTGAGCGGTCGTTAACTGGTGACGGGAGTCCGATGTTCGGGCATACTCAGCGCAGCCGCTGGTCAGCGGGCTTCCGTGATCCGGGAGTGCGCACCGTGGCCGTAACGGAACGATCAGGCGGAGCCGCCCTGACCCGTGGGCCGTGCCGCCGGTTCCCCAGCAGGGAGGAGACCGACGCCATGTCCGACCGCGACCCGCAGCCGGTGGAGCGTCAACTGCCGACGGACGAGGCGAGGGACCTGCTCACCCTCGTCCGGGAGATAGCCCGGCGGGAGATCGCCCCGAGGGCCGCCGAGGAGGAGGACGCGGGCCGCTTCCCGCGCGAGGTCTTCACCCTGCTCTCCGAATCCGGCCTGCTCGGCCTGCCGTACGCCGCGGAGCACGGCGGCGGCGACCAGCCGTACGAGGTCTACCTCCAGGTGCTGGAGGAGCTCGCCGCGGCCCGGCTCACCGTCGGCCTCGGCCT
>NZ_MUNF01000943.1 GCF_002154555.1 Streptomyces murinus
CGGCGGCGGTTTCGGTTCCAAACTCCAGGTGTACGGCGAGGAGGTGCTGGCCCTCGCGGTCGCCCGCCGGCTGGGGCGGCCGGTGAAATGGACGGAGTCCCGCTCCGAGGGCCAGCACCTCCTCGCCGTACACCTGGAGTTTGGAACCGAAACCGCCGCCGACGTCCGGGGCGATCACCCGCAGCTTGTGCTCGGGGATGCCGGTGACCGTCGCGAGCATGATCCGCAGGATGTGCGGGATCTGGGTGGCGGAGTACATGGTGTACTCGCCGGAGGCGGCCAGCGGGGTGACCACGACCGCGCGCGGCTCCATGGCGTTCGGGATGAGCCGCTGCTGGTGGTAGCGCCGCTTGACCGTCACCTCGGCGCGCTCGCNNGGGGCGCCCTCGGCGAGCGCGTCCTCCAGGTCGAGGACCGGGGGCAGCGGGTCGTAGTCGACCTCGATCGCCTCCAGCGCGTCGGCCGCCGCGTACCGGTCGCGGGCCACGACGACGGCCACCGGGTCGCCCGCGTAGCGGACCTCCTCCACCGCGATCGGCGGATGGTCGGGCAGCACGATGTCCTCGGTCACCGGCCAGGCGCAGGGCAGCGAGCCGAGCCCCTCGGCGAGGTCCGCGCCGCTGAACGCCGCGAGGACACCGGGGCGTTCGAGCGCGGGGGCGACATCGACGCGGGTGATGCGGGCGTGCGCCATCGGGCTGCGCAGCACGGCCAGATGCAGCATCCCGGCGACCTGGATGTTGTCGGTCCAGGTG
>NZ_MUNF01000944.1 GCF_002154555.1 Streptomyces murinus
TCCGCTCCGGGGCGCCGAGCCAGTAACGGTCGTGCTGGAAGGCGTAGGTCGGCAGATCGAAGGGCTCGGCGGGCGGCAGGGGGGCGCCCACCGCGGTCCAGTCGACGTCGGCGCCGTTGACGTAGGCGTGCAGCAGGCCGGTGAGGACCGAGCCGCCGGGCAGCAGTTCGACGTAGGTGACACCGTCGCCGGTGTCGTCCGGGCCCTGGCCGGCGGGGGTGCGCAGCCACAGCCAGGTCGGCTGGGCCGGGTCGGGCTCCTCGCCCAGGGCGGCGGCGCGGGCGGCGGCGTCCAGGCCGAGAGCGCCCGCGAGACAGGCGGCCGCCGGGCCGTGCACCGGGTCGCCGGCGAAGGCGTCCACGCGGACGCCCAGCTTGCGCCAGGTGCGCACCAGCGCCACCGTCACCGCGAACAGCGCACAGCGGGCGGCCGGTTCGGTGGTGCCGGACGGCACGCTCGCGGAGTCGGCCCACTGGGCACGTACGTCCCCGATCCGCAGATGCGGGCCGAGCGCGGTCAGACAGGCGTCGAGCTGCTCGGCGAACACCGGGGAGGAGTCGAGGAGTTCACGGGTCGCTCGACGCCAGAGGCCGGCCGGGTCGGGCAGGACGTATCCGAGGCGTTCCTCGCTCTGGACGCCCTGGACGAGGTGCGGGGAGTCCTG
>NZ_MUNF01000945.1 GCF_002154555.1 Streptomyces murinus
CGGCACCCCCAAGGGCGTCGTCGTCACCCACCGGGGCCTGGCCTCCTTCGCCGCCGCGGCCGCCGAACGCTACGACGCCGGACCCGGCGACCGGGTGCTCCAGTTCGCCTCGCCCAGCTTCGACGCCTCCGTGCTGGAGCTGTGCGTGTCCCTGCTCAGCGGGGCCGCCCTGGTGACCGGCGAGGAAGGACCGCTGGTCGGGGAGCGGCTGGCCGAGGTGCTCGCCGTACGGCGCGTCAGCCACACGCTGATCCCGCCGGCCGCGCTCGCCACCGTACCGCCGGAGACCGCCGCCGCCCTGCCCCATCTGCGCACCCTCATCGTCGGCGCGGAAGCCTGCCCCGCCGACCTCGTCGCCGTCTGGGCCCCCGGCCGCCGCATGATCAACTCGTACGGGCCCACCGAGGCCACCGTCGTCGCCACCTGGACCGGACCGCTCGCCCCCGACACCGGCGCCCCGCCCATCGGCCGCCCCGCAGGCAGCACCCGCGTCCAAGTGCTCGACGCCGCCCTGCGCCCCGTACCGCCGGGCGTGACCGGCGAGCTGTACATCGCCGGGCCCGGCCTCGCCCGCGGCTACCTGGGGCGGCCGGGACTCACCGCCCAGCGGTTCGTGGCCGACCCGTTCGGCGGACCGGGGGAGCGGATGTACCGCACCGGGGACCTGGTCCGCTGGAGTGCCGACGGGCGGCTCAGGTTCGACGGACGCGCCGACGACCAGGTCAAGCTGCGCGGGTTCCGCATCGAGCCCGGCGAGATCGAGAGCGCGCTGCGCACCAGCGCCCTGGTGCGGGACGCGGTGGTGGCCGTACGCCCGGGGGAGGCACCCGGCGCGCCGGACCGGCTCGTCGCCTACGTCGTACCGGCACCGCCGTCCACCCCCGAGCACTCCGACGACAGCCGGGTCCCTGGCGCCGCGCTGCCCGTCAGCGAGCTGCGGCTGCACCTCGCCGGGCTGCTGCCGCCGCACATGGTGCCGTCGGTGTTCGTCCCGCTCGACCGGCTGCCGCTCACCCCGAACGGCAAGACCGACCGGCACGCCCTGCCCGCCCCCGGACCCGCGCAGGCCGACGGACCGCGCACCGCGCCCCGCACCGACACCGAACGCCGGGTCGCCCGCATCTGGGCCGACGTCCTCGGCATCGAGGAGGTCGGCGCCGACGACAACTTCTTCGCGCTCGGCGGCGACTCCATCCTCAGCATGCAGGTCGTCTCCCGGCTGCGCCGCGACGGACTGCACGTCGCCACCCGCGACCTGTTCACACACCAGACCGTCGCCGAACTCGCCGCCGTGGTCCGCACCGCGCCCCGGCCGAGCGACGACGGCCCGGTCACCGGCGAGGTCCCGCTCACCCCGATCCAGGAGTGGTTCCTCACCAAGCCCCGCGCGGCCCACCACCACTTCAACCAGTCGGCGCTCCTCGAACTCGACGGCGCCCCCGACCCCGAGGCACTGCGCGCCGCGCTCGACGCCCTGCTCGACCACCACGACGCCCTGCGCATGCGCTTCACCCGCGACGAACACGGCTGGCGGCAGTTCAACCCGCCGCCCGCCCCCGGGCAGGACATCCTCGTCCGGCACGACCTGAGCGGACTGTCCGCCGAGGACGCCGACGCGGCCATGACGAAGGCCGCCGACGAACTGCACGCCGGCTTCGACCTGGCCCACGGCCCGCAGCTGCGCGCCGCCCTGTTCACCGGCGACCCGGACCGCCCCGTGTTCCTGCTGCTGGTCGCCCACCACCTCGTGGTGGACGCCGTCTCCTGGCGCGTCCTGCGCGACGACCTGGAGACCGCCTACCGGCAGGCCCGCGCGGGCGAACCCGTCACCCTGGGGGAGCGCGGCACCAGCTTCCGGGACTGGTCCACCCGGCTGTCCGCCTACGTCGCCGAGGGCGGCCTCGACCACGAACTGCCCCACTGGGAAGAGGCCGTACGCTCCGAACCCGCCCCCGCCGCCCCCGCACCCGCGGCCGACGCGGGCCCCGCCGCCACCGTGAGCGTGGCACTCGGCGAGGCGGACACCACCGCCCTGCTCCGCTCCGCGCCCACCGCCTACCGCACCCGCGTCAATGACGTGCTGCTCGCCGCCCTCGCCCTCGCGCTGGCCCGCTGGACCGGCCACGACCGCGTCCGCCTCGACCTGGAGGGGCACGGCCGCGAGGACCTGCTCGACGGTGTCGATCTGTCCCGCACCGTCGGCTGGTTCACCACCGTCTACCCGGTCGCCCTCCAGGTGTCCGACCCCGGCGACCTCGGCCCCGACCGCGACTGGCGGTCCCTGGTGAAGTCGGTACGACGCCAGCTGCGCGCGGTGCCCGGCAACGGGATCGGCTTCGGCGCGCTGCGCACCTTCGGGACGCCCGAGGTCCGCGAACGCCTCGGCGAACACGCCCACAGCCAGGTGGTGTTCAACTACCTCGGCCAGTGGGACGCCCGCCCCGAGACCGGTGACGGCGGCCTGGTCCGCGCCGAACACGGCTCGTTCGGGCAGGACCACGACCCCCGGGACCCCGGCTCGCACCCGGTGGAAGTGGTGGGCGCCGTCCAGCACGGCCGGCTCGCCTTCACCTGGCACCACCGGCCCGGCGTCCACGACACGGCGAGTGTGCGCCGGGTCGCGGAGGACTTCGCCGAGGCCCTGCGCCAACTCGCCCGGCACGCCAGGGGAGGCCGATGACGGCGTTCCTCCACGAGGCACCGCCCCGGCGCACCGCCCGGCGCGGTCCTCGCGCACCCCGCGCCCCCACCCGCACCGCCGACCGCACACCGCTTCCGGCCGACCCAACCGAACTGAAATCCAAGGAGAACGACATGGACGAGAACACCCGCTACCAGGTGCTGCGCAACGACGAGGAGCAGTACTCCCTGTGGCCCGTCGACATCGAGGTGCCCGCCGGCTGGCAGCCGGTCGGCAAGGAGGGCACCGAGGCCGAGTGCTCCGCCTATGTCGACGAGGTGTGGACCGACATGCGGCCCAAGAGCCTGCGCGAGCGCATGGAGAACGCGGGCGCCTGACCTGCCGTACCCGCACCGCCGCCG
>NZ_MUNF01000946.1 GCF_002154555.1 Streptomyces murinus
TGTGGGCGATGGCCGGGTCGCGCTCACCTTCCACGGCCAGGGCGACCCGGCCATCGCCCACACCCTGCTCGACACCGCCGAACGGCACGGCGCCCACCTCACCGTGCTCGCCGTCGGTACCTGGCTGGACGAACACCCCGACATCGCCCGCCGCATCCTCGACGGCGGCCACGACCTCGGCAACCACACCCAGCGGCACATCTCCGTCAACGACCTCGCCGAGGCCGACGCCCGCAAGGAGATCACCGACTGCGCCGACCGGCTCAGACGGCTCACCGGCTCCATCGGCACCTGGTTCCGCCCCTCCCGCGCGCCCACCGCCTCCGCGCTCGTTGCCGCACTGGCCCGCCAAGCGGGCTACCCGCACGTGCTGTCGTACGACGTCGACTCGCTCGACTACACCCGCCCCGGCGCCGCCGCCGTCACCCGCAAGGTCCTCTCGGAGGTGCGCGAGGGCTCGGTGGTGAGTTTGCATTTCGGTTATGAGGACACGGTCGCCGCCCTCCCCGGCCTCCTCACGGAACTCGACCGCCGCAAACTGCGCGCCGTCACCACCACGGAGCTGCTGAGCTGATGCGAACCACGAAAGCCGCCCGCCGGCTGGCCGCCGGTGCCGCCCTCGCCGCCCTGGCC
>NZ_MUNF01000947.1 GCF_002154555.1 Streptomyces murinus
CGGGCTTCCCTTCGGTGTTTCAAACTCTATCAGGCCTTTTCTGTCTCTCTGACCACCGTTCTGCGAGCATGCAGAAGGAGATCCAGAATCAGGATCCGACGAGTTTGTTTTCTGTTCGAGCGAGGACACTTTCGCGTCGCTCCGTCCCGAGCAGGAGTACGACTGTACAGGTGGCCCGGAACGGCATGCAAATCCGCTGGGTTGGTGGTCTAGACCACTAGCTGCTAGCTTTCATCCGGAACCGCCACTTCACATGACATACCCTGCTGCTCAGGCCCGCGAGCAGCTCCACTTCTGGGAGGCTCCCATGACCACCGTGACGTCCCCTCTCGCCGGACGTGCCATCGGACTGGCCGCCGTGCCGGACCCTGTCTTCTCCGGGGCGATGGTCGGCCCCGGCACCGCGATCGATCCGGTGCGTGAGCCCTCCGAGGCCGTGTCGCCCGTGGACGGTGTGATCGTCTCCCTGCACCCGCACGCCTTCGTCGTGGTCGACGACAGCGGACACGGCGTGCTCACCCACCTCGGCATCGACACCGTNNGCGGTCGAGGCGGCCGGCAAGTCCCCGGTGTGCCCCGTCGTCGCGCTGGAGGCGACGGCCGAGGCCCTCTCCGCCGTCCGCGAGAGCGGTGACGTGACGACCGGCGCCGACCTCTTCTCCTGGAACTGACACACGTGCCGTCATGAGGGCGGCGTACAGGACGACC
>NZ_MUNF01000095.1 GCF_002154555.1 Streptomyces murinus
CCTCCGTATGACGGCTGCGGAGGCTGGCCCCCGCGCCCTACGGCCAGCCCCCGCAGCAGCCCTCGTACGGCGGCCAGCCTCCGCAGCCGTCATACGGAGGTCAGCCCCCGCAGCCCCCGTACGGCGGGCAGCCGTCCGCCCCGATGCCTCCCGGCTACGGCGCCCAGCCCGGCGCGCCCATGCCGCCGGGCTACGGCCAGATCCCCGGCCAGCAGTCCGCCGCCTACGGCGTGCCCCAGGGCGCCCCGCAGGGCGGTGCCGGTGTGGGCGCCGCGCTCCAGAAGTTCAAGGAGACGCCCACGGGGCAGCGCTGGACGCAGCAGAACAAGAAGCTCATGCGCGTCGACCTCGGCATCGGCGGGCAGCCGGTGCTGGCCAAGCAGGGCAGCATGGTGCTCTACCAGGGCAAGGTCGATTTCAGCTACAAGGGCGCCGGTTTCGCCGGCCGTGTCGTCGGCAACGCCACCGGCCAGGAGATGCAGCTGATGCGCTGCACCGGCCAGGGCCAGGTGTTCCTCGCCGAGAACGCCACCTACCTGCACCCGATCGAGCTCCAGGGCGACGCGATCTGTGTCTCCGCCGAGAACGTGCTCGCCTTCGACGAGACCCTCCAGTACGAGGTCCGCCGTATCGAGGGCCACGGCATCCCCGGCGGCGCGCTGTTCACGATGCAGTTCCAGGGCACCGGCACCATCGTCGTCAAGACGCACGGCACGCCCGTGGTGCTGCCGGTCACCCCGACCACCTTCGCCGACTGCAACGCGGTGGTGGCCTGGTCGGCGGCGGCCCAGGTGATCGTCTCCAGCCAGGTCCGCATGCGCCGCAACGCCTACCCGGGCGACACCGGAGAGAGCGTCAACCTCCAGTTCCGGGGCGCGCCCGGCAACTTCATCGTCGTCCAGCCGTACGAGGTCTGAGGGAGCCCGTCATGAACCAGCCGCTCGCGGGCTTCGCTCCCGCACCTGTCACCGCCCGCATGGAGAACCACGGGCACCACATGCTCAAGGTCGCCATGCAGACCGGCAACGACCTCTTCGCGCGCGTGGGCTCGATGGTCGCCTACGAGGGCTTCGTGCAGTACGAGCCCAATCCGCCGGCGGTCCGCCAGATCGCCCGGGACTGGATCACCGGCGAGGGCGCCCCGCTGATGAAGTGCTCCGGGGACGGGCTGCTCTATCTCGCCGACTACGGCGCGAACGTCGTCGTGATCAACCTCAACGGCGACGGCATCTCCGTCAACGCCACCAACCTCCTCGCCTTCGACGCGCACCTGAGCTGGGGCGTGGAGCGGGTGAAGGGGCTCGCGAAGTTCGCCGGGCAGGGCCTGTGGAACACACGGATCTCCGGGCAGGGCTGGGTCGCGCTGACCTCCCGGGGCACGCCGATCGTGGTGGACTGCGGCGGCGGCGAGGACGAGACGTACGTCGACCCGGACGCGCTCGTCGCCTGGTCACCGAACCTGAAGGTCAAGGGCAAGCGCAGCTTCAAGGCGCAGTCGCTGATCGGCCGGGGCAGCGGCGAGGCCTACCAGATGGCCTTCTCCGGAGAGGGCATCGTCGTCGTCCAGCCCAGCGAGGACAGCACCGACCGCCTGCGGGTCCGGGGCTGAGGGGGAGTCAACACGCCATGCAGAGCCCGATTTTCGCGTACAACGACAACCAGACGCAGGAACGCTGGAGCCTCCAGAACTCGCAGCTGCTGCGCGTCGTCATGGAGGGCCACGACGACATCCTCGCCCGCAAGGGCAGCATGGTCGCCTACCAGGGCCTGGTCGAGTTCGACGCCGAGTACCACAGCAACAACCAGCGGCGCGCGCGTGCCCACACCGGCGAGGGCCTGGACCTGATGCGCTGCCACGGGCAGGGCACGGTCTATCTGGCCAACCTCTCCCAGCATGTGCACATCATGGACGTGGAGCAGGACGGGCTGACCGTCGACAGCTCCTACGTGCTCGCCATGGACTCCTCGCTGCACCACGAGGTCATCGCCGTCGACAGCCTCTACGGCATCTCCGGCTCCGGGAAGTACCAGCTGAACATCACCGGGCGCGGCCGGGTCGCCCTGATGACCTCCGGATCGCCGCTGCTGATGCAGGTCACCCCGGACCGGTACGTCAACTGCGACGCCGACGCGATCGTGGCCTGGTCGACCGGGCTGCGCGTGCAGATGCAGGCCCAGACGCATTCCTCGGGGGTGTGGCGCAGGCGCGGCAGCACCGGTGAGGGCTGGGAGCTGAGCTTCATGGGCTCCGGCTTCGCGCTGGTCCAGCCCAGCGAGCTGCTGCCGCCGCAGAACGCGGTGATCGGCCACGGCGTCGCCGCCCAGTTCGGCATGGGCCAGCACGGGGCGCGCGGCGGCAACCAGGGCAACGTCTGGAGCTGACCGCCGGGAGAACGCGGCCGTAGGGCAGAAGTGCAGCCGTAGGGCAGAAGTAAGGGGCGACCGCCTGGCGATCGCCCCTTACCGCTTCCCGGGGCCGCCGCCCCTCACCGCTTCACAGCCTCGCGCGGGTCGCGTCCAGGAGCCGTACGACCGACTCGTCGGCCACGCTCGCCACCTCGTCGTAGGGGAACCAGCGCAGGTCCAGGGACTCGTCGCTGATCGCCGCCACGGCGCCGGAGGGGGCCAGCGCCGCGTACTGGACGTCGTAGTGCCAGTGGCACGGCGAGGGGATCGGATGCCGGTCCAGGCGCACCGGGCCGCCGGGCAGCAGCGTGAGCCCGGCCATGCCGGACTCCTCGGTCGCCTCGCGCAGCGCGGCCGCGGCCACGGTGGCGTCGCCCGGCTCGCAGTGGCCGCCCATCTGGAGCCACATCCGCAGCTTGCGGTGGAGCGTGAGCAGCACCCGGCCGCGCTCGGGGTCGATCACCAGGGCGCTCGCCGTGACATGGCCCGCGTGACAGGCCTTCCACATGCCGTCGGGGTGGGCCGCCAGGTGGTCCAGGTAGGACTGGCGCAGCTCGTCCTGGCCCTCGTACCCCTTCAGGACGAGGACCGCGTCGTCGTACAGGCTCACTCGGTGTCGTCGCCCTCGGCCTTGTCGTCCTTCTCGGCGTCCTTCTTCAGGTTCGGCTTGTCGGCGGCCTCGCCGAGCATCTTGTCCAGCTCGGAGAAGTCCATCTGCTCGCGGTGCACGAAGCCGTCCGGGTCGTCCAGGTCGGTCGCCGTCGGCAGCATGTCCGGGTGGTGCCACAGGGCGTCCCGGCCGTCGACCCCGCGCGCGTCGGTGAGCGAGGCCCACAGGCGGGAGGCGTCGCGCAGCCGGCGGGGGCGCAGCTCCAGACCGATCAGCGTGGCGAACGTCTGCTCGGCCGGGCCACCGGTGGCACGGCGGCGGCGCAGGGTCTCGCGCAGGGCGTCGGCGGACGACAGACGGGGCTTGGCGGCCGCGTGGACCACCGCGTCGACCCAGCCCTCCACGAGCGCCAGAGCGGTCTCCAGGCGTGCCAGGGCGGCCTTCTGCTCGGGTGTGTCCTCGGGCTGGAACATGCCCTGCTGAAGCGCGTCCTGAAGCTGCTCGGGGTTTTGCGGGTCGAACTGGCCGACCACGTCCTCCAGCTTCGCGGTGTCGACCTTGATGCCGCGCGCATAGCCGTCGACCGCGCCGAACAGATGCGAGCGCAGCCACGGCACATGCGCGAACAGGCGCTGGTGGGCGGCCTCGCGCAGGGCCAGGTAGAGCCGCACCTCGTCCAGCGGCACGCCCAGGTCCTTGCCGAACGCCTCCACGTTGGCCGGCAGCAGCGCGGCCTTGCGGGCCGGGCCGAGCGGCAGGCCGATGTCCGTGGAGCCGACGACCTCGCCCGCGAGCACGCCGACGGCCTGCCCGATCTGCGTGCCGAACATGGCGCCGCCCATCGAGCGCATCATGCCGATCAGCGGGCCCGCCATGGCCTGCATCTCTTCCGGCAGCACATCGCCCATGGCCGCGCCGACCCGCTCGGCGACCGGGTCGACCAGCTCCCGCCAGGCGGGCAGGGTCGCCTCGACCCACTCCGCGCGCGACCAGGCCACCGCGGAGGCGGAGCCCGACGGCAGGGAGGTGGCGTCGTCCAGCCACAGATCGGCCAGGCGTACGGCCTCCTCCACGGCCTTGCGCTCGGACGGGCCGACGCTCGCGTCCTTGGAGCCGTCCGCGGTGCCCTGCGCGACCGTCTGGCGCGCGATCTGCTTGGCCATGTCCCAGTTCACCGGGCCGCCCTCGTAGGAGAGCATCTGGCCCAGCTGCTGGAACGCGGCACCGAGATCGGTGGGGTTCAGCGAACCGAACATGGCAGCGAGCGGATTGTCGGCGCCGGGGCCGCCAAAGCCACCGGCTCCGGGCATACCGCCGAAACCGAAGGGGTTGGCCGGTCCCTGACCACCACCGCTCTGCTGGTCCTTCTTCTTGCCCTCGTCGCCGTCCTCCGGCTCCTCCGGCGGAAGGCCGAAACCGAATGGGGTGTCACTCACGGGATTCCTCGGCTGGTAAGGCCACCGGTCTTCTCCGGCGGCGCGGCTGCCCGACAACACCACCCAGCGTAGACACCCGGACCCGATCGGGCCTCGATGCTCCGCCCGCGGAAGGCCTGCGGCAGGATGGATGCACCTCGTACGTGCGCGTCTTGCACGCCCGTACAGAAGACAACCGCTGGAGATGCCGGGTGAGTTCCCCAGATCCGCAGGTTCGCGCAGCGCGAAACCACTCAGAGACGTCCGCCGGGCGCAAACCCGCCGTGCGCGGGCCCGTCGTGGCGGTCACCGGCGCGGCGACCGGCGTCGGAGCCCTGCTCACGGCGCGGCTGGCCGCGTCGGAGGAGATCCGGCGGGTCGTCGCGATCGACGAGCGGCGCGGGGAGTGCGAAGAGGCGCAGTGGCACATCCTGGACGTCCGCGATCCGGCCATCGCGGACAAATTGCGCGGTGCCGACGTGGTCGTCCACCTCGCGCTCGACCTGGATCTCGGCAGCGAGGCGGCCGCGCGCACCGCTTACAACGTCCGGGGGACGCAGACCGTGCTGACCGCCGCGGCGGCGGCCGGCGTGCACCGGGTGGTGCTGTGCACCTCGGCGATGGTCTACGGCGCGCTGCCGGACAACGAGCTGCCGCTGTCGGAGGACGCCGAGCTGCGGGCGACGGCCGAGGCGACCGGCGTCGGGGATCTGCTGGAGATCGAGCGCCTCGCGCGCCGCGCGCCCCGCGCGCACCCCGGTCTGAATGTCACCGTCGTACGGCCCGCCGTGCTGGTCGGCGGCACGGACACCGCGCTGACCAGGTACTTCGAGTCGCCGCGGCTCCTTGTGGTGGCCGGTTCGCGGCCCGCGTGGCAGTTCTGCCACGTCGAGGATCTGTGCGGGGCCCTGGAGTACGCCGTCCTGGAGAAGGTCGAGGGGGAGCTGGCCGTCGGCTGCGACGGGTGGCTGGAGCAGGAGGAGGTCGAGGAGCTCAGCGGGATCCGGCGCATGGAGCTGCCCTCGGCGGTCGCGCTGGGCGCGGCGGCACGGCTGCACCGGATCGGGCTCACCCCGTCCCCGGCAGGCGACCTGGCCTACACGATGTACCCGTGGGTGGTCAGCGGAAGCCGGCTGCACGACGCGGGATGGCGCCCGAAGTGGACCAACGAGGAGGTCCTCGCGGAGCTGCTGGAGGAGGCCGCCGGGCGGCATACGGTGGCCGGCCGGCGACTCGGCCGCAAGGACGCCACGGCGGCGGGCGCGGCCGGTGCGACGGTGGCCCTGCTGGGCGCGGCGGCGGTGGTACGCCGGGCCCGCAAGGCACGCCGCCGGTAAGCCGCGTCCCCAGGAGCGGCACGGCAGGGTACGAGCGGCATGGCGCGCCGCGTCCGTACGAGCATCCAAGGCGCCCGCGCCCGTGCCGGGTGAACCTCGTATTCCTCGGCGTATCCGGTGTGCGGCACGATGGGGGCATGGCTGAGATGAGCGAGCACCCCGGGGAGCGGGCCGCGCAGGATCCCGTCAAGCTGATCGGCGTCAGGGAGAGCGCGCTCTCGGTGGACGAGGTGTTCCGGGCGGTCGGGGACGCGGCGGCCGGCGGCATCGCCCTGTTCGTGGGGACGGTGCGCAACCACGACGGGGGCGCCGACGTGGACGCGCTCGGCTACTCCTGCCATCCCAGTGCGGAGGCCGAGATGCGGCGGGCCGCCGAGAAGGTCGTCGCGGACCACCCGGTGCGGGCCCTGGCCGCCGTGCACCGGGTCGGCGAGCTGGGCGTGGGGGACATCGCGGTGGTCGTCGCCGTGGCGTGTCCGCACCGTGCGGAGGCCTTCGAGGCGTGCCGGAAGCTGATCGACGACCTCAAGCACGAGGTGCCGATCTGGAAGCACCAGACTTTTTCGGACGGCACCGAGGAGTGGGTGGGGGCCTGCTGAAGCAGCCGGGTGCCTGCCGAAGCAGCCGGGTGTCTGCCGAAAACGGGCGGCACCTGCCGAAACAGGGCACACCACTGCGCCGAACCGGTCACTCCCGGCCCATCGGCGACTCCGGTTGCGTAACCGCCCCCCGCACGTGAGCGTTGTCAGTGCGGATGGTTAATCTGCTGATCAGTCAGTTGCGGACGCTCACGGCGTAGGGAGGTCGGCATGGGCGCGCTTGTCTGGCTGCTGATTCCGCTTATGGGTGCGGTCGGCGGCGGGCTGTGGGGCAGTTGGGCCAACCGGACGCGCAGGGCGCGCAGCGACGGGCCCGAGCTGGACGGCTACGCCCGGTTCCGGGAGGCGATGGAGCGGTCCGGCACGGGCGCGGACGGCGCCTGACGGGGGTACCTGACAGTGCGCCGACAGGTGCGTCACGTACTGTCGAGGCATGCCACGCCGCACCGCGACGATGCTCGCCTCCACCCTGATGCTGATCGCGCTCCTGTGCGCCGGAGTGCTCATCCCCGTGCCGTACGCGGAGATGTCCCCCGGCCCGACCGTGAACACGCTCGGGAACCACCAGGGCGAGCCGGTGCTCCAGATCTCCGGGCGCAAGACGTATCCGACGGACGGCCATCTGAACATGACCACCGTGCGGGTGACCAGCGTGGACTTCCGGATGAACCTGGTGGAGGCCGTCTACGGCTGGCTGTCGCGCGACAGCAAGGTCGTGCCGCACGACACGCTCTATCCGAAGGGCACCACGGAGGAGCAGTCCTCGCAGCAGAACGCCGAGGAGTTCAGCCAGTCCCAGGAGAGCGCCAAGGTCGCCGCCCTGAAGCAGCTGGACGTCCCGGTGAAGTCCTGGGTGATCGTCTCCACCGTGGTCAAGGACTCCCCGGCCGAGGGCAGGCTGCACGCCGGTGACGTGATCAAGGCGGTCGACGGCCACGCGGTCAAGCAGCCCTCGGACGTCGCCACGTTCGTCACCAAGCACAAGGCGGGCCAGAAGGTCGTCTTCACCGTCGTCCCGGCCAAGGACCAGGCCGCCGCCGAGAAGGCCCACAAGACGGCCACCACGACGCAGGACGTCGCGATCACCACGGCCGCGTCCGACGACAGCGGGCCCAAGCGGGCCATCGTCGGGATCTCCGCCGGGACCGATCACACGTTTCCGTTCAGCATCGACATCAAGCTCGCCGATGTCGGCGGCCCCAGCGCCGGTCTGATGTTCGCGCTCGGCATCTACGACAAGCTCACCCCGGGCAGCCTGACCGGCGGCAAGTTCGTGGCCGGCACCGGCACCATCGACGACAACGGCACGGTCGGGCCGATCGGCGGCGTCGACATGAAGACCGTCGGCGCGCACGACAAGGGGGCCCAGTACTTCCTGACGCCCGCCGACAACTGCGCCGAGGCCGCCGCGGACAAGCCGAGCGGGCTCACCCTGGTCAAGGTGAAGACGATCAAGGACGCGCTGGGCGCGCTCAAGGACATCCGCGGCGGGAACACCGCGGCCCTGCCGAAGTGCACCGCCAAGGGCTGAGATTCCGCCTGACGTGACATGACATGACCAGGGGCGCCCACTCGGACGAGGGGCGCCCCTGCTGTCGTACCAGAAGGCCAGAAGATCAGTCGGCGAACGTCGCCGACAGGGCGTCCGCGAGGCCCGGGACCAGCTCGGGGCCGGTCAGGACCTCGGTCGGGGAGTCCTTCTCGCGCAGCCGCAGCGCCGACTCACGGGTGCCGTCGCGCAGCACCGCCACCGTCATCCGGACCTCCTGGCGCTCGGGGTGCTCGGCCACCCACCTGGCCAGCTTGGCCTCGCTGAGGTTCTTCGGGACCTGCGCCTCGGCGGACGGCGGCAGCATCAGCCGCTCCACGGTGAGCGCGCAGCCGGCCACCGCGTCGGGCCAGGCGATGGTGGCGAGGAACTCGTCGAGCGGCTTGCCGGACGCGATCTCGTCCTGCTCGATCGGGGTGAGACCGACGGTCTCGGACTCGTCCTCAAGGCCCAGCTGGGCCGCGAGCGCGGGTTCCTGGCTGCGCAGCCGAGCGGTGTCTACGAGGGCGAAGAGGCGAGCGGGCTGGTCCCAGCCGAGGCCGGAGGCGTACTCGTCGATCTCGAGTACGGCCCGGGTGAGCGGGTTCGCTGCCATGGGAGTGTTGGACATGGTCACAATCCTGCCTCGTTCCCCACCGGAATCGGGAACCGAGCAGGGGCTGAGTAAGTTGCATATGTGTCGGCCCGCGATCACGGGGGGCCACCGGGGCCCGCGGAGCACGGGGGCCCGAGGGATCGAGAGCGAATTTCGAGGGGCGCACCTTGGCTTTCCAGATGCCGGACCGCGGCCAGGGCCCAGCGGGGCCACGGACGGGGGCGGGCCGACCATCCCGGCGGGTCAGGGTCCTGCTCCTGACGCTGGGCGTGCTCGCCGTCCTCGGTATGACATTCAGCATGTTCGCCGGCTTCTGGACGAACTGGCTGTGGTACCGGTCGGTGCACTACTCGTCCGTGTTCAGCACCACACTGTGGACGAAGATCGGGCTGTTCTTCGTCTTCGGTCTGCTGGCGGCGTTCATGGTCGGCCTCAACATCTGGCTGGCCCACCGGCTGCGGCCCCCGCTGAGCGCCATGTCCATGGAGCAGCAGAGCCTGGACCGCTACCGGATGGGTCTCGCGCCGTACAAGACCTGGCTGCTGGTCGGCGTCTGCGCCCTGGTCGGGCTGATCGCGGGCGCCTCGGCGGCCGGCCAGTGGCGCACCTGGCTGATGTGGGTGAACGGCGTCTCCTTCCACCAGAAGGACCCCCAGTTCCACCTCGACATCTCCTTCTACGCCTTCGACCTGCCCTGGTTCCGGTTCCTGCTGGCCTTCGGCTTCGCCGCCGTCATCCTGTGCCTGATCGCCGCCGCCTTCACGCACTACCTGTACGGCGGACTGCGCCTGACCAGCCCCGGCGCGCGCGCCACCGCCGCCGCGACCAGTCATCTCTCGGTGCTGCTGGGCCTGTTCGTCGCCCTCAAGGCGATCGCCTACTGGCTCGACCGGTACGGCCTGGCGGTGAAGTCCAGCGACTTCAAGGCGACCGGCAACTGGACCGGCCTGCGCTATGTCGACGCCAACGCCTATCTGCCGGCCAAGACGATCCTGTTCTGCATCGCCGTCATCTGCGCCCTGCTGTTCTTCGCCACCCTGTGGCGGCGCACCTGGCAGCTGCCCGTCATCGGCTTCGGCCTGATGGTCCTGTCGGCGATCCTGATCGGCGGGCTCTACCCGGCGATCGTGCAGAAGTTCCAGGTCGAGCCCAATGAGCAGGCCAAGGAAGCCCCGTACGTCCAGAAGAACCTCACGGCGACCCGCGAGGCGTACGGCATCGACGACACCAAGGTCACCCAGTACGACGGCAAGTCCACCGCCTCGGACGACGCCAAGCTGCGCGCGGACGCGAACGACGCGGCGAGCATCCGGATCATGGACCCGAACATCGTCTCGCCCACGTTCGAGCAGGCGCAGGAGATGAAGGACTACTACAGCTTCCCGGCCAACCTGGACGTCGACCGCTATCCCACCAAGGACGGCAAGCTCCAGGACACCGTCATAGGCCTGCGCGAGCTGAATCTGAAGGGCATCCCGAAGCACAACTGGATCAACGACCACTTCCGCTACACGCACGGCTACGGCGTGGTCGCCGCCAAGGGCACCGAGGCCGACGACGGCCAGCCCGTCTTCACCGAGTACGACCTGCCCTCCAAGGGCGATCTGGGCACCTACGAGCAGCGGGTCTACTACGGCGAGAAGACCACCACCTACTCCATCGTCGGCGGTCCCCAGAAGGAGATCGACCACCCCACCGACGACAACGGCGAGGTGACCACCAGCTATGCGGGCAAGAGCGGGGTGAACCTCGACAACCCGCTCAACCGGGCCGCGTACGCGATGGCGTTCAACGAGCCGCAGATCCTGTACTCGGGCGCGATCGGCAAGGGCTCGCGGATCCTGTACAACCGCACGCCCAAGGAGCGCGTCGAGGCGGTCGCCCCCTGGCTGACCATCGACGGCGACGCCTACCCGGCCGTCGTCGACGGCCACATCCAGTGGATCGTCGACGGCTACACGACGTCGAACGGCTACCCGTACTCCTCCCGTACGACCCTCGGCGACACCACGGCGGACTCGCTGACCGCCGGCAGCGACAACCGCAGCGTGGTGGCCCCGCAGAACCAGGTCAACTACATCCGCAACTCGGTGAAGGCGACCGTCGACGCCTACACCGGCGAGGTCAAGCTGTACCAGTGGGACACCCAGGACCCGGTGCTGAAGACCTGGATGAAGGCGTTTCCCGGCACGGTGCTGCCGAAGAGCGCGATCTCCCCGACCCTGCTGTCCCATCTCCGGTATCCCCAGGACCTGTTCAAGGTCCAGCGCGAGCTGCTCACCCGCTACCACGTGACGGATCCGCAGACCTTCCTCACCGGCAGCGAGGTGTGGCAGGTGCCCGACGACCCGACCAACAAGTCGGGTGACGCGGTGCCGCCGTACTACCTGAGCATGAAGATGCCCGACCAGAGCAAGCAGGCGTTCTCGCTGTCGACGACGTTCACGCCGACCGGCCGGGACAATCTCAGCGCGTTCATGTCGGTCGACTCCGAGGCGGACAGCGCCGACTACGGCAAGATCAGGATCCTGAAACTGCCGACCAGTACGACGGTCGACGGACCCAAACAGGTCCAGAGCCAGTTCAACTCCGAACAGGACGTCGCCGCCGCGATCAAGTACCTCAAGGGCGGGGACTCGGCGGTCGAGTACGGCAATCTGCTGACCGTGCCGCTGGACGGCGGACTGCTCTACGTGGAGCCGGTCTATGTACGCGGCGGGGGACTGAAGTACCCATTGCAGCGCAAGGTGCTGGTCACCTACGGGGACCGGCCGCCGGCGTTCGAGAACACCCTCGGCGAGGCGCTGGACAAGCTCTTCGGCACCAGCTCCGCCGCGGCGGGCCCGCCGGACACCGGCACCAAGGCCCCGCCCGCGGCGAGCGATCCGGGCGTCCAGCAGGACCTGGCCGACGCCCAGAAGGCGTTCGACGCGGGGCAGCGGGCACTGAAGCAGTCCGGCGGCCCCGACTGGGACGCGTACGCGAAGGCGCAGAAGGATCTCAAGGCGGCCCTTGAGCGGGCCCAGGACGCGCAGAAGCAGCAGAAGCCGGACCAGTCGAAGCAGCCGAAGCAGAAGGGCTGATCAGCACCGTCCCGCGCCGTGATACGGTTGGCTCACAACGGCGCGGGGTGGAGCAGCTCGGTAGCTCGCTGGGCTCATAACCCAGAGGTCGCAGGTTCAAATCCTGTCCCCGCTACTGAAATACGAAGGCCCGGATCCTTAGAGGATCCGGGCCTTCGTGGTGTGTGAGTCCGGTGATCCCGGTGAACTCACGGTGTGCGAACACAAGTTGGGGAAGGAGCCACCGCCGCGCGCCGCCGTGAGGAGTTCGGCGCCGTGTGTTTGACTTGTCGTCCTGTGGGCATGTCGACAAAACGCTGAAGTGACCTCACGGGGTGGGGTATACCGGGTGTACCCAGGTTGCGGGTGGTGCGACGATGGACGTTATGGGGGACAAGGCAACTCTGTTCGAGTCAGGGCGATTTGTACAGACTTTCGGTGAGGGGCCGGCCCGCGACGAGGTGGGCGACATGGCCGACGCCGACGACGAGGTACGCCTCGCGCTCGCCGCGCGCAGCGGTGACGAGGAGGCCGCCAGCGTCCTCGGCGCCATGCTGCTGCGCCGCGGCGACCTCGACGGTGCCGAGACCCATCTGCGGGCCGCCACTGCGGCCGGTGACCGGGCCGCCGCCAACAACCTCGGTGTCCTGCTGCACCAGCGGGGATACGGCGAGGAGGCCGCCGGATGGTGGCGGATCGCGGCCGTCGCCGGTTCCGCGGCCGCCGCGCACGCACTCGGCCGCTACCACCGCGAGCGCGGGGACGAACCCGCCGCCGAGTACTGGCTGCGCCAGTCCGCCGAGCAGGGCCATGTCCTCGGCGCCTACGCGCTCGCCGATCTGCTGGAGCACCGCGGGGACGCGGCGGCCGGGCACTGGATGCGGCTCGCCGCCGAGCGCGGGCACCGGGAGGCGGCCTACCGGATAGCGCGCTCGCTCGACCGGGGGGCCGAGGACCGGGGCGAGAGCGGGGGTGACAACGCTGTCGCGGAGGCCGAGCAGTGGTACCGGCAGGCCGCCGCGCGCGGGCACCGGCGGGCCGCGCTGCACCTCGGGGCGATCCTGGAGCAGCGCGGGGAGCTGAAGGAGGCCGGGCGCTGGTACCTGACCTCCGCTAAGGACGGCGAGTCGCGGGCCGCCTGCGCCCTCGGCTTCCTGCTGCGGGACGCCGGGGACTCCGAGAGCGCGGCCGTCTGGTGGCTGCGCGCCGCCCAGGAGGGCGACGGCAATGCGGCCAACGCGCTCGGCGCGCTGCACGCCGAGCGGGGCGAGACCCAGACCGCCGAGCGCTGGTACCGGGCGGCGCTGGACGCGGGGGACGACAACGGCGCGTACAACCTCGGGCTGCTCTGCGCCGAGCAGGGACGCACCGCGCAGGCCGAGCAGTGGTACCGGCGCGCCGCGTACGCCGGGCACCGGGAGGCCGCGAACGCGCTGGCCATCCTGCTGCTCCAGGTCGGCGACACCTCCGGCGCGGAGCCGTGGTTCTCCAAGGCGGCCGAGGCGGGCAGCGTGGACGCGGCCTTCAACCTCGGCATCCTGTACGCGGGGCGCGGCGAGGA
Organism: Streptomyces murinus; assembly: GCF_002154555.1. GTDB lineage: Bacteria > Actinomycetota > Actinomycetes > Streptomycetales > Streptomycetaceae > Streptomyces > Streptomyces murinus. The sequence goes on from NZ_MUNF01000095.1 coordinate 13,135, forward strand.
CACGATGGCGCTGCGCTGGTACGAGCGGGCGGCCTCGGCCGGGCACACCGAGGCCGCGCTCCAGGTCGGCATGGCGCGGCTGCGTGAGCGCGACGAGCGGGCGGCGGAGCGGCATCTGCGCTGCGCGGCGGGCGGCGGCAGCGCGGAGGCGGCATACCGGCTGGCCGCCCTGCTGGACGCCCGCCGGCCGCCCCGGCCCGCGCACGAGCTGGGGGAGAGCGCGCACGAGAAGGCCGAGTGCGAGGAGTGGTACGAGCGGGCGGCGCAGCAGGGCCACCGCCGGGCCCAGGTGCGGGTCGGCATGCTCGCCTCCGCGCGCGGCGACGTGGTCGAGGCGGCGCGCTGGTACCGGGCGGCGGCCGAGGCGGGATCGCGCAACGGCGCGTTCAACCTCGGGCTGCTGCTCGCCCGCGAGGGCAGCGAGCCGGAGGCCGTGGTGTGGTGGACGCGCGCGGCGAACGACGGCCACGGTCGGGCGGCCCTTCGCCTCGCCCTGGTCTGCGCCCGCCGCGGCGACCTGGACGAGGGGCAGCGCTGGGCGACGCGCGCGGCGGAGCTGGGGCCCGCCGAGGTCACCGAGCGGGCGGGCCGGCTGCGGGACGCGCTGCGCGAGGAGCTGTCCGCGTGACCGGCCCCGCGGTGAGTGGCCCCGCGGTGAGTGGCCCCGCCGTGAGTGGCCCTGGAGTGGCCCTGGTCACTCGGGGCCGAATGGATTTGCCTTCGTCGGCTTCCCCCGCGTAATGTCGTGTTCACCGACGCGGGGTGGAGCAGCTCGGTAGCTCGCTGGGCTCATAACCCAGAGGTCGCAGGTTCAAATCCTGTCCCCGCTACTGAAGGCCGAGGGCCGGAATCCAGAAATGGGTTCCGGCTCTCAGTCGTTTCCGGGGCAAGCGTGCCGAAGCAAGAGTGAAGAGCGTCGGGGCAAGAGAAAAGGGGGCTCGCGCCCCCTGAGACTCCCTCGGCCTGCCGGTTACGCGCCCGCGCACTCCGGGCACAGCCCCCGGTACGTCACCTCGACATCCGACACCGTGAAGCCGAAGCGCTCGGTGTCGGGGAGGTCCGCCAGCGGGTTGCCCGTGGGGTGCACATCGCGGATCGCGCCACAGCGGGCGCAGACCAGGTGGTGGTGCGGCCGGTGCGCGTTCGGGTCGTACCGCTTGGCGCGCTTGTCCGTCGAGACTTCCAGCACCTCGCCGAGCGTGACCAGCTCGCCCAGCGTGTTGTAGACGGTCGCCCGGGAGATCTCCGGCAGCTTGGCGACGGCCCGTGCGTGCACCTCGTCGGCCGTCATATGGACATGCTCGCCGTCGAGGACCTCGGCCACCACGCGTCGCTGCGCGGTCATCCGCCATCCGCGTCCACGCAGCCGTTCCAGAAGGTCGCTCATGGCCACCAGCCTAACAGCAAGGGGGACCAGGACGGGAATAGGTGTGAGATTGGAATCCTGTTTGACTTGGACTTAGTCCAATGTAGGATCGGGAACGGCTTTGGCCAAGGGACAGGATTGGCCGGCGTAGACGCAGGAGGCGCACGTGACGCAGGGACCGCTCACCACGGAGGCCGGTGCCCCGGTCGCCGACAACCAGAACAGCGAGACGGCGGGCGTCGGCGGCCCGGTGCTGGTCCAGGACCAGCTGCTGCTGGAGAAGCTGGCCCACTTCAACCGCGAGCGCATCCCGGAGCGGGTCGTGCACGCCCGCGGTGCCGGCGCCTACGGCACCTTCACGGTGACCGCCGACGTCACGCCGTACACCAGGGCCGCCTTCCTCTCCGAGGTGGGCAAGGAGACCGAGGTCTTCCAGCGCTTCTCGACGGTGGCGGGGAACCTGGGCGCGGCGGACGCGGTGCGCGACCCGCGCGGTTTCGCGGTGAAGTTCTACACCGAGGAGGGCAACTACGACCTCGTCGGCAACAACACCCCGGTCTTCTTCATCCGGGACGCGATCAAGTTCCCCGACTTCATCCACACCCAGAAGCGCGACCCCTACACGGGCAGCCAGGAGGCCGACAACGTCTGGGACTTCTGGGGGCTGTCGCCGGAGGCGACGCACCAGGTGACCTGGCTGTTCGGCGACCGCGGCATCCCGGCGTCGTACCGGCACATGGACGGCTTCGGCTCGCACACCTTCCAGTGGAACAACGAGGCGGGCGAGGTCTTCTGGGTCAAGTACCACTTCAAGACCGACCAGGGCATCAAGAACCTCACCGCCGGTGAGGCCGCGGTGCTCGCGGGCACGGACCCCGACTCCCACCAGCGCGATCTGCGTGAGTCGATCGAGCGGGGCGAGTTCCCGAGTTGGACCGTGGGCGTGCAGATCATGCCGGCGGCGGACGCGGCGTCGTACCGTTTCAACCCGTTCGACCTGACCAAGGTGTGGCCGCACGCGGACTACCCGGTCATCGAGATCGGCAGGCTGGAGCTGAACCGCAACCCGCAGAACGTCTTCGCCGAGGTCGAGCAGTCGATCTTCAGCCCCTCGCACTTCGTGCCGGGCATCGGCCCCTCGCCGGACAAGATGCTCCAGGGCCGGCTCTTCGCGTACGGCGACGCGCACCGCTACCGCGTCGGCATCAACGCCGACCATCTGCCGGTCAACCGCCCGCACGCCACCGAGGCCCGCACGCATTCCCGTGACGGCTTCCTCTACGACGGCCGGCACGGCGGCGCCAAGAACTACGAGCCCAACAGCTTCGGCGGGCCCGCGGAGACCGGCCGGGCGCTGTGGCAGCCGTACGACGGATTCGGTGCCGGCACCGGCGACCACCCGACCCCGCTCCACGCCGAGGACGACGACTTCGTGCAGGCCGGGAATCTGTACCGGCTGATGTCGGAGCAGGAGAAGGAGCGGCTGATCGCCAACCTCGCCGGGGCGATCTCCCAGGTCTCGCGGGAGGACATCGCGGAGCGCGCGATCGGCAACTTCGCGGCCGCGGACGCCGACTTCGGCAAGCGCCTGGAGTCGGCGGTGCGGGCACTTCGCGACTGAGACGGCGGCACCCGTCCGCCGGGCGGGCCGGATCCCAGGTGCTCGGGGTCCGGCCCGTTCGTCATGTCCGGGGCTCCTCGTGCCCCGGATGCGGCCTGCTCAGGAGCCCGCCCGGGCCAGCGGGGCAGGCTCGCGGGCCGGGGACCAGCAGCGGATGATGTCCCGGACCGAGACGATCCCGGCGACCTCGCCCCGGTCGAGGACGATCAGATGCCGGAAGCCGCCGTGCGCCATGGCGCGTGCGGCCTCCTCCAGGGTCCAGGTGGGCGCCGCGAAGACGACGTCGGTGGTGGTGTGGGCGTGGGCGCGCTCGGTGTCGGGGTTCTGTCCGAGGCCGACGGAGTTGAGGATGTCGCGCTCGGTGAGGATGCCGATGCCGCCGGCGTCCGGGTCGAAGACCACGGCGGCACCGATGCGCCGGGCGGACATCAAAGTGGCTGCTTCTCGGAGGGTGTGGGCGGGGCCGAGAGTGAGGATCACCGTGCTCATGGCGTCGCGGACCAGCATGGATGGGGCCACCTCCTGGGATCCAGGGACCTTGTCCCCGGATTCACAAATTCACAAGTGGGGGTACCCTCAGAGTCTCAGGTCAAGGCCGGGTCAACAAGAGGGCGCGCGTGGTCCGCCGGGGGGCGTGCGCAAGCGTCCCGCCTGTCTCACTGGCGCCGGTTGAGATACCCCAGCAACTCGTCGTGCAGCAGACCGTTGGACGCCGCCGCGTTGCCGCTGTGCGGTCCCGGGCGGCCGTCGAGCCCGGTGAAGGTGCCGCCCGCCTCGGTGACGACGATGGCGGGGGCGGCCATGTCCCACAGGGACAGCTCCGGCTCCGCGCAGATGTCCACGGAGCCCTCGGCGACCATCATGTAGGGCCAGAAGTCGCCGTACGCGCGGGTGCGCCACACCTGGCGGCCGAGATCCAGGAAGCCGTCGAGGCGGTCCTGCTCCTCCCAGCCGGACAGGGACGAGTAGGCGAAGGAGGCGTCCGCGAGGGTGTTGACGCCGGAGACGTGGATACGGCCCGCGGAGGTCAGATTGCGGCCGGTGAAGGCGCCATGGCCCTTCGCGGCCCACCAGCGGCGGCCGAGCGCCGGGGCGGAGACCAGGCCCACGACCGGGTGGTAGCCCCCCTCGCCCGCCTCCATCAGCGAGATCAGCGTGGCCCACACCGGGACGCCGCGCACATAGTTCTTGGTGCCGTCGATCGGGTCGATCACCCAGCGCCGGGGGCCGGTGCCCTCGACTCCGTACTCCTCGCCGAGGACCGCGTCCCTGGGGCGGGCGCGCTTGAGCTGGCCGCGGATGAGTTCCTCGGCCGCCTTGTCCGCTTCGCTCACCGGCGTCATGTCCGGCTTCGTCTCCACCTTCAGGTCCAGGGCCTTGAAGCGGTCCATGGTGGCCGCGTCGGCCCCGTCCGCGAGGACGTGGGCGAGACGGAGGTCGTCGAGGTAGTCGGGCATGTACGTCACGCTATCGGCTGGGCGGGTACGGGAGCCACCGGGGGCGTACGTGTGTCGAACCGGCCGTGCGCGGCGCCCGTGAAGGCGTGAGCGACCGTTGTGCGTCCGCACGCGGTACAGGGCCTTCCGCTCCCGGCGAGCAACCCCTTGACATCATCCGAAAGTCCGTCAAATCTGGGCGGAACGCCGTTGACTCCAGGGAGACGACGATGGCTGCTGCCCGGGAATCCTTGCTGGACGCCGCCGGCGCGGCGCTGGCGCGCCGGCCGTGGCCCGCGGTGCGCATGGTGGAGGTGGCCGCGGCGGCGGGCGTGTCCCGGCAGACCCTGTACAACGAGTTCGGCGGCAAGGACGGCCTCGCGCGGGCGCTGGTGCGGCGGGCGGCCGACGGCTATCTCGCCGGTGTGGAGCGCGCCCTCGCGGGCGGCGGCGACTGGGAGCGGCTCACCGCCGTCGCCGAGTGGACGGCGGCCGCGGCCCAGCAGGACGCGCTGGTGCGGGCGTTGCTCACCGGCTGCTGGAGCGAGCGGCTCCCCGCACCGCCCCGGGGCCCCGCCCCGGTACCGGCGCAGCGCCGCCCGGAAGCGCCGCTCCCCTCGCCGCCCGAGCTCGTACGGATCGTCCGCGACCGCGCCGTCACCGCGCTGTCCGGCCCCGGCACGGCCCCCGCCGCCACCGTCGAACTGGCCCGCTCCTGCGAACTGGTCGTCCGCCTCGCCCTGTCCTGCGTCACGGCGCCACCGGGGGAGGGCGGGATCGCCGGCCTGATCCGGACCGCCGCACCCCGCACGGCGCTCTGACCGGCCCCAACCGCCGTCAGTACGGGGGACTTCGGAAGTACCGGGCCCGGTGGCGCCGCGGCCGGTCGTCCCGTTCGTGGGCCGCGTCGGACCGGTCCGCCGGAGCCGAGAGAGCGCCCATCGCGCCCAGCCGGCGCAGACCGGCCGGCACCTCCGCGTGCCGTGCCGAGGACTTCGTCCAGCGCGGCAGCCGGGGGAACATCGCCCGCGTCGCCCCGGTGCCGCCCATGTAGTCGGCCAGAGTGTCCACGCGTTCCGCGTCGCAGGCCCACAGGACGCGCCCCGCGCGGCGGGTCCGCGACCAGAGCGGCCGCCCGAAGAACGGCTCCCGCGTGCCCCCGAGTCGGGCGGCGACCAGCCCGCCGTCCCGGCGCGAAGCCGTCCACGCGGCACGGGTGCCGCACCCCGCCGCAGATCAGCCGGCGCGGCCGGAACAGCAGCTCGCCGAGCTAGTGGCTCGACCCCGACAGCTGCAAGCCGATGATCCCCACGATCACGAAGCTGATCGAGACGATCTTCAAGGTGGAGACCAGGTCGCCCAGGAAGATCATGCCGTAGATCGCCGTGCCGGTCGCGCCGATGCCGGTCCAGACGGCGTACGCGGGGCCGACGTCGAGTTTGCGCAGCGAGAGGGTCAGCAGGCCGAAGCTGCCGAGCGCGAAGGAGGCGAAGGCGATGGTCGGCCACAGCCGGGTGAAGCCGTGGGAGAGCTTGAGGCACACGGCGAAGCCGGTCTCCAGCACTCCGGCCACGATGACCAGCAGCCACGCCATGCGCTGTCCTCCCGTTGATCCGGATCTCCGGCCCGGTGCGATTATGCACTTGCCGCACCGCGGCCCGGGCAAACAACGCGAAGGTCAGTCGCCCTCCGTGCGCTCCCGCGTCGCCAGCAGCCGCCGCAGCGAGTACAGCCGCGCCGGATCCGCGTGCCCCGCCGCCACCCACGCGTCCAGCGCGCAGTCCGGCTCGTCATGGCTGCACGCGCGCGGGCAGTCCGCCGTGCCCGGCTCCAGGTCCGGGAAGGCGAGGATGACCCGGGACGGATCGATGTGCGCCAGGCCGAAGGACCGTACGCCCGGAGTGTCGATCACCCAGCCGCCGTCGCCCGCCAGCGGCAGCGCCAGCGCCGAGGTGGTGGTGTGCCGGCCGCGCCCCGTCACCGCGTTGACGTGCCCTGTCGTACGCCGCCGCTCCTGCGGCACCAGCGCGTTCACCAGCGTCGTCTTGCCCACGCCGGAGTGCCCCACGAACGCGGTGATCCGCCCGTCCAGAAACCCCCGCACCCGGTCCGCCGCGTCCCCGTTCTCCAGCTCCTCGCGGCTGGTGACCACGTACGGGATGTCCAGATGGCCGTACAGCTCCAGGAGTTCGTCCGGCGTGGCCAGGTCCGACTTGGTCAGCACCAGCAGGGGTTCGAGCCCCCCGTCGTACGCCGCGACCAGACAGCGGTCGATCAGCCGGGGCCGCGGCTCCGGGTCGGCGAGGGCCGTGACGATCGCCAGCTGGTCGGCGTTGGCGACCACCACGCGCTCGTACGGATCGTCGTCGTCCGCCGTGCGCCGCAGCACCGACGTCCGCTCCTGGATCCGGACGATCCGCGCGAGCGTGTCCTTCATGCCGGACAGATCGCCGACCAGCATCACCCGGTCCCCGACCACCGCCGCCTTGCGGCCCAGCTCCCGCGCCTTCATCGCCATCACCACCCGGTCCTCCACCAGGCAGGTCAGCCGCCCCCGGTCCACGGTCAGGACCAGCCCCTCGGCCGCGTCCTCGTGCTTGGGCCGAATGTTCGTCCGCGGCCGGTTGCCCTTGCGGTTGGGGCGGGAGCGGATGTCGTCCTCGTCGGTGTTCTTGCCGTAGCGGCGCATGGCGTGTCCCTACTGCCCGAGCATCCCGGTCCACAGCTCGGGGAAGTCCGGCAGGGTCTTGGCCGTCGTCCCGATGTTCTCGATGCGTACGCCCTCGACCGCCAGGCCGATGATCGCGCCGGCGGTGGCCATGCGGTGGTCCTCGTAGGTGTGGAAGGTGCCGCCGTGCAGAGCGCGCGGGCGGATGTGCAGACCGTCGGCCGTCTCCGTGACGTCACCGCCGAGCTCGTTGATCTCCTTGGTGAGCGCGGCCAGCCGGTCCGTCTCGTGCAGCCGCAGATGGGCCACCCCGCGCAGCGTCGAGGGGGAGTCGGCGAGCGCGGCGACGGCCGCGATGCCCGGGGTCAGCTCGCCCACGTCGCTCAGGTCGACATCGATGCCGTGGATCGCGCCGGAACCGGTGAACACCAGCCCGAACTCGGTGAGTTCGCAGGTGCCGCCCATCTCGGTGAAGATCTCCCGCAGCCGGTCACCCGGCTGGGTGGTGCGCTCCGGCCAGTCCGGGATCAGCACCTTGCCGCCGGTCACCAGGGCCGCCGCCAGGAACGGCTGCGCGTTGGACAGGTCCGGCTCGATCGTCAGGTCCCGGCCGAGCAGTGCGCCCGGCGTCACCCGCCACACGTTCGGCTCGCCGCCCGACTCCGGGGTGTCCACCTGGGCGCCGACCGCGCGCAGCATGTCCACCGTCATCCGGATGTGCGGCATCGAGGGCAGGCTGGTGCCGGTGTGCCGGACCTCGACGCCCTGGTTGAAGCGGGGGCCGGAGAGCAGCAGCGCGGAGACGAACTGCGAGGAGGACGACGCGTCGATCGACACCGGGCCGCCGTCCAGCGCCCCGCCGCCGTGCACGGTCAGCGGCAGCGCGCCCCGGCCGTCGTCGTCGATCCGCGCGCCGAGCCCGCGCAGCGCGTCGATCACCCCGTGCAGCGGACGCTCGTACGACCGCGGGTCGCCGTCGAACCGGATGGGGCCGTCGGCCAGCGTGGCCACCGGCGGCAGGAAGCGCATCACGGTGCCGGCGTTGCCGACGTCCACCGTGGCCGGGCCGTGCAGGCCGGTCGGCAGCACCCGCCAGGCCTCGCCGGTGCCGTCGGGGCCCACGCCCTCCTCGATCTCCACGCCCATGGCCCGAAGGGCCTCCGCCATCAGCAGGGTGTCCCGGGAGCGCAGCGGGCGGCGCAGCCAGCCGGGCTCGGAGGCGAGGGCGGCCAGCACCAGGGCGCGGTTGGTGACCGACTTGGACCCCGGCACATGGACGGTGGCGTCGACGGCGCCGCTCGCGTGCGGAGCGGGCCAGAGGGCGGAGGGGGCGGTGTTCGGGGCCATGGGCCCACTTTATAAGGAGGGCGGGGCCACAACCTTCCGGCGACCGCCCCTGCGTCCGGGACGAACGGCCTGTGGACCCCGGCAGCCGGGTGCCCTCAGACCTCCAGCAGCCAGCGCCCGCCGCCGATCAGCGAGCACAGGGACACGGCGTGGAACAGGAACAGCCACAGGGCCGCCGGGACATGCGTCAGCCGGGACAGTTGGTCCGCGTCCGAGTCGCCGGCCTCGCCCCGGCGCCGCTTGCTCTGCAGCTCGAACGGCGGTCGTACACCCCCGAACAGCAGGAACCACACCACGGCGTACGCGAACGCCGCCTGCACCTGCGGCCCCGCGAGCCACGACACCAGGAGGAACGCCCCGCCCGCGAGCACCACGGTGAGCACGCCGTACGCGTTGCGGATCATCACCAGCATCACCGCGAGCAGGGCCGTGGCCGCCCACAGCAGCAGTGTGATGCGGCCCGCGGCGAGCAGGGCGGCGCCGCCGAGGCCGAGCAGCGAGGGCGCGGTGTAGCCCGCGGCCGCGGTGAGGATCATGCCGAGCCCGTACGGCTTGCCCCGGCTCACCGTGAGCCCGCTGGTGTCGGAGTGCAGCCGGATACCGGTGAGCTGCCGGCCGGTGAGCAGGGCGATCAGCCCGTGGCCGCCCTCGTGCGCGATGGTGATCGCGTTGCGCGACACCCGCCACAGCGGATGCGGTACGACCACCACCAGGGCGGCGGCGAGGGTGGCGAGCACCACCCACAGATCGGGGTCGGGCTGGATACCGGTGAGCCGGTCCCAGAGGCCGGACGGCGCGAGGGCGGCGAGGCTGTTCATGTGTCCGAGTGGCTCCCTGGTGGCGGGCGGAGTCTGGCAGTGTGGCACGTATGTGCGGACGGTATGCAGCCAGTCGTGGGCCCGAGGACCTCGCCAAAACCTTCGGGATCGAGAGGTGGGAACCCGAGGAGACCCTGGAGCCGGACTACAACGTGGCCCCCACCAAAGAGGTCCACGTCGTGCTCGACCGTCCCTTGAAAGACGCGGACTCCCCGCGTCCGGTTCGCCAGCTGCGCACGCTCAGGTGGGGACTCGTGCCGTCCTGGTCGAAGAGCCCCGAGGGCGCCGCCCGGATGATCAACGCCCGCGCGGAGACCGTGCACGAGAAGCCGTCCTTTCGCCGTGCCTTCGCCGCCCGCCGCTGCATCGTGCCCGCCGACGGCTACTACGAGTGGGTGACCGGGCAGCAGGAGCGCGAGCTGGAGGTCGAGGGGCGCAAGAAGCGGCCCCGCAAGCAGCCGTACTTCGTGCTGCCCGCCGACGGCTCCGTGTTCGCGATGGCCGGCCTGTACGAGTTCTGGCGCGACCGCACGCTGCCCGAGGACCACCCCCGGGCCTGGTGGGTGACCTGCTCGGTGATCACCACGGAGGCCGAGCGGACCCCGCTGGCCGTGGCCCCCGCCGACGGACCGCGCTCGCTCGCCGACATCCACCCCCGGATGCCGCTGATGCTCACCCCGGACCGCTGGGACGCCTGGCTCGACCCCTCCCGCACCGACCCCGAGGAACTGCGGGACCTGCTCGCCCCGCCCCCGCCCGGCCTGATGCGCGCCTACCCGGTCGCCACCGCCGTCAGCAACGTCCGCAACAACGGCCCGGAGCTGCTGAAGGAGCTGGAAGCCCCCGAAGAGGGCACACTTTTCTAGCGTGATCGAGATTGTCGAGACCGACGCCGGAACCGCCCGCATCACCTGGCACCGGGCCGCCGAGCCCCGGGCCGTCCTCGCGCTGGGCCATGGCGCGGGCGGCGGGATCGAGGCGCGCGACCTCCGGGCGATCGCCGGGGTCCTGCCCGAGCACGGGGTGAGCGTGGCCCTCGTCGAACAGCCCTGGCGGGTCGCGGGCAAGAAGGTGGCGCCCGCCCCGAAGACGCTGGACACCGGATGGCGCGGGATCTGGCCCGCGCTGGCCGGCATGGAGCTGCCGGTGATCTCCGGCGGTCGCAGCGCCGGCGCCCGCGTCGCCTGCCGTACCGCCCGCGAACTGGGCGCCCGCGCCGTCCTCGCCCTGAGCTTCCCGCTGCACCCGCCGGGCAGGCCCGAGAAATCCCGCGCGGACGAACTGCTCGGCACCGGTGTGCCCACCCTCGTCGTACAGGGCGGCAACGACCCCTTCGGCGGGCCCGCCGAGTTCCCCGAGGGTGACTTCCGGATGATCGAGGTGCCCTACGGCGACCACGGCTTCGCGATCCCCAAACGCGCCGGGATCGGCCAGGAACGGGCCCTGGAGGTCATCACCGACGGGGTCGTCGAGTGGACCGCGTCACTCGTGTGACCCCCGGGAATGCCGCGCGCAGCAGCGCTGTTGTCACGCACAGAAGTGCTGAGGCCTCGGCACCGACGTCGTCGGAAGGGAAGTCCGCCGCATGGGTTCGACCATCTGCCCGGCCCGTCAGACCGGCGCTGAGCTGGACTGGACGGTGCTGCGCGCGCCCAAGACCGCCTCAATTCGAGGGGCGGCGGGTACGGGTCGTGTTCTATCCTCCGAATCGAGTGGGACCACTCTCGGTCCTGCCCGGGATCTTGAGGAGGTGGGTCCGGTCACAGGGACCGACGCGGGGACCGACAACGGCCAGGCGGAAGAGCCCGAGGGCCGGGGCACGAGCGCGGCGGCGTCCGCCGAGTCGACCGCGGAGCGCAGCGCGCGCTTCGAGCGGGACGCGCTCGAGTTCCTCGACCAGATGTACTCGGCCGCCCTGCGCATGACGCGCAACCCGGCCGACGCCGAGGACCTCGTGCAGGAGACGTACGCCAAGGCCTACGCCTCCTTCCACCAGTTCCGCGAGGGCACCAACCTCAAGGCGTGGCTGTACCGGATCCTCACCAACACCTTCATCAACTCGTACCGCAAGAAGCAGCGTGAGCCCCAGCGTTCCGCCGCGGAGGAGATCGAGGACTGGCAGCTCGCCCGAGCCGAGTCGCACATGTCGACGGGGCTGCGCTCCGCCGAGTCGCAGGCGCTCGACCATCTGCCCGACTCGGATGTGAAGGAAGCGCTCCAGGCGATCCCCGAGGAGTTCCGCATCGCCGTGTATCTCGCGGATGTGGAGGGGTTTGCCTACAAGGAGATCGCAGACATCATGGGGACACCCATCGGTACGGTGATGTCCCGGCTGCACCGCGGCCGCCGTCAACTGCGCGGCATGCTGGAGGACTACGCCCGTGAGCGCGGGCTGGTCCCGGCGGGCGCCGGGGAGTCGGACGAAGCGAAAGGCTCGGGCTCATGAGCTGCGGAGAGCCGCACGAGACGGACTGCGGTGAGGTCCTGGACCATCTGTACGAGTTCCTCGACAGCGAGATGCCGGACGTCGATCGCGACAAGTTCCGGCACCACTTCGAGGAATGCTCGCCGTGCCTGGAGAAGTACGGCCTGGAAGAGGCCGTGAAGAAGCTGGTCAAGCGGTGCTGCGGCCATGACGACGTGCCCGCCGACCTGCGCGCCAAGGTCATGGGACGACTGGACCTGATCCGCTCGGGACAGCCCGCGCCCGACCACGACATCACCTCCACGGCCCAGGAGAACTGAGCCCGCGCGCCGCCCGCGCCCCGCACCCTCCGTCGCGTCCGCCCGGCTTCGCCCCGGCTCGGGCGAGACGTACGGCACTGTCTGATCCCGCCCGCACCTGGGTAACCCATGGGTAATGAGCGCCGTTCCCACCGCACGTGGTTGGATGCGAGGGAGAGGGCGCCTGGGGGCACAAGCCAGCCCACTGTGCGGAACTGGAACTGGCAGGCGGGAATCGTGAGGATCTTCGGCAAGGGACGGCACCGGCCCTCCGCCTCCTGGCGGCAGGCCACCGACCGCGCGTTCACGCTCATCGGCGACGGCCGGTACGAGGACGCGGGCGAACTGCTGACCCGCGCCGCCGACCTGGAACCCTGGCTGTCGGAGTCCTGGTTCAACCTCGCGCTGCTGCACAAGTTCCGGCACGACTGGGAGCAGGCCCGCGCCGCCGGACTGCGCGCCGTCGCCCTCCTCGACCGCGAGACCGGCGCCCCCGACTGGTGGAACGTGGGCATCGCCGCGACCGCCCTCCAGGACTGGCCGCTGGCCCGCCGCGCCTGGCAGGCGTACGGCCTCAAGGTGCCCGGGGGCGCGGCCGTCGCCGGGGAACCGCTCGGCATGGAGCTGGGCAGCGCGGCCGTACGGCTCTCCCCGGAGGGCGAGGCCGAGGTGGTGTGGGGCCGCAGGCTGGACCCCGCGCGGATCGAGGTGCTGTCCATCCCGCTGCCCTCCTCGGGGCGGCGCTGGGGCGAGGTCGTGCTGCACGACGGTGTCCCGCACGGGGAGCGCACCACGTCCGCCGGGCACAGTTACCCCGTCTTCGACGAGATCGAGCTGTGGGCGCCCTCGCCCGTGCCCACGTGGGTGGTCCTCCTGGAGGCGGCCACCGAGGCGGACCGGGACGCGCTGGAGCAGCTGGCCGCGGACGCCGGGTTCGCTGCGGAGGACTGGTCGTCCTCGGTACGGCTGCTGTGCCGGATGTGCAGCGAGTCCCGGATGCCGTCCGACGAGGGCGAGGGGGAGCACCTGGACCCCCACGACCACAGCGAACCGGGCCACCCGGGCCCCCTGGGCCACCGCACGGACGGGCAGCTGTGGGTGCCGGAGCGGGAGTGCGGGGTGGCCGCGCCGCCTTCGCTGGTGCGGGGGCTGCTGGACGGCTGGGTCGCCGACAGCCCGGATTCGAGGGACTGGCGGGATCTGGAAGAGGTTTGCTGAGCAGCGGGTGACCGGCCCCTTTAGGCTGTACACGCAGAATTTTCCAGGCTTGCAGGAAGGCGTACGTCGGTCATGGCGCAGCAGGACACCGATCAGCAGCACGCGGGCGTGCTCCCCGTCGACGACGAGGGCTATGTCGTGGACACGGAGGACTGCGAGGAGCGCGAGAAGGCCTGGCGGGAGAGCGGCACCTCGCGGCCGATCACGGTCGTCGGCAACCCGGTGCTGCACAAGGAGTGCAGGGACGTCACCGAGTTCGGCGAGGAACTGCGGCAGCTGGTCGCCGACATGTTCACCAGCCAGCGCACCGCCGAGGGCGTGGGCCTGGCCGCCAACCAGATCGGCGTCGATCTGAAGGTCTTCGTCTACGACTGCCAGGACGACGAGGGCGTGCGGCACGTGGGCGCGGTGTGCAACCCGAAGCTGGTCGACCTGCCCGCCGAGCGGCGCCGGCTCGACGACAACAACGAGGGCTGTCTGTCGGTGCCCGGGGCCTACGCCGAGCTGGCGCGTCCCGACTACGCCGAGGTGACCGGCCAGGACGAGCAGGGCAACCCGATCAAGGTCCGCGGCACCGGATACTTCGCACGGTGTTTGCAGCACGAGACCGACCACCTCTACGGCTACCTCTACATCGACCGGCTGTCCAAGCGTGACCGCAAGGACGCGCTGCGGCAGATGGGCGAGAACGAGCCGCGCTACCCCGTGGTCGCCAACGACTAGGCTCCGTCGGGCCGTTGGGCGCCGGGCCGGGACCACTCCCGGCCCGGCGCCCTTCTTCTTGCCCTTCTTCGCTCATCAGTGCGTCGCACAAATGGTCGTTTCCGTGGTGCTGGTGATCATTAATCAGTCACGCAGGGGAGGAATCTCGGCACCATGGGGTAGTGAGGGGCGCAAATCCGTTCCCACGGCGGTCAGTTGTGGTGCTGAATGGGAAGTGCGGGATAGGCAACGAGACGTACCGGCCCCACCCGAGCGGGTGCGTATCCGGCGGCTGAGAGGGGTTTGTTCTGTGCAAGCTTTCCCACGCAGCACCACAGAGACGACGACGGCGGTCGTGGTACCACCCTCACTGGCACTCCCGGTGATCGAGTCCGGCTTTCCCCGGCGACTGCATCCGTATTGGCCGCGGCTCCAGGAGAAGACCCGGCTGTGGCTGCTGGAAAAGCGGCTGATGCCGGAAGACAAGGTGCGGGAGTTCGCCGACGATCTGCGCTACACCGACCTCATGGCGGGCTACTACACAGACGCCCGCGACGAGGTGCTCCAGGCCATAGCGGACTACAGCGCCTGGTTCTTCGTCTGGGACGACCGGCACGACCGCGACATCGTGCACGCGCGCACGGGCGACTGGCGGCGGCTGCGCCACCGGCTGCACGCGGCACTCGACGCACCCAGGCACCATCTGCACCACCCGGACCCGCTGGTCGCCGGGTTCGCCGACAGCGTGCTGCGGCTCTACGGCTTCCTGCCGAGCACCTGGAACCAGCGCTTCGCCCGGCATTTCCACACGGTCATCGAGGCGTACGACCGTGAATTCCGCAATCGCACCCAAGGGTATGTGCCCGGCGTCGACGAGTATCTCGCCCTGCGCCGGCTCACCTTCGCGCACTGGATCTGGACGGACCTGCTCGAGCCCAGTGCCGGATGCGAACTCCCCGACGCCGTAAGGCGAAACCCCTCCTATCGCCGGGCCGCATTGCTCAGTCAGGAATTCGCCGCCTGGTACAACGATCTGTGCTCACTCCCGAAGGAAATAGCGGGCGATGAGGTACACAATCTCGGAATCAGTCTCATCACCTATGAGGGGCTGACGCTCGAAGCGGCGGTCGACAATATCAGGCGGCGCGTCGAGACCTGCATCGATGAATTCCTCGAAGCCGAACGCGAAGTACTCAGGTTCGCGGATGCACTGGCCGACGGCACGGTCCGCGGAAAGGAATTGAGCACCGCCGTCCGAACCTGCGTCGGCAATATGCGCAACTGGTTCAGCTCGGTCTACTGGTTCCACCACGAGTCCGGCCGTTACATGGTGGACAGTTGGGCCGACCGCTCCACACCCCCGTACGTCACCAACGAAGCGGCAGGTGAGAAATGACCGTAGAGTCCGTGCAGCCCGAGACCTCCGTCGACCCGGCGGAGCTGCGTGAACCACCCCTGGCCGGCGGCGCCGTCCCGGTCTTCGGGCACGGCCTCCAACTGGTGCGCGACCCGCTGGACTTCATGTCCTCGCTGCGCGCCCACGGCGACATCGTGCGCCTCAGGCTCGGCCCCAAGACCGTGTACGCCGTCACCACCCCGGAACTGACGGGCGCGCTCGCCCTCAGCCCCGACTTCAAGATCGACGGCCCGGTGTGGGAGTCGCTGGAGGGCCTGCTCGGCAAGGAGGGCGTGGCCACCGCCAACGGCCCCCTCCACCGCCGTCAGCGGCGCACCATGCAGCCCGCGTTCCGGATGGACGCCATACCCAACTACGGCCCGATCATGGAGGAGGAGGCGCACGCGCTGACCGAGCGCTGGCGCCCCGGCACCCCCATCGACTGCACCTCGGAGTCCTTCCGGGTGGCGGTGCGGATGGCCGCCCGCTGCCTGCTGCGCGGCGACTTCATGGACGAGCGCGCCGAGCGGCTGAGTACCGACCTTGCCACCGTCTTCCGCGGTATGTACCGCAGGATGGTGGTGCCGCTGGGGCCCCTGTACAAGCTGCCGTTTCCGGCCAATCGCGAATTCAATCGCGCATTGGCCGATTTGCATCTGCTCGTGGACGAGATCGTCGCCGAGCGGAGGGCATCTGGTCAAAAGCCGGACGATTTGCTGACGGCATTGCTGGAAGCGAAGGACGACAATGGGGAGCCCATCGGGGAACAGGAGATCCACGACCAGGTCGTCGCGATAATCACCCCCGGCGCCGAAACGATCGCGTCCACGATCATGTGGTTGCTCCAGGCGCTGGCGGAACACCCGGAGCATGCCGAGAAGGTACGCGCCGAGGTTGAATCCGTGACCGGTGGTCAGCCGGTTGGATTCGAGCACGTCCGCTCCCTCAGGCACACCAACAATGTGATCCTCGAGGCCATCCGGCTGCGCCCCGCCGTATGGATTCTGACGCGCCGGGCGATCACCGACACCGCGCTGGGGGAGTATCGCATTCCGGCCGGGGCCGACATCATCTACAGCCCGTACGCCATTCAGCGCGACGCCCGCTCGTACGACCGCCACCTCGACTTCGACCCGGACCGCTGGCTTCCGGAGCGGGCCAAGGAGGTGCCGAAGTACGCCATGAGCCCCTTCAGCGTCGGCAACCGCAAGTGCCCCAGCGACCACTTCTCCATGGCCCAGCTGAGCCTGATCACCGCGGCGATCACGGCGAAGTACCGCTTCGAACCGGCCGACGACAGCGACGACTCCGTGCGCGTGGGCATCACGCTGCGCCCGGACAATCTGCGGCTGCGGCCGCTGCCCTGGTGAGACACCCCGGGTGACGCCGGGAGGGGCGTGCCGCTACCGGCGCGTGTTCAGGCGGCCTGCGGGCCCCGGAACGCGCGCCGGTAGGCGTTCGGGGTGGTACCGAGCGCCCGCACGAACTGGTGGCGCAGCGTGGCCGCCGTACCGAACCCGGTGCGCGCGGCGATCGCGTCCACCGTCTCGTCGCTGCCCTCCAGCAACTCCTGGGCGCGCAGCACCCGTTGGCGCAGGATCCAGCGGTACGGCGTGGTCCCCGTCTCCTGCTGGAAGCGGCGGGCGAAGGTGCGCGGCGCCATATGGGCGCGGGCGGCGAGCTGTTCGACGGTCACCTCCAGATCGAGGTGCTCCTCCATCCACACCAGCACCTCGCCGACGGTGTCGCACGGGGCCTTGGGCAGCGGCCGTTCGATGTACTGGGCCTGGCCGCCGTCCCGGTGCGGGGGCACCACCATCCGGCGGGCGATCTTGTTGGCGACCTCGGGGCCCTGCTCCTTGCGCACCAGATGCAGACAGGCGTCGATGCCGGCCGCGGTGCCCGCGGAGGTGATCACCGGGTCCTCGTCCACATAGAGCACGTCCTGCTCGACGGCGAGCCGCGGATAGCGCAGGGCCAGCTGCTCGGCATGGTGCCAGTGCACCGCGCACCGGCGCCCGTCCAGCAGCCCCGCGGCGGCCAGCACGAACACCCCCGAGCAGACGCTGAGCACCCGGGCGCCCCGCTCCACGGCCCGGCGCAGCGCCGCGAGCAGCTCGGGCGGATAGTCCCGGTCCACATAGCTCTCACCGGCCGGTACGGCGATCAGATCGGCCTCTTCCAGCCGCTCCAGGCCGTGCGGCGTGGACACGGTGAACCCGCAGTGGGTGCCGAGGTCCGGCCCCTCGGCCGAGACCACGGCGAAGTCGTACACCGGCAGTCCCTCGTCGCTGCGGTCGATGCCGAACACCTCGCAGACGACGCCCAGCTCGAAGGGGTGCACTCCGTTCAGCAGCACGGCGGCCACGTTCTTGAGCATGCCCCCAGTGTGCCTCAGGGCTGGCAGTAATTCGAGGGTGCCCGGCAGTCCTGCCACTCCCGGTCAGCAGTGTCCGGCAGGACAGTAGTGGCATGACTGGAAACCAGATCCAAGGCCTGATCGGAATGACCGCGACCCTCGGGATCCTCGTCCTCCTGGTCCTTCCCTCCGTGCTCGGCATCCTGCGCGAGCGGCGCATCGACCGGCAGATCAGGAAGGCCCAGGAGGCCCATGGGGAGAAGGAGGCTCAGAAGTCCTCGTCCAGGTCGACGGTGCCCTCCACCGCCACCTGGTACGCCGACGGGCGGCGCTCGAAGAAGTTGGTCAGCTCCTGAACACCCTGGAGCTCCATGAAGGAGAAGGGGTTCTCCGAGCCGTAGACCGGCGCGAAGCCCAGCCGGGTCAGGCGCTGGTCGGCCACGCACTCCAGGTACTGCCGCATGGAGTCGGTGTTCATGCCCGGGAGGCCGTCACCGCACAGGTCGCGCGCGAACTGCAGCTCGGCCTCGACGGCCTCCCGCAGCATGTCGGTGACCTCCTGCTGGAGCTGGTCGTCGAACAGCTCCGGCTCCTCCTTACGGACGGTGTCGACCACGTCGAAGGCGAAGGACATGTGCATCGTCTCGTCGCGGAACACCCAGTTGGTGCCGGTGGCCAGGCCGTGCAGCAGACCCCGGCTGCGGAACCAGTAGACGTACGCGAAGGCGCCGTAGAAGAACAGGCCCTCGATGCACGCGGCGAAGCAGATCAGGTTCAGCAGGAAGCGGCGGCGCTCCGACTGCGTCTCCAGCCGGTCGATCTTGTCCACCGAGTCGATCCACTTGAAGCAGAACTCGGCCTTCTCACGGATCGAGGGGATGTTCTCGACGGCCGCGAACGCCGCCGCGCGGTCCTCCGGGTCGGGCAGATAGGTGTCCAGCAGCGTCAGATAGAACTGGACGTGCACCGCCTCCTCGAACAGCTGACGGCTCAGGTAGAGCCGCGCCTCGGGGGAGTTGATGTGCTTGTACAGCGTCAGCACCAGGTTGTTGGCGACGATCGAGTCACCCGTCGCGAAGAACGCGACCAGGCGGCCGATCAGATGCTGCTCGGCCGGGCTGAGCTTCGCGAGGTCGGCGACGTCCGAGTGGAGGTCGACCTCCTCCACGGTCCAGGTGTTCTTGATGGCGTCACGGTAGCGCTCGTAGAAGTCCGGGTAGCGCATGGGACGCAGAGTCAGTTCGAAGCCCGGGTCGAGAAGGTTCTGGTTACGGGTGGACATTACTGGCAGGCCTCGCAGGACTCGGGGTTTTCCAGGGAGCAGGCGACGGCGTCGGGGTCGGCGACCTGCTGGACGGGGATGGTCTTCTGCGCCTGGGCGGCACGGGCGATCCGGGTCGCCGGGCGCGAGCGCAGGTAGTACGTCGTCTTCAGCCCGGACTTCCAGGCGTACGCGTACATCGAGGAGAGCTTGCCGATCGTCGGCGTCTCCATGAACAGGTTCAGGGACTGCGCCTGGTCGAGGAACGGGGTGCGCGCCGCCGCCATGTCGATCAGACCGCGCTGCGGGATCTCCCACGCCGTGCGGTACAGCGCCCGCACCTCCTCGGGGATCCACGCGAAGCCCTGCACCGAGCCATTGGCCTCGCGCAGCGCCTCCCGGGTGCGCGCGTCCCACACGCCCAGGTTCTTCAGGTCCCGCACCAGGTACGAGTTGACCTGGAGGAACTCACCGGACAGCGTCTCGCGCTTGAACAGGTTGGACACCTGCGGCTCGATGCACTCGTAGACGCCCGCGATGGAGGCGATGGTGGCCGTCGGCGCGATCGCCAGCAGCAGCGAGTTGCGCAGGCCGACCTTCGCGATCCGGGTGCGCAGCGCCGCCCAGCGCTCGGGCCAGGTCTCCTCGACGTCGTAGTGGTCGGGGTGCAGCACCCCGCGCGCGGTACGGGTCTGCTCCCAGGCCGGCAGCGGGCCGCTGCGCTCGGCGAGGTCGGCGGAGGCCTCGTACGCGGCGAGCATGATCCGCTCGGCGATCTTGGTGGACAGCGCCTTCGCCTCGGGGGAGTCGAAGGGCAGCCGCAGCTGGAAGAAGACGTCCTGGAGGCCCATCGCGCCGAGGCCCACCGGGCGCCACTTGGCGTTGGAGCGGCCCGCCTGCTCGGTCGGGTAGAAGTTGATGTCCACGACGCGGTCGAGGAAGGTGACGGCCGTGCGCACGGTCTCGTCCAGGCGCGCCCAGTCGATGTCCCCGTCGGCCACGAAGGCACCGAGGTTGACGGAGCCCAGGTTGCAGACCGCCGTCTCGCCGTCGTTGGTGACCTCCAGGATCTCCGTGCAGAGGTTGGAGGAGTGGATGACCTGGCCCGGCTCGGCGGTCTGGTTGGCGGTGCGGTTGGCGGCGTCCTTGAACGTCATCCAGCCCTGGCCGGTCTGCGCGAGGGTGCGCATCATGCGGCCGTACAGCTCACGGGCCGGCATGGTCTTCTTCGCGAGGCCCTTGCGCTCCGCCTCGCGGTAGGCGGCGTCGAACTCCGCGCCGTACAGGTCCACCAGCTCGGGCACGTCCGCCGGGGAGAACAGCGACCACTGCCCGTCGGCGTTGACCCGGCGCATGAACTCGTCCGGCACCCAGTGCGCGAGGTTCAGATTGTGCGTACGGCGGGCGTCCTCACCGGTGTTGTCCCGCAGCTCCAGGAACTCCTCCAGGTCGGAGTGCCAGGTCTCCAGGTACACCGCGGCCGCGCCCTTGCGCCGGCCGCCCTGGTTCACCGCGGCCACCGAGGCGTCCAGCGTCTTCAGGAACGGCACGATGCCGTTGGAGTGCCCGTTCGTACCGCGGATCAGCGAACCGCGGGCGCGGATACGGGAGTACGACAGACCGATGCCGCCGGCGTGCTTGGAGAGCCGCGCGACCTGGTGGTAGCGGTCGTAGATGGAGTCCAGCTCGTCCAGCGGGGAGTCGAGGAGGTAGCAGGACGACATCTGGGGGTGCCGGGTGCCGGAGTTGAACAGGGTGGGGGAGGAGGGCAGGTAGTCGAGCCGGCTCATCAGGCGGTAGAGCGCGGCGACCTCGTCCACGGAGCGGGCCGAATCGTCCTCGGCGAGGCCGGCGGCGACCCGCAGCATGAAGTACTGGGGGGTCTCGATGACCTGACGGGTGATCGGGTGGCGCAGCAGATAGCGGCTGTGCAGGGTGCGCAGGCCGAAGTAGCCGAAGCGGTCGTCGGCGGCGCGGTCGATCAGGTTGTCCAGCCGGGCGGCGTGGATCCGGGCGAACTCCGCCGTCCGGTCGGCGACGAGCCCCTCGCGGTGTCCGACGGCGACCGACTCGGTGAAGGACGTCACGCCCTGCGAGGCGGCCTCGGCGCGGATGGAGATGGTCAGCAGCCGGGCGGCGAGCCGGGAGTACGCGGGGTCCTCGGAGATCAGTCCGGCCGCGGCCTCGGTCGCGAGCTCGCGCAGCTCCGCCTCGTCGGCGTGGGCGGAGCGGCCGCGCAGCGCGGCGGCGGCGACCCGGCCCGGATCGGCGTCGGGGAGGTCCCCGGTCAGCTCGGTCAGGGTCCGCAGCAGCGCGGTACCGGGACCGTCGTTCTCCAGGCCCTGGGCTGAAGCCGGTTCGGCTGGCGCGATGGTCACGTGGGGCTCTCCCTCGCTCGGCACGGGGCCTGGCGGAGGGCAGGGGCAGCCACGAGCGCACAGGGCGTCGCGTCCACCGGCCCACTCCGCGAGGCCCGGACGTCTCAGAGCACCCGAACCGGTGGGCCGGGTGCGCTGCCGGCAGGTCCTCGGACTGATCCCCGTGCGCGGATACGCACAAGTACACCGTTGCGGGACAGTTCCGGATTCGCACCGGATTCCCCTGCGACGACAGCGACCATGAGCATACATCTAGTGCCGGGTCGTCATGCCACCCCCAGATGTTGTGTCACCTTGTGTCTACGGGGGGTATGCGAAACGGGCCGCCGGCGCCCTTGGCGCCGACGGCCCGCCCTTGGCCGCCCGGGTCCCCCGGGCGCCGCGCTAGTGCGTGCTGCCCGCCGTGGCCGGCGGCAGTTCGACCGCCACGCCCGGGTCGCCGGCGTCCGCCGTGTAGTCCTCGGGACGGGTCTCGTCGACGCCCTCGGGGGCCTTCACGGCCTTCAGGACGACCGTCAGGACGACCGTGACGAGGACGTTGAGGACGAAGGCCGTCATGCCGATGTAGCCGATCTGGCCGATGCCCGGGATGTCGTCGGCGGAGCCGCCGAAGTGCTTCTGGGTCGGAGAGGCGACACCGTAGGCGGCGAGGGTGCCGTAGACCATGCCGACCGCCCAGCCCGCGAGCAGCGCCCAGCGGTGGAACCAGCGGGTGAACAGACCGCCGACCAGGGCCGGGAAGGTCTGCAGGATCCAGATGCCGCCCAGCAGCTGGAAGTTGATGGCGACCGTCTTGTCCATGCCCAGGACGAAGATCAGCGCGCCGACCTTCACCAGCAGCGACACGAACTTGGAGACCTGCGCCTCCTGCTTCGGCGTGGCGTCCGGCTTGATGAAGTCCTTGTAGATGTTGCGCGTGAACAGGTTCGCCGCCGCGATCGACATGATCGCCGCCGGCACCAGCGCGCCGATGCCGATCGCCGCGAACGCCACACCGGTGAACCAGTCCGGGAACATGTCCTCGAACAGCTGCGGGATCGCCAGCTGCCCGTTGGTGACCTTCACCCCGGCCGCGATCGCCATGAAGCCCAGCAGCGCCAGCAGGCCCAGCATCAGGGAGTACAGCGGCAGGATCGTGGTGTTGCGCCGGATCACGTTACGGCTCTTGGAGGAGAGCGTCGCGGTGATCGAGTGCGGGTACATGAACAGCGCGAGCGCGGAACCGAGCGCCAGCGTGGCGTACGTCCACTGCCCGGCGGGCGCCGGCGCGAGCGCCCCGCGCGGCTTGCCGGTGGCCGGGTTGACCTGGCTGAACGCGTGGGCCGCCTTGGTGAAGATGTCGTCGAACCCGCCCAGCTTGATCGGGATGTAGATGATCGCGACCAGGATGACGAGGTAGATCAGACCGTCCTTGACGAACGCGATCAGCGCGGGCGCCCGCAGACCCGAGGAGTACGTGTACGCCGCCAGCACCGCGAACGCGATCAGCAGCGGCAGGTCCTTCACGAACCCGTTGGTGTTGTCGCCGCCGCCGACGCCCATCACGTCCAGCACCGCCTGGATGCCGACGAGCTGGAGCGCGATGTACGGCATCGTCGCCAGGATGCCGGTCACCGCGACCGCGAGCGACAGGCCCTTCGAGCCGAACCGGCCGCGCACGAAGTCGGAGGTGGTGACGTAGCCGTGCCGGTGCGAGACCGACCACAGCCGCGGCAGGAAGGTGAAGATCAGCGGGTAGACCAGGATCGTGTACGGCACCGCGAAGAAGCCGGACGCGCCCGCCGCGTAGATCGCCGCCGGTACGGCCACGAAGGTGTAGGCCGTGTACAGGTCGCCGCCGAGCAGGAACCAGGTGATCCAGGTGCCGAACGAGCGGCCGCCCAGCCCCCATTCGTCCAGCGTGTGCTCGTTCTCGGCCCGGCGCCAGCGCGCGGCGAGGAAGCCGAGGACCGTGACGGCCAGGAAGAAGAAGATGAAGACGCCCAGTGCGACGCCGTTGACTCCGGTCTTCACTTCGCGGCACCCCCCTGCGCGTCACGACGGGAGCGCTGGTCGTGCTGCCAGAGCTTGTACGCGATCATGGTGAGGGCGGTGGAGATCAGCACCCAGACCATCTGGTACCAGTAGAAGAACGGGATGCCGATGAACGTCGGGTCCGTCTTCGCGTAGGAGCCGACCCACAGCATCGCCACGAAGGGCGCGACGAGACAAATGCCGATGACCACGCGCAGCGGTGTCACCACCGGTGGTCCTACTTCGGGCGTTTCTGGCATGCTGCGGCTCCGTCCCCTCGCTGATCACCTGTGTAATGCGCAGGCAATCTAGGTGACGCTATCCAGCCAGTGGAAGACCCCGTCTCAAGCTGTGTGTATCGATTCGGCGAAGGAACGAACGCCTCCGGACAGGCGCTAGTCCATCGGGCGCTTGAGGCGGGCCACGAACTTGTACCGGTCGCCGCGGTACACCGACCGCACCCACTCGACCGGCAGGCCCGCGCGGTCCAGCGAGTGCCGGGAGAGCATCAGCATCGGCAGCCCGACGTCCGTACCGAGCAGACCGGCCTCGCGCGGGGTGGCCAGCGAGGTCTCGATGGTCTCCTCGGCCTCGGCGAGATGGACGTCGTACACCTCGGCGAGCGCGGTGTAGAGGGACGTGTACTTCACCAGCGAACGGCGCAGCGCGGGGAAGCGCTTGGCGGAGAGATGGGTGGTCTCTATGGCCATGGGCTCGCCGTTGGCCATGCGCAGCCGCTCGATGCGCAGCACCCGCCCGCCGGCGGAGATGTCCAGCAGCTCGGCGAGCCGGTCGTCGGCGGTGATGTAGCCGACGTCCAGCAGCTGGGAGGTCGGCTCCAGGCCCTGGGCGCGCATGTCCTCGGTGTAGGAGGTGAGCTGGAGCGCCTGGGAGACCTTGGGCTTGGCGACGAAGGTGCCCTTGCCCTGGATGCGCTCCAGGCGGCCCTCCACGACCAGCTCCTGAAGGGCCTGGCGGACGGTGGTGCGGGAGGTGTCGAACTCCGCGGCCAGCGTGCGCTCCGGCGGGACCGGTGTGCCGGGTGCCTGGGTCTCCGTCATGTCGAGCAGGTGCTTCTTCAGGCGGTAGTACTTCGGCACGCGCGCGGTACGGACGGTCGTGCCGGCCTCGTTCTCCGCACTGCTGACATCGGTGCTCATGCTCCGCCTTCCCGGCTCCGGATGCCGAAAGCGACCGACATCCCCATCGGCCACGGCTCACATCGTGGCACGGCTTACTGTGTCAGGACTCCACCCGCACGCTCCGTGATCCCCTCTGTATACCGTCGGGACCCGAGCTGGTCTAGTCCAACAGGGGTCCCCTGGGCACCGGGTCCGCGTCCCCTAGATCCCCTGCCACTCCGGCTTGTTCGCGTACGTGTGCCGGAAGTAGTCCGCCAGCTTCAGCTTCGAGGCGGCCGCCTCGTCCACGACGACGGTGGCGTGCGGGTGCAGCTGGAGCGCCGAGGCCGGGCAGACGGCCGCCACCGGGCCCTCGACGGTCGCCGCGACCGCGTCCGCCTTGCCCTCGCCGGTCGCGAGCAGCACCAGGTGCCGGGCCTCCAGGATGGTGCCGATGCCCTGGGTGATGACGTGGTGCGGGACCTGCTCGATCTCGCCGTCGAAGAAGCGCGCGTTGTCCACGCGGGTCTGCTCGGTCAGGGTCTTGATCCGGGTACGGGAGGCGAGCGAGGAGCAGGGCTCGTTGAACCCGATGTGCCCGTCGGTGCCGATCCCGAGCAGCTGGAGGTCCACCCCGCCGGCCGCGGCGAGCGCGCGGTCGTACGCCGCGCACGCCGCCTGGACGTCCTCGGCCGTGCCGTCGGGACCGAGGAAGGAGTCCATGCCGATGCCGAGCGGCTCCAGCACCTCGCGGCGCAGCACCGAGCGATAGGACTCGGGGTGCTCGGCGGGCAGCCCCACGTATTCGTCGAGCTGGGCTATCCGGGCCCGCGCGGGGTCCACGGCGCCGGCCCGCACCTGGGCCGCGAGCGCCTGGTAGACGGGCAGCGGGGTGGAGCCGGTGGCGACGCCGAGCAGGGCGTCGGGCTTGCGTCGCAGCAGCTGCGCCATGGCCTCGGCGATCAGCTCGCCACCCGCCGCGGCGTCCGGAACGATGACAACTTCCACGCTGGGCCTGCCGTTCTGGAGAGGGCTCGTGCGTCTATGTGGTTTAGACCAATCTAACAGAGCGGGCCTCTCGCGCCGATGCCTCGGTAGGAGGGGTCACGGAAATTACCGATGCCTTCTGTCCCCATGGTCGACCCGGGCGGGCTAGGCTGCGTGGCATCGAGTGCCATGGGTCGCGTCTGCCGTAAGGGCATGGACATGCCCCATGGTCTAGTCCACAATCGAAGAGACTGTTCGAACAAGCGGTGGGAAGCGACCCGCGGGCGAACAGTACGAAGCGAACAAGCCCCGTCTTCCCCGCACAGGAAGGCGGATCGAGGAACCGGCGCTCTCTGCCCTGACTGCCCCGGCTCCTCGGCCTTCGGCCGACCGGGACCGCACACCCCACGGCCGATGATGCTCCGGGCTGCGGTGCCGGGAGGGTTGAGGGTCCCTTCCAGGCGCCGCGGCCCGCGGGTGTTTTTCGGCCATGCCGAGGCCCGCGGGTACGCTCGCAAACGTGCCCTCCATGAACGAGCTGGTCCGCCAGCACACCGCCCTCGACGACTCCGATCTCGAGTGGCTCCACCTGCTGGTCTCGGAGTGGCAGCTGCTCTCCGACCTCTCCTTCGCCGACCTGGTCCTGTGGGTACCCACCAGGGACGGCACCCGGTACGTCTCGGTCGCCCAGATGCGCCCCAACACCGGCCCCACCTCCTACCAGGACGACATGGTCGGCCACCTCGTCCCGCGCGGCCGGCGGCCCATGCTGGACGTGGCGCTCGACGAGGGCCGGATCGTGCGCGAGGGCGACCCGGAGTGGCGCGAAGAGGTCCCCGTACGGGTCGAGTCCATCCCCGTACGACGGGAGGGCCGGGTCCTCGGGGTGATCGCCCGCAACACCAACCTGCTCACCGTGCGCACCCCGAGCCGCCTGGAGCTGACCTACCTCCAGAGCGCCTCCGACCTCGCCCAGATGATCGCGGCCGGGTCCTTCCCCTTCCCCGGCCAGCAGGTCGACATGGACGCCTCGCCGCGCGTCGGCGACGGACTGATCCGGCTGGACGCCGACGGCATCGTCCAGTACGCCTCCCCGAACGCGCTGTCCGCCTACCACCGCCTCGGCCTCGCCGCCGACCTGGTCGGACACCACCTCGGGCACACCACCGCCGAACTCGCCCCCACCCGGGGCCCGGTGGACGAGGCGCTGGCCAAGGTGGCCAGCGGCTGGGCGCCGCGCGAGTTCGAGATCGAGTCGCCCGACGGGGTGATCCAGTTCCGGTCCATCCCGCTCAAACCCAAGGGCACCCGGATCGGGGCCCTGGTGCTGTGCCGGGACGTCACCGAACTGCGCCGCCGCGAACGCGAGTTGATCACCAAGGACGCGACCATCCGGGAGATCCACCACCGGGTGAAGAACAACCTCCAGACGGTGGCCGCCCTGTTGCGGCTCCAGGCCCGGCGCATCGACTCCGAACGCGGGCGCGCGGCCTTGGAGGAGGCGGTGCGCCGGGTCGGCTCCATCGCCATCGTGCACGAGACGCTCTCCCAGAACCTGGACGAGCGGGTGGAGTTCGACGACATCGCCGACCGGGTGCTGGCGATGGTCGCCGAGATCTCGCCGGGCAAGGTGACCGGCCGGCGCAGCGGGCGCTTCGGGATACTCGACGCCGAGGTGGCCACACCGCTGTCGATGGTGCTCACCGAGGTGCTCCAGAACGCCCTGGAACACGGCTTCCGCGAGGGCGAGACCGGCACGGTGGAGGTCTCCGCGGTGCGCGGCGGCAGCACGAAGGAGGCCCGGCTCCTCGTCACCGTCCAGGACGACGGGGTCGGCCTGCCCGAGGGCTTCGACCCGCACCGCTCGGGCAACCTGGGGCTCCAGATCGTACGGACCCTGGTGGAGGGCGAGTTGGGCGGCACGTTCGACATGGTCCCGGCGCCGGAGCGGGGGACCAGGGTGATCCTGGACATCCCGGTGCGCGCGCAGAAGTAGTCAACGGCCCCCGGGTGAGGGGGCGTTGGTATGAACCAATGGCGGCGCCGGGCGCGACGCGCTCCGGGACAGGCTCCGAGGCGCGCTCCGGGAAAGCAAAAAGCCCCGGACCGTCATTGGTCCGAGGCTTGTGCTCGTTGCTGCGCTGCTGTTCGCTGGGCGGCATCGGGGGATACTGCGCGCTGCTGCTCGGGGGCGGGAGATGCGTGCTCGATGCACGCGCCGCCAAGCTCAGGCTGTCAGCTGGGGTGGGTGTGTCAGGCGGAGGCCTGACGGGCCCGGTTGCGGGCGGCACGGCGCTTCATCGCGCGACGCTCGTCCTCGCTGAGGCCACCCCAGACGCCGGAGTCCTGGCCGGACTCAAGCGCCCACTGCAGACACTGCTCGATCACCGGGCAGCGACGGCAGACGGCCTTGGCTTCCTCGATCTGCAGCAGCGCGGGACCGGTGTTGCCGATGGGGAAGAAGAGCTCGGGGTCTTCCTCGCGGCAAACGGCGTTGTGACGCCAGTCCATGGCTGCTACCTCTCCTTGGTATTACGTGCAAGTTGCTTGTGAATGTGAACGCTTTCACGAATCCCTCGACAAGTGAAGGGCCGAACGCCGAGTCTTCCCCGGCGGGGTCCTTGGTATGAAGAGGGGTTCCGGTGATCAGTGGAGGCCGGTGTTGGGGGCCGTCCCGATCGCCACGTAGAGACTCGCAAACCTCAGCGGCGGATACAACCCCTTCCGGAAAGTTTTTTTTGATTCCTCGGTGTCGACTGGGTCACAGCCGTACTTCCATGGGGTGGATCCTGGCCTAAACGTTCGAGTGAAAGGACTTTCGCCTCTTCCACTCACACAATCACACGCAGTGCGCGGCGTACGCCTGTGAACGTCACGCTCCTGCGCAGCCCCAGGTGGTCACCGTCCATCTGTAGAGGCAGAGGAGCCTTCGAATGCAAGGTGAAGCGGTCCAGATCATGGAGTGGGAACGCATGCCTGCCATGGGGTCCGCGCTCGGGGGACGAAGTGAGCAACTGGGTGCCATACCGGGCAACCGCGGCCGTCGACAGGCGGCTGAGACCGAGTACGTCGATGCCCGTGTCGAACGAAGCCTTAGGCGATGTGTACATGGGGCGATTGCCGAGATACGTCCAAGGGGACGTGTTCGAGACTATGGCGACAACAAGATCCTCGATCGGGTCCTCGCCGGGCCGCTCCAGAGTGATCAGGCCGTGCCGGCGATTGGCCTCGCCGAGGAACTGCCGGATCACCTGCCGTACGTAGAGCGCGTGCGTCGACTTCTTACCCATCTCGCGCTGCTGCTCGACCCGGCCGACGACGCCCGCGTCGAAGCCCAGTCCCGCGTTGAAGGTGAACCAGCGGGCCGGTACCCCTTCGTCCTCGGTACCGGGGGTGCCGGAGGCGAGACCGAGGCCCACCACGCGCTCCCGCTTCTCGCGCAGCGCGTCCAGCAGGGCGCCGGTGGCCTCGACGGGGTCGTTGGGCAGCCCGAGGGCACGGGCGAAGACGTTGGTGGATCCACCGGGCACGACGGCGAGGCCGGGCAGCCGGTCCAGATCGGGGCCCGCGTGCAGCAGTCCGTTGACCACCTCGTTGACGGTGCCGTCGCCGCCGAGGGCCACGACCATGTCGATGTCGTCGCTCTCCGCGGCCTGCCGGCCCAGGTCCCGGGCGTGTCCGCGGTACTCGGTGGTGACCGCCTCCAGCTTCATCTCGCTGGCGAGCGCGTGGATCAGCACATCACGCCTGCGTGCGCTGGTGGTGGTTGCCGCCGGATTGACCACGAGGAGAGCACGCATGCACGTCAGCGTACCTACCCGGCGGTACCGGGCCCAGGCCGAGGTAGGGATCGGGTAAGAGGGGAGGGGGTGAGCCCGCACACGTGGGCGGTACCGGTGACCGGGTCCACCCCCGGCCCGCTTCCGCCGACGGCTACCCTGCTGAGGTGAGCAGTGAGCAGACCTCCGTACCGGACACGGCCGCAGCCGACGGCACCCGCCCCCGTCGGCTGACGTACGCCGCCATGCTGGCCGGCCTGGAAGGCGTCGCGTTGTTCGCCGGCGGCCTCTGGGTCCTCGTGCTCGGCATCGCCGGCGCCCCCGACGACCGGCAGCAGGCCGTGACGCTGGGTATCACCCTCGCCGTGCTCGCCCTGCTCCCGCTCCTGGCCGCCCGCGGCCTGCTGCTGCGCCGCGGCTGGAGCCGGGGTCCCGCCGTGATCACCCAGCTGATGGCCCTGCCGGTGGGGCTGAACATGCTGAAGTCCGGCGGTCTCGCCGTCCCGGTCGGGATCGTCCTCGCCGTCGTGGCCGTCACGGCTCTCGTGCTGCTCGTCAACCGCGAGACGACCCAGGCCCTGAACATCAAGGGCCCGGGCCGCGCCGAGTAGGGCGGGCGCTCTACTCCTCCACCAGCAGCTTCTCCCGCAGCTGCGCCAGCGTGCGCGCGAGCAGCCGGGAGACGTGCATCTGGGAGATCCCGACCTCCTGCGCGATCTGGGACTGCGTCATGTTCCCGAAGAACCGCAGCAGCAGGATCCGCTTCTCCCGCGGCGGCAGATCCTCCAGCAGCGGCTTGAGCGACTCCCGGTACTCCACGCCCTCCAGCGCCTCGTCCTCCGCGCCGAGCGTGTCGGCGACCGCGGGGGACTCGTCGTCGGTGTCGGGGACGTCCAGGGACAGCGTGGAGTACGCGTTCGCCGACTCCAGGCCCTCCAGGACCTCCTCCTCGGAGATCGCGAGCTTCTCCGCCAGTTCGTGCACCGTCGGCGAGCGGCCGTGCAGCTGGGACAGCTCCGCCGTCGCCGTGGTCAGCGCGAGCCGCAGCTCCTGGAGGCGGCGCGGCACCCGGACCGCCCAGCCCTTGTCCCGGAAGTGCCGCTTGATCTCGCCGACCACGGTCGGTGTGGCGTACGTGGAGAACTCCACGCCCCGCTCCGGGTCGAACCGGTCCACGGACTTGATCAGACCGATCGTGGCGACCTGGGTGAGGTCGTCCAGCGGCTCGCCGCGGTTGCGGAACCGGCGCGCCAGGTGCTCCACGAGCGGCAGATGCATACGGACCAGCTGATTGCGCAGCTCCGCGTACTCCGTGCTGCCCGTGTCGAGCCCGCGCAGTTCGACGAACATGGCACGGGCCCCGCTGCGGTCGTGCGGGTCGTGCGGTGCGGCCTCCGCGCTCAGCGCGCCGTCGTCCGCGTATCGCTCGTGCTCGCTCATCGTCCCGCCCGTAGCCCTTCCCCGAGCCCTCGCCCCCGCGCGGCCGGCGGGAGCGGCCCCGCCGCGCGCCTCGGGCGAGGTGTCGGGGCCTGCGCCCGCACCGCCGGGCCCTGCGGAGTGGTCCTCCGGATGTGGCCTGGCCTGCTCGGGGATGCCGTCGATGCCGTCCGCCATGCGCCGGGAACCGTCGCGGGGGCTGTCCCCGGAGGCCTCCGCCGCACTCGACCAGGGGGCACCCCCGTCCCCGGTCGGCAGCTCACGCGTGCCGCGCTCTTCGTCCCGCACCGGACCGTCCCCGTTCTCCCTCACGCCGGCCCGGGACCCGCGCCGCGCTGTTTGTAGAGGCTGATGGACACCGTCTTGTCCTCGTCGACGGCGGACGAGACCTTCCCCGCGAGGGCCGACAGCACGGTCCAGGCGAAGGTGTCCCGCGAGGGGGCATGGCCGTCCGTGGTCGGGGCCGACACGGTGACTTCCAGCGAGTCGTCGACGAGCCGGAAGACACAGCTGAGCACCGAGCCCGGCACGGCCTGCTGCAACAGGATCGCGCAGGCCTCGTCCACGGCGATGCGCAGATCCTCGATCTCGTCCAGGGTGAAGTCCAAGCGGGCCGCCAGACCGGCCGTGGCCGTCCGCAGCACCGACAGGTAGGCACCCGCGGCCGGCAGCCGGACCTCCACGAAATCCTGGTTCGCCGCGGGTTCGCCTGCGATCTGGGACACCCTCACCTCCATGGTGGTACAAGCTTTACAGGGGCCGAGGGTCGCCCCCCGGGGCTAACGCGTAGATGGTTCAAGCGGTGACGCTATCGCGCGCCGAATGTTTCCGTCCCCGGGACCCCGACCCCCTGGCGTCACTCACAGTAAAGCTGTGGATACGCTCCGTGTCTAGGGGGTGTGCGGCCCCAAATCGGAAGAGCGCGCGCCGGGTTGACGTACCCAGACGTCAGACGCCCGAACCGTCGTGCGTGCGCCGCCGCATGCAGTGTCACACGACACAGTGCCCGAACGAGAAGATGATCAACGATCGGACGCGGGTACCGCTCAGACGAGTACGTGGTCCACGAAGCACCACCGCCAGTCCTCGCCCGGTTCGAACGTCCGCATCACTGGATGTCCGGTCTGCTCATGGTGCCCGGTGGCGTGCCGGCCCGGTGAGGAGTCGCAGCAGCCGACATGGCCACAGGTCAGGCAGAGCCGCAGCTGCACCGGGTGCGTCCCCGCCGCCAGGCACTCCGGACAGGTCGCGGAGCGCGGCGCGGGTTCCGGATGCGGCAGCGCGTCGGCGTGCGTGCACTGTTTCATGATTGCCAGATTACGACGGGTGTGCGGGTGACCGCGCGGAAAACGAGGGTGGGCGAGACGCATGGACGTGATGCCCCTGCTGTTGCTGGTCGCGGGCAGTGCCGCGGTCGCCGGGATCGCCCGGCGCACCCCGGTGCCCGCGCCGCTGCTGCTGGTCGCGGCGGGCCTGGTGGTGTCGTACGTGCCCGGCATCCCCGACTACACGCTCGAACCCGATGTCGTGCTGCCCCTGGTGCTGCCCCCGCTGCTCTACAAGGAGGGCACCGAGAGCTCCTACCTGGACCTGCGGGCCCAGATGCGCCCGGTGGGACTGCTGTCCGTCGGGTACGTGCTCTTCGCGACCTTCGTGGTCGGCTGGGCCGCCTATCTCGTCGTACCGGGGCTGCCGCTGCCCGCCGCGCTGGTGCTCGGCGCGGTCGTGGCGCCGACGGACGCGGTCGCGGCCGCGGCGATCGCCCGCCGGGTCGGGCTGCCGTCCCGGATCACCACGATCCTCCAGGGCGAGTCGCTGCTGAACGACGCCACCGCGATCACTGCCTACAAGGTGGCGCTGGCCGCCGCCGTCGGCGCGGGCTCCACCTGGGCGGGCGGCATCGAGGAGTTCCTGCGCGCGGCGGTCGGCGGCGTGCTCGTCGGCCT
>NZ_MUNF01000948.1:0-325 GCF_002154555.1 Streptomyces murinus
CGGGCTATGTACGCGTTCAGTCCCGCCTGCGAGCGATGTGCACGTTCTCCAGCACGCCGAGCGCGTCGGGGACGAGGACTGCGGCGGAGTAGTACATGCTGACGAGGTAGGAGGTGACCGCCTGCTCGTTGATGCCCATGAAGCGCACCGACAGGCCCGGCTCGTGCTCCTCCATCAGGCCCGTCTGCCACAGGCCGATGACTCCCTGGTTCTCCTCGCCCGTGCGCATCGCGATGATGGAGCTGGTCTGCTCCTCGCTGATCGGGATCTTGTTGCAGGGCAGGATCGGGACCCCGCGCCAGGCCGGGACCGTCTGGCCGCCGAC
>NZ_MUNF01000948.1:331-3709 GCF_002154555.1 Streptomyces murinus
AGTTCGTCCATGTCGTCCGGGGTCGGCGGCCCGGAGTGCGGCTGGATGCGCTGCTTGAAGTCCGCGTTGTGCAGCAGCCCGAACTCGGGGTTGTTGATGAGCTCGTGCTCCTGGCGCTCCCGCAACGCCTCGACCGTGAGCCGGAGTTGCTCCTCGGTCTGGTTCATCGGCCCGTTGTAGAGGTCGGCGACCCGGGTGTGGACGCGCAGGATGGTCTGCGCGACGGAGAGCTCGTACTCGCGCGGGTTCAGCTCGTAGTCGACGAAGGTGTGCGGCAGTTCGGCCTCGCCGACGTGACCGGCCGACATGGCGATCTCGGCCTCGCCGTACTTGTTCTGCCGTTTGCGGGTGGTGGAGCTGAACCGCTCGATGTGGGTCCGCAGGCTGGGCGCCGAGTCGTGTACGGCGGCGAAGTCGGCCCGGGAGAGGGTGAGGAGGGTGCCGGAGGTCTGGGCGGTGGCCGTGTAGGCGTGGCGGGAGTCGCCGTCCAGGAGGGCTTCCTCGCCGAAGTGCTCGCCGTCCGCGAGGACCGCGAGGGCGACTTCCGCGCCGTACTGGCCGTGGCCGGTCTGGCTGACCCGGCCGTGGGCGATCATATGGATGCGGTCGGCGGGCGTGCCGCGTTCGACCAGGACCTCGCCGGCGGCGAAGTCGCGCTGGGTGCAGCGGTCGGCGAGGGCGGTGAGGGCGTCGAGGTCCTCGAAGCCCCGCAGCAGGGCCAGTTCACCGAGTTCGCGGGGGATCACCCGGACCGCGGCGCCCTCTTGGACGAACTCGATGCGTCCGTCGCCCAGGGTGTGGCGCAGCCGCCGGTTGACCCGGTAGGCGCCGCCCTTGGTCTCGACCCAGGGGAGCATCCGCAGCAACCAGCGGGAGGTGATCTCCTGCATCTGCGGGGCGGACTTGGTGGTGGTGGCGAGGTTGCGGGCGGCGGCGGTGCTCAGGGACTGCTGCGGTGCGGCCGATACGGTCCGGGGCGCCGGGCTGCTGTCGACGGTCATCGGGGTGGGCCTCTCCTTGCGTGACAGGGCGGTCGACGCGCGCGGGGGCGCCGACCGCGAAAGGGAGGAATGGGGAAGGGGAGGATCTCGGGGACCCGCCCACGCAGAGGACCGTAATGGCCGGTCAGGCCGTGCCTCCGGAATGCTGACGCGCTTACTTCGAAGCGGTGATAAAAAATTGAACACGGTTTATCGGGCCGATGGATGGCATTACGCCACCGTCGCGGAGGCCGGGGCGGGACGCGGCGGGCCGCACAAGACGATCACCGCGTCGCGCCCGTACATGATCAAGCCAAGGCGCGTCGTGGACCGGCCGCCCGTGTTCGATTTCATGTCGAAGGCCGGGCCGGGATCCTCAGGTGAGGACCAGCCAGCGGCGGCCGTCGAGGAGTTCACGGGCCGCGTCGAGGTGGCCGGCGTGGCACGCGGTCTCGGTGATGACGTGCAGCAGGACGTCGCGCAGGGTGTGCAGGTGCGGTTCGCCGAAGAGATCGCGGGGCCACCAGGCAGGCGGGGCGTCGGCGGGGGTGGTGGTGATGACGGCGTCGGCGCGTTCCGCCTCCCGCCGGTACCGTTCGAGCACATCGGCGGCCGGCGTGTCCGGGGCCACCCGCCATGCCGCGTCGCCGCTCGTCAGGCCCCGGACGACCGTCTCGTCCCCGGCGACGACCGCGCGGAACCAGAACCGCTCCACGTCCAGCGTGAGGTGCTGGACCATCCCGAGGCAGTGCCAGCCGGACGGCAGCACGGGGCGTCGCAGGTCCTTCGGGTCGAGCCCGTCGAGGATGCCGAGGACGTGGCGCCGCTGGCCGTCCAGAACCCGGAGAAGAGTCCCGACCTCACCGCTCGGAATCGATTCGCTCACATGTCCGTTCATGGTCAGACAGGGTTCCTGAATGGGCTTGCCCGTGCGGAGGGTTCGCCGATATTCGGGCGGCTCGGTCGGCCTCAGGGTGGCGGTTCCCGGGGATCCCTGGGTGGGGCCGTCGTCGTCGCCGGTGCGCGGCGGGTTTCGGAATCTTGGCGGTGGTCCGTCATACTCCCGGGGGCTCACACCGGCCGGGAGCGCGAGGTGGTCGTTCTCTCCCGGGGTGGCGAATGGAGGAGGAACGTGCAGCACCACATACGCCGGACGGCGCTCGTCGCGGTGGTCCTGGTCGTCGCGGCCGTGCTCGGGGGCTGTTCCGGCCAGCCGCGGAAGGTGTCGGGACTGCTGGACACCACCCGGCGGGTGCCGGCGACGAGCAGGCTCGCGACCCGGCCGCACCTGGTCAGGCAATGCCACTCCGGATCCAGGCAGGTGCGGCACACGTCCGGGCGCGGCAGCAAGAAGCGCACCTGGTACACGACCAGGTCGACGACCGTGTGCACCAAGGTGCGGCGGGGCACCGAGACCTACCGCCGGGTGATCCACCAGGAGCGCTGGTGCGTCATGCTGGACGATGTGGGCGGCAAGCGCTCCCGGGACCGTGTCTGGTACCAGGTCAGCAGGAACACCTATACGGACACCCAGGTGCGCAGGTCCGGCAGCAAGGTGACGATCGAGCCGGAGCGGGACGGCTGCTGAGCGACGCGGGCGGGCGCGCGGCCGGGTGCTCCGGGACGACGCGTGGCCGGGACGACGCGTGGCCGGGCCGACGCACGGCCGGGCCCGCCGGGCAGAAGTCCCGACGAGCCCTTCCCCCGGTGAGCCCTCCGCACGACGAGCCTTTCGCCCGGTGAACTCTTCGCCCGGTGTGCCCCGCCGCGTGGCCGCCCGCCCGATGAGCCCGGCCGTGCAGCCGCCCGGCCGACGTCAGCGCAGCCACACGTGGTCGCGGACGACCGGCAGTCCGGCCCACCAGCGGCCCAGGCCCCATGTGGTGCCCGCGCCGACCGCCGCCACGGCGATCAGCGCCACCGCGTAGATCAGGTGATAGTCGGCGAACGGATTCGTCGACATGCTCGGCGAGCCGTCGGCCAGATGCCTGGCGGGCGGCCATTCGGCGGCCCACATCAGGGCCATCATGGCGGTGCCCGCGACCGCGGCCGGCCGTAGCGCCACGCCGGCCGTCACGGCCGCGCCGATGCCGAGCATGCCCAGCATGAACAGCCAGTCGGCCCAGCCGGCACCGGCCCACGCGTGGAACGTAGACCGCAGGGGGCCCACGGCGACGGAGCCGAGGAAGCCCTTCGTCGGGGACACTCCGTCGATCCAGGCCTTGCCGGACGCCGTGGCGTAGCCGAGGCCGAACGTCTTGTCGAGGAACGCCCACAGGAAGACGGACCCGGTCAGGATGCGCAGGGACGCGAGAGCGCGCGCCTGCCTGGTGTGCGTGTCGATGCCTGCCGACACGGCGAGCGCGGTTCCGGTGCGGTCGTTCCGGAACGACAGACG
>NZ_MUNF01000949.1 GCF_002154555.1 Streptomyces murinus
GTCGTTCCGGAACGACAGACGCGAGCCCGGGTGGCGGTGGGAGTGCTCGTGCACGGCCATGATGGTGGTCCCCTCTGGCATGCCCAGGTCCTGTTTTCGTTGACGGCTCCACTTTCCCGGCGGGAACCGCCCGGCGCCGGAGGCCGAAGGGCTCCGGTGGTAGGGCCCAACGTCCCTGTGCGCGGGGGCGGTTGGCGTGCCGCGGCCCGGGGCAGGGATCGGCGGACCGACGAGGACGGCGCCGGGACCCGTTCCCCTGTCCGGCGACGCACAGGAGTTTGGGACACTCTTTGCGCGGGACACGCAACTGAGGTCCGCCTTCTCCTTGTCTGCCAGGGAGTCGGGCCCGTCAGGGCCGAAGGTACGAGAGAGCGGGGTAGTCAGTGGGACGGCGCAAGGGCAGCATAGGGATCGCACTGGTCACGGGTGCCGTGCTGATGGGGGCGAGCGCCTGCGGCGGCGGCAGTGGCAATGGCTCCAACACGGTCGGCGGTGACGCGAAGGCGCCGGGCAAGTCGGCCCCGAGCGCCTCCGCTTCGCCGACGAAGCCCGCGGGCCCGCCGATGCTGCTGGACACGATCACCCCGCAGAGCGGCACCACGGTGGGCGTGGCCATGCCGATCTCGGTGGTCTTCACCGACCCCGTGGCGGCCAAGGCACGGGCCACGGTGGAGAAGCACATGAAGGTCAGCACCTCGCAGCCGGTGGCGGGCGCCTGGCACTGGTTCGGCGACAAGCGCGCCGACTGGCGACCGAAGACCTTCTGGCCCTCCGGCACGAAGGTGAAGATCGACGCCGACATGGAGGGGGTCAGCAACGGCGCCGGACGTTACGGCGTGCACGACTACACGCACACCTTCACGATCGGCGACGACGTCCGCGCGGATGTCTCGGTCACCGGCCACACCATGAAGGTGACCCGCGACGGCAAGCTGGTGCGCACCCTGTCCATCAACGCGGGCAGCCCCCAGTACCCGACGTGGAACGGCATCATGGCCGTCATCGACAAGCAGGAGAAGGTCCATATGACCTCCTGTAGCGTCGGCATCAGCTGTGACAAGGGCAGCCCCAACTACTACGACCTCACGCTGCCCTGGGACGTGCACCTGACCCAGAGCGGTACGTACGTCCACTACTCGACCGGCGACCCCACGCCGGGCGGCGGCAGCGCGCGTGGCTCGCACGGCTGCGTGCACCTGTCCCTGTCGGACGCCAAATGGTTCTACGGCCAGGTCAAGCAGGGCGACCCGGTCACCATCACCGGCTCGTCCCGTGCCAAGGCGGATCCCGACAACGGCTACGCGGACTTCAACCTGGACTGGCCCCAGTGGCTCGCGGGCAGCGCCTCCGGTGAGGGCACGACCTCGGCACTGTGATCCACCGCCGCTCGGTGTCCCGGGCGGCCCGGCGTCGCCGCGGTCGCCCACACCGAGCGTCGTCCCGCCCACGCGCGGGCCGCGGGGTGCCGGGGGTCCGTGCGCCGGAGGACGGCGCGGAGGAGATTCCGCTTCCTCCGGACGGGTCCGTGGACGACGGGGTCGCGTGGGTCGCCGGGCTCGCCGACGCCGGCCGGGAGCGCGGTCGGCGGCCCCGGGACACGCCCGCCGACAGGCGGGCCGAACGGGCCGATGTGCACCTTCGGAGTCCGGCGCCCGGCCCGGTTCGGCCCGCCCGAGCAGTCCGTGTTCCCGCACGGGCAGCGCGTCGTACCGCCGACTCTCCCGTCGCGACCCTCGGCACGCGTACGGGGCTCCCGGTCGTGCCGGACCGGATCCGCGAGGTCGGCGACGGGCCCCGCTGTCCCCGGCGCCGCGACCGGCCACCGAGCCCCGGACCACCGCGCCCCCGATCGCCGAGGCCCCGATCACCGTGGCCCCAGGGACCGGTCCCTCTCCTGCCGGGCCGCCCACGCGGTCAGCGTCCGGTAGCAGATCTTGCCGGTGGGGCCGAGCGGCATCTCGTCGACCAGCAGCAGGAGTTCGGGGTGTTTGCGGCGGCCAAGGCCGCGGGACAGCAGGTGTTCGGTGAGGTCGGCCGGCGTGGGCGCGGGGGTGCCGGGGGCCGGGCGGATGCAGGCGCACAGGCGTTCCCCGAGGTCGGGGTCGGGCACCGGGACGCACACCGCCTCGGCGACGGACGGATGGCCGCCCAGTTCGTGTTCCACCTCGGCGAGGCTGATGTTGAGGCCGCCGCGTACGACGATGCGCTTGAGCCGGCCCAGGACGTGCAGCCTGCCGTGCTCGTCCAGGCGGCCCAGGTCGCCGGTGCGCACCCAGCCGTCGGGGGTGCGGTAACGGGCGTTCAGCTCGGGCGAGTTGACGTAGCACAGGGGTGTCATCGGGCCCAGTGCCTCGATCTGGCCGCTTTGTCCGGTGGGCAGCGGGCCTCCGTCGGGGCCGGTGATCCGGATGCGGGCCACCTTGGGGTCGGGGGTGCCGACGCTGTCGCCGGTGGGCCGGCTCTCCCCCGCCGTATGGCAGTTGACGCCGTCCGAGGAGCCGTAGACGGTCACCACCGGGCGGCCGAAGCGGCGGCGGCACGCCTCGGCGACGGCCGGTGGCAGGGCGGCGCCGCTGGAGACGACGGCGCGCAACGACGAGGTGTCCTCGCCCGGTCGGGCCGGGAGGTCGGCGATGCGGCGCAGCATGGTGGGCACCGCGAACAGATGGGTGGGGCGGTGCTCGGCGATCATTCGGAGCGCGCCCGCCGGGTCGAACCGCGAGGGCACGATCAGGGTGCCGCCGAGGACGGCGAGGGTGACCGGCGTGCCGAGGGAGCCGAAGGAGGAGGCCAGCGGCACGAGGACGAGGTGGCGGGCCGGCACCGCGGGGTCCGGGTGCAGGGTGCGGACATAGCGGGCCCGGCCGCCGGCGAGGGCGTGATGGCTGTAGGCGACCATCTTGGGTTCGGTCTCGGAGCCGGAGGACACCAGGATGCGGGCGGGCCCGTAGGGGTCGACGGGCCCCGGCCGCCAGGGTTCG
>NZ_MUNF01000950.1 GCF_002154555.1 Streptomyces murinus
GCGGATACACCGCCGCGCCGCCCATGCCGGATGTTCCCGCGCCCTCGCCGCATGCGGTGCCGAGGATGCTCGATCTGCGGGTCAGCAAGCGGATCCTGTGGATCGGGCGGGCGGTGTATCCGCTGGCCAACATCGCCCGTGTGTACTCCTTCGTGCTGCGGCCCAGGCGCAAGGAGGCGGTGCTGCGGTTCCTGCGGTACAGCGCCGGGACCATCGCCATCGCGATGCTCGTGATGCTGCCCAGCCTGCCCATGCTGGTGCTGGGCGGGTCGAACGGGCAGTCGGGCACGGCCGGTTACGTCGTCTTCGTGTGGCTCCTCGCCATCGGCGCCGAGATCTTCTTCCTGGTCGACATGATCGGTGTCCTGACCGCGAGCCCGCAGTACGTGCTCGCGGTGGAGACCTCGGGCGCGTCCACCGCGCTGGTCACCAGCCCGGACCCGCGCTATCTGGACCAGCTGGTGGAGCAGCTCTCGTATGCCATCGAGCATCCGGACACCGAGTTCCGGGTGACGGTGCAGAGCCTCACGGTCTCGCCGAAGAACTACTACTTCGGGGACAACGTCAACATGTACGGCGGCAGCGGAAACACGGGGATCAGCTCATGAGCGGTGACAGCTACTTCTACGGCGACAACGTGAACATGCACGGCGGCACCGGCAATATCGGCATCGTCAAGAACCAGGGCGGCGCGCCGACCGCGCAGGACCCGGCGCTGGCCGCGGCCCTCGCCGAACTCCGGCGGCTGGTGGCCGAGTTGCGGGCGCAGGTGCCGGAGCCCAGCGCGGCGCTGCTCGACGAGTCCGTGCCGGCCGCGACCGCCGACGCCGCCGTACCCGCGCCGGAGCGGCACCGGGCGCTGATGGCCATCGCCGGGATCGCGGCGACCGTCGGCACGGTCGGACAGCCGGTGGCGGAGGCGGTGCGGGCGATCATCGGGATGATCAACGGCTGATCCCCGGCCGACGCCTGGCCGCACCCCGGCCGCACCCCGG
>NZ_MUNF01000951.1 GCF_002154555.1 Streptomyces murinus
GACGGTCCGGTGCGGCGGCGGTGCGGGGAGGTCGAGGGCCGGGGACTGCCGCAGGATCGCCTGTTCCAGATCGCGCAGCTCCTGCCCCGGCTCGATGCCCATCTCCTCGACGAGGGCCCTGCGGGCGCGCTGGAACGTCGCCAGCGCCTCCGCCTGCCGTCCCGAGCGGTACAGCGCCAGCATGAGAAGCTCGTAGAGGTGTTCGCGCAGCGGGAACCGGCCGATGAGCACGGTCAGTTCGGCACAGACCTCACCATGCCGGGCCAGCAGGAGTTCCAGGCGCAGACACTCCTCGATCGCGGCCAGGCGCCGGTCGTCGTAATGCCGGGCCACCGGCCGAACGGAGTCGCTGGGGATGCCGTCGAGGGCGGAGCCGCGCCACAGGTCCAGGGCCTTGCGCAGGGTTGCCGCCGCCTCCGTGACGCGGTCGGCCCGGGAGTCCTCGCGGGCGGTGGTGACCAGCCGGTCGAACTCCAGGCTGTCCACGCTCTCCGGGGGCAGTTCGAGGACGTAGCCGGGCGCCCGGGTCCTGATCGCGTCGGGCCGGCCGGCGCGGGCGAACTGTTTGCGGAGCGTGGAGATCGCGACCTGGATCTGGCCGCGCGCGGTGACGGGGGGCGCGTCGCCCCATACCGCGTCGATGAGTTGTTCCGTGGACAGCGTGCGGTTGATGTTCAGCCCCAGCATCGCCAGGACCACGCGCTGGCGCGGGCCGCCGACCTCGAGCGAACGACCTTTGTGAACCAGCTCGACCGGCCCCAGCAGCCGAAGGATCATGTCGTCCACCCTCGCCTTCCCCCACACGTAGCATCGCGGTCAACGATCAGCACCGTAACCCCGGTTCGGAGCTGTCATCCGGTGATTGCCATGAGTTTCCTGATGTACGGCACAGGAGTGGCCCGGCGGCCGTGGACACGGCCGGGCGCCCGAGTTCTCGCCGATCGGCGGCACGGTTGACCTGGGCGGACCCAACTCGGTTCGCCTGGCGGCCAGTTGGCCGCTCGCGTATCACTGGGTCCGATTCCCGCGGGCCGGTCTCCGGTGTCAGGCAGGATGGCGTCGGGCGGGCGCGCCCGGTGGGATCGACGGATCCGGGGAGGTCACGGCCGGACAGTGGGCCCGGTCGTCTCCCGCGCTGCTACGTTCCATGTCTGCCCCCGCTCAGCCCGCACGGCCGACGCCGTGCACCTGCGCATCCCGCCGGCATCCGCCGCCTGCCGGATCCGGGTGGGCGGGCGGGTGCCGGTCGAGAATCCAATTCATCTTGCCCGCAGGTCAATCAATATGCAAAGGGCAATGAGCAAGGGGACGCGCGTGCGCGCGGGGGCAGATTGAGGGGGTGGTGGCGGCGCTGAAGGCGGGAGACGTGGGGGGCGGCTCTCGCGTTCGTCAACCGGCGGACGGCCACTCCTCGGGCGGCGGTTCCGGCTCGGGCGGGTGCCGCCGTTCCGTCAGACGCGCGTTCTCGCCCCGCCGCGCGTTCTCGCTCCGCCGGTCGGTCAGCCACGGCCACAGGTCCGGCAAGGAGCGGTTCGGGCAGGCGAGGCGGTGTTCGATGCGGCACCGTTGGAACGGATCCGGTGGGCAGACGCCGTAGACGGTCACCCGTCCGTCGGACAGCTCGATCCACCGGTGCCCCGCCGGCACCTCGTGGGCCAGTGGCCGCAGGTCCGGTTCCAGCATGACCCACTCATGTCCGAGCGTCGCCACCCGGTCCCGCGGCAGACCGCAGTGCGGGCAGCGCGATCGCCCGCCGCCGAGCCGACGCGGAGTCCCCTCCGAAGCCCCCATACGACGAGGGTCGGCACCCTGCCGCCCTCGGCGCAGGGCACTCGTCGGACGGAACGCGTGGGGCGGGCGTGCCCCGAGGAGGCGGGGGTCGGCCCGGGGGGTGCGTCCGG
>NZ_MUNF01000952.1:0-479 GCF_002154555.1 Streptomyces murinus
CGGTGGCGGCGAACTGGTTGAAGGCCACCATGTCGAAGGACTTGGCACCGACGGCGGTGTCGATGAACTTGATGGCCTCGGTGAGGATCTTGTTGCTGGAGGCCGCCAGATCGGTGGGGAGGTTGGCGGTCGGCAGCTTGGTGCGGGCCGTGGCGAGGGTGCCCCGGAAGCCGGTCAGCGGGGTGATCCAGCCGGTGTCGCCCGCGGGCTTGAAGGCGACCATGTCCAGGTCGTGCGGGTCGATGCGCTCGGAGTTGGCGATGTTCGGCACCTTGTCGCTGAGGTAGGCGGCGATGACCGAGTAGACGCCGAGCGGTACATGGGCGATGGACTTGGCCAGTTCGAAGTACTCCGGCACCGGGTCCACGGTCTCGACCTGCACCCCCTTGTCGATCAGGGTGAAGCGCCCGCCGACGGCGTTGTTCTGCACGACGACGACCGGGCTGAGGTGCTTGGTCAGTTCGGACTTGAGGGACGCG
>NZ_MUNF01000952.1:500-648 GCF_002154555.1 Streptomyces murinus
GCCGCCTGGGTCTCCATGAGGAGGGTGGCTGCGCCTACTGCGGAAACGGTCCCCAGAAATCCTCTACGAGTGGTCATGCCCCGTCTTTCCGTGATGAGTGGTCGTGCTCCTGTGGGGTGGGGGGAAAGATGTGGGGGGAGTTCTCGGG
>NZ_MUNF01000953.1:0-185 GCF_002154555.1 Streptomyces murinus
CCCCAGCCCCCCGTCGACCCCCGGGCCGGAGCCGCCTGGCCGCAGGCGATCCAGCACGATCAGCGGCAGCCCACCAACCCCGGTGCCGCGCCGCTGGGTTACACCGCGGCCGTGGAGCTGTCCTCGGACCGGCTGCTGAACAACCGTCGGCAGAAGGCGAAGAGCGGGCGGCCCGCGGCGGCCGG
>NZ_MUNF01000953.1:218-501 GCF_002154555.1 Streptomyces murinus
GGGTGCGCCGGGAGACCGGGGCCACCATCCGCGACCTGGTCCAGGCGATCCCGTACCTGAACTCGTACATGGACATCCGCCGGTTCACCTCGCAGGCGCCCTCCGGTCTGGAGATCATCGCCAATGACGTGGACCCGGCCGTCTCGACCACGTTCAACGACGAGGACTACCGGCGCGCGATCGATGTGCTCGGCCGCCAGTACCCGATCATCCTCACCGACTCCGGCACCGGTCTGCTGTACAGCGCCATGCGCGGGGTGCTCGACCTCGCCGACCAGCTGAT
>NZ_MUNF01000954.1:0-855 GCF_002154555.1 Streptomyces murinus
CGCGAGGTCGTCTTCCACCTCAAGACGGCCGACGCCACCTTCCCCTACAAGCTGTCCACCCCGGTCGCGGGCATCCTCGACCCCAAGGACTACCCCAAGGGCTCCCTGCGCGACGGCTTCCACCTGGACGGCTCCGGCCCCTACACCTTCCAGGCCGAGGTCAAGGACAACGCGATCGTCAGCGTCACCTTCACCAAGAACCCCCACTACAAGGGGGCCCAGACGGTGAACAACAACAAGGTCGTGGTCCGCTCCTTCGCCGATGCCGACGCCATGGGCGCCGCCATCGACAAGGGTGACATCGACGTCATGACCCGCACCATGTCGCCCGCCCAGATCCAGAAGCTGGACTCCGGCAGCGACGACAACGTCGACCTCGTGGACATGCCGGGCCTCGAAATCCGCTACCTCGCCTTCAACACCAACGCTCCCACGGTGAAGTCCAAGGCCGTACGCCAGGCCATGGCCCAGGTCATCAACCGCGGCGAACTGGTCTCCAAGGTCTACGGCACCGAGGCCGAGCCGCTGTACTCGCTGGTCCCCGCCACCGTCACCGGGCACTCCAACTCGTTCTTCAACAAGTACGGCAACCCCAGTGCCGCCAAGGCCAAGAACCTGCTCACCAAGGCCGGCATCACCACCCCGGTGAAGCTGACCATGCACTACACGACCGACCACTACGG
Source organism: Streptomyces murinus (assembly GCF_002154555.1). Lineage (GTDB taxonomy): Bacteria > Actinomycetota > Actinomycetes > Streptomycetales > Streptomycetaceae > Streptomyces > Streptomyces murinus. The sequence continues at coordinate 684 of NZ_MUNF01000954.1, forward strand.
CACGGCCACCAAGCAGGAGTTCGAGGTCCTCCAGAAGCAGCTCAACGACAGCGGCCTGTTCGACGTCACCATCCAGGGCCACCCCTGGGACTCCTTCCGCCCCGCCGAGGAGAAGGGCCAGTACGACGTCTACGGCATGGGCTGGTTCCCCGACTTCCCCGACGCCGACAAC
>NZ_MUNF01000954.1:910-1138 GCF_002154555.1 Streptomyces murinus
GAGGAGAGGGGCGCCCTTCGCCGTCGTACGGAACAGGCCCCTGGCGACCGGCCGTCGAGAGCCCGCGCCGCTTACTGCGCGCCGGGGCGCACCAGACCGCTCTCGTACGCGTACACCGCCGCCTGCACCCGGTCCCGCAGACCCAGCTTGGTCAGCACATGCCCGACATGCGTCTTGACGGTCGTCTCGCTGACGAACAGATCGGCCGCGATCTCCGCGTTGGACAGC
>NZ_MUNF01000955.1 GCF_002154555.1 Streptomyces murinus
CGAGGAGATGCAGCTCCTCGGCGAGGCCGGGGCGCGCGCCGACCTCCTCGGTGACGTTGTCCACGATCACGTCGATGGCCCGCATGCGCTCGACCACGCCCATCCCGCCGAGCGGCCCCTCCTCGGGCAGCATCACCGGGGTGCGGCCGGTGACGGCGAGGGGCTCCCAGGAGGTGGAGAGCATCATCGGCTCACCGGCCTCGCGGAACAGGTACTTGGTGCGCATGACCCGCTCGCCGATCTCGATCCCGAGCCGCTCGGCGATCGCGGCACCGGCCTCCGCCTGCCGGCTGCTGGACTCCCAGGTGCCGCGCACCGCGGCGTCGGCCTGCTCCTGCCGGAAGGGGGTGGCGCCGCCGCTGGGGCGGTAGCCGGAGCGGGACACCCGGCGCGGCACGGGCCGTTCACGCACATACGTCCCCGAGCCGGAGCGGCCCTCGACCAGACCCTCGGCCATCAGGACCTTGCGGGCCTCCAGGGCGACGGTGTCCGAGACGCCGTACTCCTCGCGGATGCGGGCCTGCGAGGGGAGCCGGGTGTGGGGCGGCAGTGAACCGTCGACGATCTTCTTGCGGAGATCACCCGCGACGCGCAGGTACGCCGGCTGCTCACCGAAAGTCACTGGCCGCTCCCATCAGATTGTACAGACAGCGACAGCGTGGCAACCGTGGGTTGAGCCGTGCAAGCAAAGGCCAGAGAATCACTCGAAGTGATGACATTGGGCCGGGCAGGCCCCCACCCAGCACTTTCTCCCCCGCTCGCGCCCCCCTTCACACCTGCCGAGCGCCCCGGACAACTCCGGCCGCCCGAACGGCAGTCCAGGAACACCGGTACCGTTCCTCTTACGACTTGTCGCAGGTAAGCGGGACACAGGGGGCGGAATTGAAGGTGGAGAACCGGGTCGGCGGCGCCGTCGTACGCACGGTGAACGGACTCACCGCGCGATGGGGCGCCACCGCGCGGGGCGGCACTGTGTTCTCCGCCGCCGGGGTCTGGCCGCTGCTGGCCCTCCTCGCGCAGCAGCAGTTCCTCTTGCGTCCACAGGCCGAGCGCCGCGTCCAGGCCCGACACCGAGCCCAGGGCCGCGAGCAACTCCCGTGCGGTGGTGGCCGCTTGATCCGCGGGCACGCCCAGCGCGTCGGCCAGTTCCTGCCGGGCGGGGCCCGCCGCGCCGTCCGCGAGGAGGGCCAGCAGCGG
>NZ_MUNF01000956.1 GCF_002154555.1 Streptomyces murinus
CCGGGAGATCGTCCGCAGGACGCCGTTCTCGTCGTTGGACGGGGCCAGATGGCGGGCGCGCGCGATGACGTCCGGGTGGGCGTTGGACATGGCGAAGGACCACTCCGCCGCGTCCATCATCTCCAGGTCGTTGAGGTAGTCGCCGAAGACCATGGTCTGGGCCGGGGTGATGCCCAGGGTCCGCTGGAGGGCGCGCAGCGCGGTGCCCTTGTTGGCGGTGCGCGTCATGACGTCGACCCAGTGCTCGCCCGAGACCACGACCTGGTGGGTGCCGGCGAAGGGGGCGAGCGCGGGGGCGGTGGAGCGTTCGGCGGAGTCGAAGTCGAAGACCGCGACCTTGATGAAGTCGTCCTCCACCGCGGTGACGTCGTCGACGACGCGGTGCTCGACGTAGTAGCGGCGCACCTCGGCGAGGAACGCCTCGTCGGTCCGCTCCACATAGGCCGCGCGCTTGCCGCAGACCACGGCGCCCGCGTCACCGCCGGCCGCGTTCAGCCGCCGTACCGCCTGCGCGACCCCGGTCGCGGTCGCGCGCGCCAGCGGGTCGGAGCTGAGTTCGACGCCGTCGCGGACCACATAGGTGCCGTTCTCGGCGATGAAGACCATGCCCTCGGCGACCTCCGCGAACTGCCGGGCGCAGGGTGCTGTTCAGCCCCGCGAGCGGCCGCCAGTACGCCACCCTGGCCCGGCAGTTCGCGGAGGTCGCCGAGGGCATGGTCTTCATCGCCGAGAACGGCACCTATGTGGTCCGCGACGGCGTCGAACTCAGCTCCGACCCGCTGGCGCGCGCGACCGCGACCGGGGTC
>NZ_MUNF01000957.1:0-185 GCF_002154555.1 Streptomyces murinus
CCTCTCCGCCGCCCCGGACGCCGCCCGCGTCCCCGGCCCCTCGGGCGCCCCGCGCGCCCGAGCCCGCCGAGGCGGAGGCCCGGCAGCCCGCTCCGGTGCTGCCCGGGAAGCCGGTAGCGCAGCGGCCCGTGGTGCGGCCGGTGGAGCAGCGGGAGGAGGTGGTCGGGCCGCCGTGCCCCGCGTGC
>NZ_MUNF01000957.1:210-598 GCF_002154555.1 Streptomyces murinus
GGCGGCCCCCGCGCCGCTGCCGTGGTGGCGGACGATATGGCCGTTCCGGCGCCGGGTGCGGGCCGGGTCCGGGCGCTGGGTGCGGGTGCTGGTGATCCTGCTGGTGGTGATCGCGCTGTGCGTGGGCGGGTTCCTGCTGCTGCCCGCAGGGCGCGCCCTGTTCGAGGACACCCGGGACAAGCTCGGCGGCAGCAAGGCCATCACCGCGACGAAGGTCACGGCGAGCGCGGCCGTGCCCGGGCATCCGGCGTCGAACACCACGGACGGCCTCAGCAACCGGTATTGGGGCGCGCCGGGTCCTGGTGCCTCGGTGACGTACACCTTCGGCAAGCCGTTCCGGATGGTGGATCTCATCATCACCAACGGCGCCTCGGACGCGCCGCAGCAG
>NZ_MUNF01000096.1 GCF_002154555.1 Streptomyces murinus
CCGTACGCGCCGCGCGGCGCGCGGTGTCCGCCGAGGGCGCGCTGGTCTCGGTGGGCGTCCTGCTCACCGGGCTCTGTCTGACCGCCGTCGCCGCGGTCGGCGGCGGGCTCGCCCTGGACGGCCGGATCGGTCTGGGCCGGCTGATCGCGGTGCTCGGTCTCGCCCAGTTCGTGAACGGCCCGATGCGGGTCGTCGGTGCCGCCCACGCACGCTACGTCCGCGCCCTCGCCTCGGCCGCGCGCGTCCACGAGGTGCTGGGCATGCCACCTGCCGTACCGGAACCCGCGGCGGCCCGGTCCCCGCTGCCGCCGCACGGGAAGCCGGCGGACCCCGTCGCGGACCGCCGTACACCGACCCCGCCGGACACCGGAGTCGGGGCGGCTTCGGGGAAGGCGCCCGGTACCCTCGACTTCCGCGAGGTACCGCTGCCGGGCGGGAGCCGGGCCGAGTGGTCCGTCCCGGCCGGTGAGATGACCGGCCTCGTGTGCGCCGACCCCGCCGACGCCGACGCGATCGCCCTGCTGCTGGCCCGCGAGGAGGACCCCGGGGGCGGCCGCATCCTGCTGGACGGCACCGATCTGACGGCGCTCCGGCTGACCGCGCTCAGAACCACCGTGCTGGTCAGCCACCACGAACCGGTGCTGCTGCCCGGCACCGTGGCCGACAACCTGGCCGCCCTCACCAAGGACACCACCGCAGTGACCGAAGCCGCCCGGGCCTCCTTCGCCGACGAGGTCGTACGTGCCCTGCCGCACGGCGCGCACACCACGGTCGGCGACCGCGGCGAGACCCTCTCCGGCGGCCAGCGCCAGCGCATCGCCCTGGGGCGCGCCCTCGCCGCCCGGCCACCCGTGCTGGTGCTGCACGACCCCACCACCGCCGTGGACGCGGCCACGGAGGACGCCATCGCCGACCGGGTCCGGCGGATACGGGAACGCCGCACCACCCTGGTCATCACGACCAGCCCGGCCTGGCTCGCGCGCTGCGACCGGGTCGTCCACGTGCCCGCGACGGAGCGGGTGGTGACGCCGTGACGACCCCCGTGACCGCGACGACGCTGCTCCCCGTCGCCACCGCGCGGCAGACCCGCGCCGGGCTGCGCGACGCCCTGCGCGGCCGGCGGCCGGCGCTGTGGGCGGCCCTCGCCGCGCTCGTCCTGGACAGCGCCCTGACCCTGGCGGGCCCGGTGGCGATCGGCCGGATCACCCAGGCCGTCGCCGACCACCGCGGTCCGAGCGCGCTGATCGGTCCTGTCCTGCTCCTGACCGCCGCCGCCGTGGCCGGCGCGCTCACCGCGTGGGCCGCCACGGTGCTGCTGGCCCGGGTCGTCCTGGCGGTGACGGGCCGGCTGCGCGAGGACGCCGTCACCTCGGCGCTCGCCGTGCCTGTGGACGCCGTGGAGGCGGGCGGCACCGGCGACCTGGTCGCCCGGGTCTCCGGCGACACGGAACGGATCGCGGACGCCGCCTCCGGAGCGCTCGGCGACTTCGCCGCGGCGGCGCTCACCATTCTCGCCGCGCTCGCCGGACTGGCCGCGCTGGACTGGCGGTTCGCCGTCGCCGGACTCCTCGCGGTGCCCCTCCAGGCGCACACCCTGCGCTGGTATCTGCGCACCTCGCAGCCGCTCTACGCGGCCGGCCGCACCGCCGAGGGCCGCCGCGCCTCGGCACTGCTCGGCGCGTTCACCGCGCTGCCCACCCTGCGCGCCCTGCGCCTCGGACCGGGCCGGTACGCCCGCGTGGAGGAGGCATCCGAGGCGGCGATGTCGTACGAGTTCCGGGCGACCCGCGCGGCCACCCGCTTCTACGGGCGGCTCAACATCGCCGAGTTCACCGGTCTGAGCGCGGTCCTCCTCGTGGCCTGGGCCCTGGTCCATTCCGGGCGCGCCGATGTGGGGGCCGCGACCACGGCGGCCCTCTTCTTCGTCGGGCTGTTCGACCCGGTGAACACCCTGCTCGGCACGTTCGACACCGTGCAGCAGGCGACTGCCGCGCTCGCCCGGGTCGTCGGCGTCACCCTGGGCGCGCCGGTGTCCGAAGGGCGCCCGCAGGCGTCGCCCGGCCGACCGGCGGAGGGGATCGCCGTGCGTGGTGTCCGCCACCGGTACGGGGACGGCCCCGATGTCCTGCACGGCATCGACCTCGACATCCGCCCCGGGCAGCGGCTGGCCGTCGTCGGCGCGACCGGCTCGGGCAAGTCCACGCTGGCGACGCTGATCGCCGGGATGCGCGCGCCGTACGCGGGCGGCGTCACGCTCGACGGCGTCCCCACGGCCGGCCTCGCCCGCCCGGGCGCGCCGGGGAACCGCAGGATCGTACTGGTCACCCAGGAGCACCACCTCTTCCCCGGGACGGTGGCCGACAACCTCCGGCTCGCGTGCCGGGAGGCGTCGGACGAGCGGCTCGGGGCCGCGCTCGCCGTCGTGGACGCGGCGGACTGGACCGCCGCCCTGCCGGACGGGCTCGACACCGCCGTCGGCCGGGGCGGTATCCGGCTGACGGCTCGTCAGGTGCAGCAACTCGCCCTCGCGCGCGTTCTGTTGATCGACCCCGAGGTGGTGGTGCTGGACGAGGCGACGGCCGAGGCGGGCAGCGACATGGCCCAGTCCCTCGACCGGGCCGCCCTGGCGGTGACCGAGGGCCGGACCGCGGTCGTGGTGGCGCACCGGCTCTCCCAGGCGGAAACGGCCGATGTCGTGGTGGTGATGGAGAACGGCCGGGTGGTCGAGCGGGGACGGCCCGACGAACTGCGCGCTGCGGGCGGCGCCTACGCCAGGCTGTGGGCGTCCTGGACGTACGGGCGGTGACGGGCCCGGTCAGACGCTTCCGTGGCGGTCGTGTGCCCGGCGATCGTGCACCCGCCCCAGCTTGCGGCCCACCAGGAGGTAACCGAGCAGCGCGCCGGACGTGTTGAGGATGACGTCGTCCACGTCGAAGGCCCGTCCGGTGACCAGGGCGCCCTGGGCCATCTCCACCAGCAGCATCACGGCCGCGGTCAGCAGCAGTACCCGCCAGATGCCCCGGGCGCCCGGCGCGAGCACCGGCACCAGTATCCCGAACGGCACGCCCAGCAGGATGTTGCCGCCGATCTGCTTGACGGTGTCCCGCAGTCCGGGCTGGTCCAGATAGGCCCTGATGGAGCGGCCGGGACGCAGATTGCTGTGCACCAGGGAGACCGAAGCCGGGGACGGCTCCAGGGTGATCTTGGCCAGGACGACGGCGAAGCCCACCATGAGGACGAAGGCGCACAGCATCGCCAGCATCCGGACCGGCAGGGGGAGAACGTGCCGACGGCGCACGGGCTTTGCCGCTTCGGCGCGCTCCGCCTCGGCGGCCTCACGCGTGCGGTCCGCCTTCGCGCGCCGGAATGCGCCGCCGCTCCAGCGCGCCCGCGCCTTCGCGAGGCGACTCGTCCGGGACGCGCGGCCGGTCGAGGCGGTGCGTGAGAACAGAGCGGTGCGGGTCATCGGTCCTCCAGTCGTCAACGACCCTGAAACAGCGGGTGGTTCACCCGTAGGAGACGTGCACGTCCTTGAAGCCGAGGGAGTGCAGCAGACCCTCCAGCATGTCCGTGGTGTTGCTCTCGGCCCGCGCGGTCAGTCCGCTGTCCTTGGCCGCCTCGCCGATGTGGGACACGGCGAGCTTCTGTACGGCGTGCTCGCTGTCGGGGTTGTCCGAGAACAGGTCGCCCAGGCGGTCGAGCAGTCCGCGCTGCTTGGAGACGGCGTAGGAGTGGTCGGCGTCCAGGGCGGGCTTGCCCAGTCGCGCGTGGGGGAGCCGCAAGGTGGCCGACGTACGGTCCTTGTCCACCGTCACGTCCTTGTCGCCGACCCGGCCGAGGTCCACGTACGCCTCCACGGTGCCGGCGCCGACGTACAGCGTGCGGGTGCCGCGCAGGGCGTCCGGCAGGTACTTGGCGTCCTTCTCCAGGTCGACGACCACCTGGAAGTTGCCCGAGGCCGCGTCGTAACGGCTCATGTCGTCGATGGACTTGAGGAGAGCGGGACCCGAGCGGTCGTGCGTCTCGGTGCCGAGCAGATCCTTGACGCCCGGGAGCACGGCCAGCCTGATCCCGGCGAACAGCACCGCGAGCACCACCACGAGGGCGGTCACCGCCTTCGCCCAGCCGGGCATCCGTCGGGGCGGCCGCTTGAGGTCGGTCGACATCCGGCACCCCTCCTTCCTGCTGTCCGGATTCCCCCCAAACCCCGTAACAGACCACCGAGTTACCGGAAGAAACCTCCCTCTTCCCGGACGGAGGGCCCCCGGCCGTGGCGACCGGCAGCGGATGGCTTACTCTCCCCTTTTCCAGAATCACAGGGGGGCATGATGCGGATGAAGCGTGCGCACAGACGGCTGACGGCGGTCGTGGTGAGCGGTTTGCTCGGTGCGGTCGTGGTGAGTTGCGGGCCGGGACACCAGGGAGCCGCCGACGGTGGCGGGCCGCGGCAGGGCAGGGGCGGCGCCGGTTCGACGAGCCGGACCGAGGCCGCGTACCCCGGCCTTGCCGACGTGCCCGAGAAGGTGGAGCCGGACGGCTCGACGGTTCTGGTGGGCGACCCCGGGGCGAGGATGACCGTGCGCCTCTACGAGGACCCGCGGTGCCCGGTCTGCAAGGAATTCGAGACCGAGGGCGGGGGCCCGGTCCTGACCGAGTGGGTGCTGCGGCACAAGGCCAAGGTCGAGTACACGATGGCGTCGTTCCTGGACCCGCGGCTGGGCGGAGACGGGTCGAAGAAGGCGGTCAACGCGCTGCGCGCGGCACTGGAGAGGGGGAAGTTCGCCGAGTACCACGCCGTCCTCTACCAGAACCAGCCCGCCGAGGAGGTGGACGGGTTCACCGACGCGCGCCTGCTGCAACTGGCGGGGAAGGTCAAGGGATTGCGGAGCCCCTCCTTCGACGCCGCGGTGAGGTCGATGAAGTACCGGGGCTTCGTGAACTCCGCCGAGAGCGCCTACGCCGCCGCCGGCCACGGCGACGGGCACGCCGGGCCGGGCACACCGACGGCCGTGGTGAACGGGTATCAGATCCCGGTCGAGTCCAACGGGCTCCTGTTCGACCCGGGTGTCTTCGGCAAATTCCTGACACTGGCGGACGGCCCGTCCGCGTAAGGCGCGAAGGCGCCCGGCGGCCGGTCCGTTCACCGGCAGCCGGCCGCCTCGTGGGACGTCCCCGAGGTCACAGATCCGTCGCCTTCTTGGCCGCCGTCTTACCGGGGTTGGTGAGCACCAGCCCCATGCGGTCGATCTGTACCAGCGGCTTGTTCCCCACGTGGTCCTTCGACGTCAGGAGGATGAACGCCGCGTCGAACTGCTCCTCGGTGAGCTGGAGTCGGCTGACCGCGTCGTGCTTCTCGCCCGGGATCCGGAACTTGGGCGCGGCCTTGAGTGCCGCCATCACGGCCCGTGCGACCGGGTCGGTCTTCCACGCGGGCGCCGCCTCCTCCACCGCCTGGGCGGACTGCTCACCCGCCGACGGCCCGTTGACCGGACCGGGAATCGCGGGCGGATCGAGCTTCAGCTCCTCGGCCTTCTTCCAGTACCGCGCCGACTCCTCCTCGTGGTTCTTGCGGAACCGGTCGAGCGTGTCGGCGATCAGCTGGGAGTAGTCCTGGCCCGTCGCCGGATTGCGCGGCGCCTTGTAAGGGTCGTAGGCGACACCGAAGTTGGCCGCCATGTCCATCACGAAGTGATAGCGGTGGATGTCCGTGAGGTCGCGCCGGTAGTCCGTGTACCACAGGGCCAGCAGCGAATAGGCGATGGCCTCCTTGACCGCCGGGTCGGCACCGGTCGTGTCGGCCAGCTTCATCAGCTTGCCCGTCGTCCGCGAGGGCCCCAGCGACACCGGGTAGCCGAGGTGCCCGGCGGTCCGCACCTGGTCGTTGAGCTGGTTCGGCGTCGCCATGGCCCCCCGGAACGTGTTGGGTACCGGCGTCCGCTCCAGATCGCCGACGCTCCCGCCCGCCCCGTCACCGAGCGCCCAGGCGGGCGAGTTCCGCGGGCCCGCGAGCTTCGCCCCGTCCTTGAGTACGTATCCCTTGAACTGCTCCTCGGAGACCGTGACATGCTGTTCGAGATCCTTGATGTCGTAGAGGATCTCGGCGATGTCATGGATGGCACTGATGAGCGTGGCGAAGCCCTGCGCCTCGGGGTTGCCGAGGATCCCGTCCAGCGTCTTCTCGCCGAACTCGATGTACGGCAGATAGAGCCGCCGCACCGACGCCAGTTCCGCCACGGTCTTCGAGAGCATGTCCTCCAGTTTCGTCACCTGCGTCCGCTGCTCCCCGAGCCACGGCCGCAGGGAGTTCGCGACGAATCCGGCCAGTACCTCCTTGATCTTCGCGTCGACCGCCACGTCGTCGGAGATCGCCTTCTCCACGTCGGCGACCGGCAGGGCGTTGACCCGGTCCAGCACGGCGGCGGCCGCCTCGTCCATCGTCGCGTAGGAGCGGGCGAGCGCGTCCCGGGGTCCGCGCTTGCTCTTCGCGGTGGCCTGGGGCGTGGACTGCTTCGGCGCCGTGATCCACTCGTCGAGCACCTTCATGATCGCCGGCTTGTTCTTCGTGTCCTCCCAGGCGCTGATCAGCTCCGGATCCGTGAGCTCCGCCCGTATGTCCGTGTACGCGGGCTCCGCCGCCTTCGCCTCGCCCTTCTGCCCGAGGACCAGCAGCCGCTGCACCGACGGCCGCCCCGCAGGCGTCGCCCCGGAGGCGTCCGCCGGTCCGTGCGCCGCCGCGCCGGCCGGTGATCCGCGCAGGACCCGGTGCGCGGTCGCCTCCGCCTCCCGTTCGAAGCGGTCCGACGGATCGGACACCCGCAGTCCGTCGCCCGTCTCCGTGCCCGCGACCGGTCCCCGACGCTGCTGGATGACATGGGTGAGCTCGTGCGCGAGGGTGTGGCGGTCCCCGCCCCCGTCGCCGATCACGATGTGGTTGCCCGAGGTGTAGGCACGCGCCCCCATGGCGGCCGCGGACGCCCTGGCCCGGGCGTCGCTGTGCACCCGCACATCGGAGAAGTCCGCGCCCAGCCGCGCCTCCATGTCGGTGCGCACACCTTCGTCCAGCGGCTGGCCCCCGGTGCGCAGGACGTCATGGACGGCGGACCGCTGCACCTCGGCCCCACCGGCCCGGCGCAGCATCTGGACGACCGCCGCGTTGCCGACCGCGGCCTGGAGCCCGAGCAGCCCGGCCGGCTGCGCGGCCGGGGCGGGGTCCGCTCTGCGGGAAGAGGTACGGTCCCTGCCGATCCCGGTGGCTTTGGCGTCCTCGTGATCACGCAAGGGGTCTCTCCTCCAAGATGTGTTGATCAACTTCTTTCTGGATACGTGTTCGCGAGCGTCGGCGCCAGGTACGAAGGGGCAGCATGAGCGGCCCGGACGGGCAACCCGGAGGGGTTCGGGACCGCCGGTACGGCGCAGGCCACCGGGGTCGGACGCTTAGCAATGGGCCTCGTGGGAAGTCGGGGTGCACAACTCGCCTCCGGGGGACTGATGGGGCGGGGCGGTTTCCGGGCGCGGTTGCCGGCGTTCGGCCGTCACCTAGGAGAGCGCGTGACCGTTCGTATCGGAGTGGAAGAGGAGTTCCACATCGTCGAGGTGGAGACGGGCCGACTCGCCCCGCGGGCCGACGCCGTGCTGAAGGGTCTCCCCGAACCCACCTTCACGACCGAGTTGCAGCAGGCGGCCGTGGAGACGAACAGTGGTGTGCATGAGACTCTCGCCGACCTGTACGACGATGTGACCGGCGCCAGGCGTCGGCTCGATGCCGCGGCGAACGCGCACGGACTGGCCGTCGTGGCCGCCGGTACCGTGCCGCTGGCCCGCGCCGAGGACACCCGCCCCACCCCCGGGCGCCGATATCGCCGTATGGTCGACGACTACCGCCTGGTCGCCGACGAGCAGCTGATCTGCGGGACCCATGTCCACGTCGACGTACCCGACCGGGACCTGGCCGTCCGCGTCATGTGCGAGGTGTCCCCGTGGCTGCACGCGCTGCTGGCCCTCTCCGCCAGTTCCCCCTTCTGGGCGAACAGCGACACCGGGTACGCCAGCTGGCGGACCATGGTCTGGCAGCGCTGGCCCACCGCGGGCCCGCCCGGCTGTTTCGCCGACGCCGCCGAGTACGACGCGGTGGTGCAGGGCCTGGTCCGGTCCGGCGTCATCAGCGACGTGGGAATGATCTACTACGACATCCGGCCCTCCGCCCACCAGCAGACCCTTGAACTGCGCATCTGCGACGCCTGCCCCCGCGCCGAGACGGTCGTACTGATCGCCGGGCTCTTCCGCGCCCTGGTGACCGACGCCCGCGCGCGACTGGCGGCGGCGGAGCCACCCACCTGCCCGGGCCGGCACGAATGGCTGCGCGCCGCCGCCTGGCGGGCCGCGCGGTCGGGCCTGGAAGGCGCCCTGATCGACCCCGCGACCCGGCGCGAGGCGCCCGCGGCCCAGGTCGTCCGGGGCCTGCTGGGCCGGGTGCGCCCGGCGCTGGAGGCCGCCGGGGACTGGCCCACCGTCCGGGGCCTGGCCGAACGCGCGCTCGCGGACGGCAGCGCCGCCCACCGCATCCGTCGTACGGCCCACCACGACGACCTGCTGGCCTGCACGGATCTGGCGATCGCGGAGACCCGGGGCGAGGAGCGCCCGCGCTCACGGCGCACCGCACCCGCCCGCCGCGTCGCCTCCCCGGGGCAGGCCGCCGCGTAGCCACCCCCTATCGCGAAGGAGAAGCATCCCCGTGTCGACCAGCCCCGGCCACATGCCGGTGCGCGGCCTCCCGCGCATCTCACCGCCGCACCTGCCGTACCCGCTGCATCCGCCGCGCTCCCCGCGCGATCCGTACACGCACCGGGGAGGTGGTCGCGGATGTGCGGCCTGAGCGGGGAGATGCGCTTCGACGGCATGCGGCCCGATCTGGCGGCCGTGGAGCGGATGAGCGACCGGCTCGCCCCCCGCGGCCCCGACGGGCAGGGGGTCTGGACGCGGGACGCCGTGGCCCTCGGGCACCGCCGTCTGAAGATCATCGACCTCTCCGAGCGCGGGGCCCAGCCCCTGACCGACACCGCCGGAGAGGTCACCGGCGTCTTCAACGGTTGCATCTACAACTACCGGGAGCTGCGGGCGGAACTGGTCTCCCTCGGGCACCGGTTCCGGTCCACCTCCGACACCGAGGTCGTCCTTGCGGCGTACCGGCAGTGGGGCACCGCCTGCGTCGACCACTTCCACGGCATGTTCGCCATCGCCCTGGTCGAACACCGGACCGGCCGGCTGATCCTGATCCGCGACCGGCTCGGCATCAAGCCCCTCTACCTGGCGCGGACCCCCGGGCGGCTGCGCTTCGCCTCCTCGCTGCCCGCGCTGCTCGCGGCCGGCGACGTCGACACCTCGCTGGACCCGGCCGCCCTGCACCAGTACCTCAGCTGGCACGCGACCGTGGCCGCGCCCCGCACCGTGCTGGCGGGGGTGCGCAAGCTCTCCCCGGCCACCGTGCGGGTCGTCGAACCGGACGGCACCCACCGGGACCACCGCTACTGGCAGCCGTCGTACACCCGCCGCCCCGAGCACCTCGGCATGGACGCCGCCGAGTGGCGGGACGCGGTGCTGGACGCGCTGCGCACCGCCGTCCAGCGGCGCATGGTCGCGGACGTCCCGGTCGGCGTCCTGCTGTCCGGGGGACTGGACTCCAGCCTGATCGTGGCCCTGCTGGCCGAAGAGGGGCAGCGGGACCTGGCCACGTTCAGCGTGGGCTTCGAGGCGGAGGCCGGTGACGAGGGCGACGAGTTCTGGTACTCCGACCTGGTGGCCCGGGAGTTCGCCACCGACCACCATCAGCTGCTGGTCCCCTCGCGGCGCGTGTCCACGGCCCTGGACGGGGCGGTCGCGGCGATGAGCGAGCCCATGATGAGCCATGACGTGGTCGCCTTCCATCTGCTGTCCGAGCAGGTCTCGCGCAGCGTCAAGGTCGTCCAGAGCGGGCAGGGCGCCGACGAGGTCTTCGCCGGCTACCACTGGTACCCGCGCCTGGCCGACGCGCCCCGCGAGGAGGAGCCGCAGCGGTACGCCGAGACCTACTTCGACCGGCCGCACCAGGACCTCTCCGCCATCCTGCGCCCCGACATGCTGACCGAGGACGACGTGTCCGGCCGGTTCGTGCGGGAGCACATGGCGGTGCCCGGGGCCGAGACGGCGCTCGACGCCGCCCTGCGCCTGGACACCCACGTCATGCTGGCCGACGACCCGGTCAAGCGGGTCGACAACATGACCATGGACTGGGGTCTGGAGGCCCGGGTGCCGTTCCTCGATCACGAACTGGTGGAGCTGGCGGCCGCGTGCCCGCCGGAGCTGAAGCTGGCCGACGGCGGCAAGGGCGTCCTGAAGGAGGCGGGCCGCAAACTCCTGCCGCCCGAGGTGGTCGACCGCCCCAAGGGCTACTTCCCCGTCCCGGCGATCACCCATATGGCCGGACCCGTGCTGGAAAAGGTGCGCGAGGCGCTCAGCGCCCCCGAGGCGAAACGGCGCGGCGTCTTCCAGGACTCCTACGTCACCGCACTCCTCGCCGCCCCCGACCGTCACCGCACCAAGCGCGGAGCGAACGCGCTGTGGCAGGTGGCTTTGCTGGAGATATGGCTTCAAACGCACGGAATCTGACCGCAGGGGACGCGACCGCGCGCCATCCGGCCGCGGAGCCCGTCGCGGAGCGCCCGCCCGACGTCGGCACGGCCGATGCCGGACGGCCCGCCACCGTGCGTCCGGAGGAGCGCACGACCGACGAGCGGCCTGCCGAGCGCACGGAGGAGGGCACGGAGGAGCGCACGGACGGGGCCGGCGCCCCGCTCCCGGCGGGCTCCGACGGACTGACCGCCGCCTTCGCCGCGCCCGCCCGCATCCCGCTGCCGGACGCCTCCGGGCCCCGCGACGCGCCGACGCGGCTCATCGCGCACGGCTGCTGGTACCCCTCGGCCGATCCGTCCGGCACCCGGCTCGCCTTCATCTGCGACCGGGGCGGCGTACCGCAGCTGTGGACGGGCCCCGCCGACGGGGAGCCGGTACGACTGCTCGACGACGGCCCGGATCCCGTACGGGAGGTGTCCTGGTCACCCGACGGCCGCTGGATCGCCTACACCACGGCGCCCGGCGGCGGTGAGCACACCCGGGTGCTGTGCGTCCGCCCGGACGGCAGTGACCGGCAGATCCTGGCCGGCGCCGAACCGGGCAGCTCCGCCCATCTGGGCTGCTGGGCGCACGACGGATCGGCGGTCACGGTCACCGTCGCGGTCCCCACCGGACCGCCCGCCCCGCCGTCCCCGTCCGGTGCGGACACCGCGGCTGGCGACGGTCCGTCCGGCCCCGGCCGCGGCTTCGGCCTCGGCTCCGGCCTTTCCGACGGTCGTCTGCCGGACTGCTGGCGGGGCCGCGCGGGCGAGACGGAACTGCTCGGCCCGGCGCCCCACACGGACCGTGGCCCGGCCCTGCCGTCGCCCGCCGTCACGGTGGGGACGACGCCGACCGGCGCTCCCGGCGGCACCGGCTTCGGCGACGGGCTGTCGGCGTATCTGATCGACCCCGACGCGGTCGCCGCCCCCGTCCTGATCGCCGCCGTGCAGGACGCGGCGACACTGCGCGTGTGCGACCTCAGCCGCGACGGGTCGCTCGCCCTGCTGCGCCGGGGACCGCGCGGCCGGCGCGAGGCGGTCGTGCTGCGCACCGCCGACCATGTGACGACCTGTGTGCTGCCGGTGGCCGACGGGGACCCTTGGATCGGCAGCTTCTCCCCCCGAGCGGACGAGCTTCGGCTGCGCAGCAACGCCCACCGGGAGTTCGCGGTCCTGCTCACCGCCGAACTCGACCCGGACGGACGGCCGCTCGGCTGGTCGACCGTCGCCGCACGCGAGGGCAGCGACCTGGAACTGCTGCGGTACACCCGCGACGGCGCCACCGCCGTGCTCGCCTGGAACATCCGGGGCATGAGCGACGTGGAGATCCTGGACCCGGACACCGACACGGGCACGGACACGGACGGCCGGCCGGAAGAGGGTACCGGCTCCGCGTCCCGCCACATCTCCCTGCCGCACGAGGTCGTCACCCGCGTCACCGACGCCAACTCCCGCCTCGCGCTGGCCCTTTCGGGATCCCGCCGTCGCCCCGGCATCTGGTGGCTGCCCGACGGCGCGACCCCGGTCCGCACCCCCTGGTCCTCCCGGGACGAGGATGCCGTCCCGCCCGGCCGCCCGCCCGTACGGCCGGTCCCGCTGCGCCCCACCGCCCGGGACGGGCTGCCGTTGAACGGCTGGTACTACCGCGCACCGGGGCGCGCGCCCGGCGAACCGGCGCCCTGTGTCATCCATCTGCACGGCGGCCCCGAGGACCAGGAACGTCCCGTCCTCGACCCGCTGTACCACGAGATCCTCGGGCGGGGGCTGGACATCTTCGCGCCCGATGTACGCGGATCCTCCGGCTACGGCCGGTCGTTCGTCGACGCCGACCTGGGAAGGGGCCGGTTCGCCGCCCTCGACGATGTGGCGGACTGCACCGCACACGCCGTACTGGCCGGTCCGGCCGACCCGTCCCGGCTCGCGGTGATGGGCCGTTCGTACGGCGGCTATCTCACCTTCGCCTCCCTGGTCTGGCACCCGGACCTCTTCCGCACCGGCGTCGCGGTGTGCGGGATGTCGGACCTGGCGACGTTCTTCGAGGGCACCGAACCCTGGATCGCCCAGTCGGCGGCCCACAAGTACGGCCATCCCGAACGCGACCGCGAACTGCTGCGCGAGCTCTCGCCGATGACCCGTATCGACGCGCTGCGGGCACCCGTGTTCGCGGTGCACGGGGAGCACGACACCAATGTGCCGCCCAGGGAGTCGGAGCAGTTCGTACGGGCGGCACGCGAGCGGGGTGTGCCCGCCGAACTCCTCACCCTGCGCGAGGAAGGACACGACTTCCTCCGTGCCGACAACCGCAGGCTCTTCCGCCGTGCCGCCGCCGACTGGCTGCAACGGCACCTGAACAGCTGAGGAGTTGGCCGGTTGCCGGCTCCGACTCCCGTCCTACCGGCGCGGGTCCCAGGGGCTCGGGCCCGTTCCCTCGCGCCACGCCTCCAGTTCCTGCCCGTCCATGCAGACGATGCCGCACTGGCGCGCGTAGTCGAGCGCGGGTGCGGTGAACTCGCTGGTGGTGACGAGCGCCGCCACATCGGCCTCGTGAATGGTGAAACAGGTGCCGCCGAAGCGCTGCATGTCCTGTGAGCCCACCTTGTTGGCGTCGCCGTACTGCTTGCACTGGATGACCACGCGCAGCCCCTCCGCCGTGACCGCGACGACGTCCGCGCCCAGATCACCGGCGCCGCCCACCACCTCCACCTCGCCGCAGCCCTCCCGGACGCACAGCTCGGCGATGGCCTGCTCGAAGCCATCGGGGTCCAACTCGGCATAGGCGTCGGGGGAGTCGAGGAGAAGCGTGGGCTCCTCCCCGTCCCCGCCGGGCACGGCGATGTCCACCGGCGCGAGGTCGAGACTGTCGGACGCCGCCTCGGCCCCCGCCTCCAGCGCGCGGGCGGCCCGCCTGGCGTACCTCCCGGCGGACAGCCTCCGCCGACCCGGCCACCAGAGCAGGCACCCGGCGACGGCGAGCACGGCCAGGACGGCGGCCCACAGCGGACGACGCTCGACGACGCCCGCCGCCAGGCGCACCACGAGCGCCGGCAGGCAGAGGACGATCGCGAGCAGGACGAAGAACCAGGTGGTCGTCCGCAGATCGAACCGCCGGTCTCGGCGCACGCGCCGCAGAGGGCGCACCGGTATCGTCATCTGGCTCTCTTTCGGGCAGGGAACGGAGTGCGAAGACATACGGATGGCCGAGAGCGCCTACAGCTCTACAGCTCTACAGCTCTCGGGCTTGTTCAAGCGGCCAGTACCCGGGTCCTCTCGGCGGCCGCGCGGCGGTTCGCCCGGAGCCGGTCCAGGAGTCCGTCGGCCGCGGCGAGCGCCTCGTCCACCGTCCGGGTGCCGGTCATTGCGCAGAGGGCGGAGGAGGTGTCCTCCAACGCGCGGCTGGAGCGGCCGGTGGGCTGGAGGTCATGGCGGAAGCGGGCCTCGGCGAACCGGGCGAGCAGCGCGCGCACTTCCTTCTCGGCGGGTAGCGACACGGCAAAGTCCTCCCTGGCAAGACGGTGGATAGGGGGCATGACAGTGGATCGGTGATCTTCCTGCCCCGGCATCCCGGCTGCCCCCGCCGTGTCCCCGCATGCCCCGCTCCGGCGGCTTTCCGCACGTCATCGCGCCGACCGGCCGGCTTCCGTGCGCACATCGCCGCCCCGGGCGCGCAGCGGCACGCCCGCCTCGCCGAGCAGGCGATGCACAAAGCCGTACGACCGGCCGTGCGCCTCGGCGATGGCGCGGATCGACCGCCCCTCCCGGTACTCCCCGGCGAAGGCGTCGGCCAGTTCCTCGCGCGCGCCGCCCGTGATCCACTGTCCCTTGTTCATGATGATCTCCTTCTCGTCATGTCGAGACGTGATCACCGATTGCCCCCGCCACCGCTCCCCATGCACCCGAGCCGCCCGGCTTCAACGGGTATGTCAGTCAGCGGGGTTGAGTTCCGTGTACACCAACTCCACCAGTTCCTCGGCCTCCTGCGTGCGGGGATCGCCGGAGACTCTGTAGTAGCCGCCCAGGGTGGCGATCACGTCCGCCTGCGAGTCGTCGTACTCATGGCCATGGCCATGGCCGTCCCGTTCCCCCGCGGTCCCGGAGCCGGACGCCCGCCACCACCACACCCGGCTCCTGATCTCGTCCTTCGACAGGCCCCCTTCCAGGGTGATGTCCCGGCCCTGGACCTTCCCCGTGATCCTCGCTGAGTTCGCGTCGGTGGCCATCTGCCATGTCTCCTTTCGCCGCGGGGGAACGAGGGCGGTGCCGCGTCCCGATCTCCGCTGCGGATACCCCCGGACGTCCGTTTTCCACGGTTCCGGCAGGTCCATGGCTTGAACTGGTGAGGGGAGCAGGGGCGTTGACGGACATCAGTGCGCGGTCCAGCCGCCGTCCAGGGGGATCGAGCTGCCGGTCAGATGGGCGCTGTGTTCCGTGCACAGCCACAGGGCCGCCTCGGCGACCTCCACCGGCTCGATCAGCCGCTTGATCGCGGTGCGTTCCAGGAACACCTGGTCCAGCACGTCCGCCGCCGGGATGCCGTGGGCGCGCGCCTGGTCGGCGATCTGCCGCTCCACCAGGGGCGTGCGGACGTACCCGGGGTTGAGGCAGTTGCTGGTCACCCCGTGCGCGGCGCCCTCCAGGGCGACCACCTTGCTCAGCCCCTCCAGCGCGTGCTTCGCCGTGACGTAGGCCGATTTGTAGGCGCTGGCCCGCAGTCCGTGCACCGAGGAGATGTTCACCACCCGGCCCCACGCCCCCGCGTACATATGGGGCAGCGTGCGGCGCAGGATGCGGAACGGCGCCTCCACCATGACCCGTTGGATCAGCGTGAAGAGATCCGGCGGGAACTCATGGACCGGCGCGATGTGTTGCAGACCCGCGTTGTTGACCACGATGTCCGCGTCGCCCGGCAACGCGTCGACGGCCTCGGCCTCGGAGAGGTCGGCCACCACGGCGATGCCGCCGATCGCCCCGGCCACCTCCTTGGCCGCCTCGGCGGCCCGGTCCACCACATAGACCTCCGCACCGGCCGCGGCGAAGCCCTCCGCGCAGGCCCGGCCGATCCCGCTGGCCGCGCCGGTGACCAGGGCCTTGCGGCCGGCGAGGAACCGCGTCGAGGCCGGTCCGGCCGCGACAGGGGCACCGGGCCAGGGATGCTGGGGCGTCTTGGCACTGTCCATGGTCGGACACCGTAGGGAGGAACCCCGAGGCGGGACACGTGGATCACCGACACATTTCCGCACCTCGAAATGGGCGCCGCCACCATGCGCCGACGGCCGGACGACGCCGGACGACG
>NZ_MUNF01000958.1 GCF_002154555.1 Streptomyces murinus
CTCCTCCACCGCCTCGAACGCGGCGAGGATCTGCGGATGCGCCACCTGCGCCTTGGTGATCCGGACGTACGCCAGCCGGGCCGCCGGCTCCACCCGCACCCCGGTCTCCCGGCCCCGCCCCTGCCGCCCGGCCCAGGCCCGCGCCGCCGCCTCGTCGGCCACCGGCACACAGGCCTGCGCGGGACCGTCGCTCTCCATCGACACCTCGGCGTGATAGACGACGAACGGCGCCGCCGCCACACCCCCGCACTCCTGGGCGGCCGCCTCGAGCCGGCCCAGTGCGGCGCCGATCCAGGCCGGCAGCTCGTCCGCCAGCGTGTGCCGCGACTCGGTGATCACCACCCGCGCCGGCACGTCCACCGTCTCGACCGCGAACTTCCCGTACATCTCGTCACTCCTCCCGGACAGCCGTCCACGGAGGTACTCGGCGAGGGTCCGCTGCCCGGCCACCCGGGCCTCCACGTCCGCCCAGTAGGCGTCCAGCAGCCGGGCCGCCGCCGCGCCCTCGGCCCCGGCCACCTCGGCGATCCGGGCCAGCGGCATGTCCAGCTGGCGCAGCAGGGCGACCAGCCGGGCGCGCTCCACCTGGGCGGCGCGGTAGTAGCGGTAGCCGCTCGACTCGTCGACGTACGCCGGGGCGAGCAGGCCGAGGCGGTCGTACAGCCGCAGGGCCTTGGCGGACAGCCGGGCCCGCGCGGCGAACGCCCCGATGGTGAGCAGATCCTCGTGCACCGATGTCATCCTCCGTCGCCGGGCGGTTCCTTCCCGCCCGGCGACAGCGACGCTCCGCCCTGCCCCAGGGGCAAGGTCAAGCGCGGTCAGCCGAGCTGGGCCTCGATCGCCGCGACGACCTCCGCCGACTCCGGCTCGGCCTGCGGCGAGAACCGGGCGACGACGGTGCCGTCCCGGCCGATCAGGAACTTCTCGAAGTTCCAGCGGATGTCGCCGCTGTGGCCCGCCTCGTCCGCGAAGCCCACCAGGCGCTCATAGAGGGGGTGCCGGTCCTCGCCGTTCACCTCCACCTTCTCGGTCAGCGGGAAGGTCACGCCGTACGTCGCCGAGCAGAACTCGGCGATCTCCTCGGCGCTGCCCGGCTCCTGCCCGAGGAACTGGTTGCACGGCACGCCCAGCACGGTGAAGCCGCGCTCGGCGTAGCGCTCCTGGAGCTTCTCCAGGCCCGCGTACTGCGGGGTCAGGCCGCACTTGGAGGCCACGTTCACGATGAGGACGGCCTTGCCCGCGTACTGCGGCAGGTTCGCGGCGCCGCCGGTGAGGGCGCCGATCTCGGTGTTCAGCACAGTGGTCATGGGCGCGATGGTATGCGGCCGAGGTGTCCTCCGGGCGGCGGCGGTCACCCCGGCTCGGCGGGCGCGGCCGCCGCCACCACCGCGTCCCCGGCCGCCGTCCTGCCGTACAGCACCGACCGCCCGGTCCTGCGCCCCACCACCAGCCCCGCCTCCCGCAGCACCTTCAGATGCCGCCCGACCGAACCGAGCCCCTGGCCCGTCACCGCCGTCAGCTGGCTGGTGGTCATGGGGGAGCCGAGGAGGGCCAGGACGCCCGCGCGGGCCGGGCCGAGCAGGGCGCCGAGGGCGGCCGGGACCGCGCGGGCCCCGGCGTCGGTGAGGACGCCCGCGCAGGGGTAGACCAGGGCGTACCGCTCCCCGTCGTCCCAGGACACCCAGCCGTGCCGCTGCGGGGTGACCGGCACGAAGAGCATCTCGGCGCCGGAGATCTCGCGCGGCGGGTACGCGTGCAGATTGATCTGGAGCCGGTTCTGGCCCAGCCACCGGGTGCGGCCGGGCCGCAGTGAGTCCAGCACGCTCACCCAGCCGCCCCGCCCGGCCCGCGCGGTCCGCGCGACCACATCCGCCTCCAGCACCCGCCGCTGCCGCCCCCAGTACGGCCGTACGGCCTCGCGCCACACCCACTCCAGGAGCGCGGCCGCCCGCTCGGGCAGGTCCTCCCGGTCCAGCACGGCGGGCAGCGGCCCGGCGAGGGCGGTGCGCAGATGCCCGCGGGCGAGATCCGGCGCGACCGAGCGCACCCGGGCGACCTCCGCGGCGAACTCCTCCCCGTCGCGGGGCGTGGGCGTGAGGAAGTCGGCGATCCAGTCCCGCCCGAGGCC
>NZ_MUNF01000959.1 GCF_002154555.1 Streptomyces murinus
CCCCGACCACCGGGACGAGGAACTCATCCGCCAACTGGCCTGGGACACACCGCTGTCCGAGGAGGGCTGACCGGTCGGCCCGCGCGCGAAAGTGCAAGAGGCGGCGCACGGGAGTCCATTGCCGGGACACCGCCGGAGGTTGATCGTTCCGTGGGACCGGACCTTCGGCATCACCTCCGGCATCACCTTCGGCAACGAGGAGCATCCGTGCGACTGTTGAGCAGAGCGGGCGGCGCCATGGCCGCGACCGTCGCCCTCGTCCTGGGCGCCGCCACCGCGTCCCCGGCGTCCGCCGCCCCCGCCTACACCGTCACCGTGGGCAGCCCGGTGCCCTTCCCGTACCCCACGGACACTCCCGCGAGCCCCTTCCTCGACCGGGACGGCACCTTCCACTACCAGCAGTCCGCCGCCCTGTACGGCGCGAACGACCCCCGCAGCTGGGACTTCTACACCGGCACCGACTTCGACACCGCCGCCTTCGACAGCGCGCTGAGCACCGCGGTGAACCCGGCCGACCCCGCCGACCGCAACGACGACACCACCGCGCGCTGCGACAGCAGCCCCACCGGCCGCGAGGCGAGCGACCCCCCGGCCGGATCGGGCTACTCCCAGAAGAACTACTGCGACCTGTCCGGCGTGTGGGTCGACCCCGACACCGGCGACTGGTACGGCCTGGTCCACAACGAGTTCACGCCCCAACCCTTCGGCGACGGGCTGCACTTCGACGCCATCGACTACGCCGTCTCCACCGACCGGGGCCGCACCTGGACCATCGAGGACCATGTCATCACGTCCCCGTTCAGCACCGTGCGCGGGGACACGGCCGCCTTCCCGAACCAGACGTACGACTACGGCGACGGCGACCAGCGCCTGTTCGTGGACACCGCCTCCGGCTACTTCTACGTCTATTACGGCTCCCGGATCGTGGACAAGAAGGGCGGCTGGAAGGCCTTCTACGAGCATGTCGCCCGCGCCCCGATCGCCGAGCGGATGGCCCCCGGCTCCTGGCGCAAGTGGTACGACGGCGCCTGGTCCCAGCCCGGCACCGGCGGCAAGGAGAGCAACATCGTCCCCGTCGACGCCGACCACCCCACCGGGCACACCCCCGCCGCCGCCGAGTACGACCCGGCGAACACCGGCACCACGGCCGAACAGATCGCGGCCGGCAAGACGCCCCCGACCTCCCCGCTGTTCGTGATGAACATCGCCTACGACGCCTACCTCGGGCTGTACATCGGCGAACCGCAGGCCGTCGACCAGAGCGGGAACGCGCCGCAGTACCTCTACGCCACCGACGACCTCGCCACCCAGAAATGGCATCTGATCGGCGACACCGGCGGCTACACGACCGCCTCCTGGTACCGCTGGTTCCTCGACGGCGCCAACCGCACCAGCTCCGCCATCGTGGGCCGCACCTTCCGCTCGTACTGCTCCTTCGGCTGCGCGCACGGCGCCGACGGCGAGTACGTCGACCTCACCCTCGACGCCACCGCGCCCGCGGCCCCGCCCGTGGCCACCGGGCACCGCTACCGGATCGCCGCGGGCACCGGCCGTGTCCTCGCCCAGAACCTGTCGCGTATACACATCT
>NZ_MUNF01000960.1 GCF_002154555.1 Streptomyces murinus
TGCCCGTAGGCGAGGAGCGGGCGCTTGTAGGCGAGGAACGGGGTGCCCGTAGGCGAGGAAGATGATCATGGCCGATCCCAAGGGGTTCATGACCACTCCGCGTCAGGAGTGGGCGCGGCGGCCCGTCGAGGAGCGGGTGCGGGACTGGGACGAGGTGTATGTGCCGGGGGCGCTGCTGCCGATCATCAGCAAGCAGGCGGACCGGTGCATGGACTGCGGGGTCCCGTTCTGTCATGAGGCCTGTCCGCTGGGGAATCTCATCCCGGAGTGGAACGACCTGGTGGCCCGGGAGGACTGGCGGGCGGCGAGCGACCGGTTGCACGCGACGAACAACTTCCCTGAGTTCACCGGGCGGTTGTGTCCCGCACCCTGTGAGGCCGGGTGTGTGCTGGCGATCAATCAGCCGGCCGTCACCATCAAGAACGTCGAGNNACGGTCGCGGTGTACGAGAAGGACGACCGGATCGGTGGGTTGATGCGGTACGGCATCCCCTCGTTCAAGATGGAGAGGCGGCATCTGGAGCGGCGGCTGGGCCAGATGCGGGCCGAGGGGACGAGGTTTCGTACGTCGAC
>NZ_MUNF01000961.1 GCF_002154555.1 Streptomyces murinus
ACGGCGCCCAGGTAGCGCAGCAGCACATCCTGGCGGGCCGTTTCACCGGGGCTCCAGCGGCGGTCGGGCGCCTGACGGCGGGCCTCGCTCTGGGCGGAGAGGTTCTCGTGCGCGTCCACGGCGGCCTCCTCGGTCCGTCGGCTGCCTACAGTCCCAGTCTCGCGCACGCGCCTGCGGTGCCAAGAGCCGAACGGCCCTGGTGGGACGGCCCCCGAGCGCCATCCGGTGCGGGGCGGGACGGATGCGGTGAGACTGAAGGGACAGCCGACCGGCAGGAGGCCGCCCATGAGCCTGCGGGACTTCCTGGAGCGGTTCCGTCCGACGGGTACGCCGGGCGCGTCCGCCGCGGGTGTGCCCGCCGACCGTACGGCGGAGCGCGCGGCGGAACTGGAGCCCGCGCTCGCCCGGCTGACGGACGCCCAGCGGGAGGCGGAGCGGATCCGGGCCGCCGCCCGGCAGAGCGCCGAGGCCCTGCGCCGGGACGCCGCCCGGGAGGCCGAGCAGGTCGTGGCCGCCGCCCGGGAGCGGGCGCCCGCGGTGCGCGCGGGGGCGGCCGAACCCGTTCTGCGGGAGGCCCGGCAGGAGGCGGACGCGCTGCGCGCCGCCGGGGAGCGCGCCGCCTCGGCGATCCGCGAGCGGGCCGGGGAACACATGCCGCCCCTGGTGGACCTCGCGGTGGCCGACGCCCTGCGCCCGGCGGGCGGGTCACGGGGAGCCTCGTGAGCGCGGGCTGGGTCGCCGCCGCGGTGCGGGCAAGGGCCCTCGTCGGCCGGTGTCCTGGGCCCGCCGCGACCCGGGAGATCGCGCGCGGCCCCACCCTGGACGACGCCCTGCGGGTCCTGGCGTCGACGCCGTACGCGCGCTCCGCGCGGACCGCGGTGGATCTGCCCGGGGCGCAGCGGGCGGTGGCCGCCACGGTGTTGTGGCAGCTGCGGGTACTGGCCGGCTGGCTGCCGCCGGGCGGTGCCCGGCTGCTGGTGCCACTGGCCGCCGGGTTCGAGATCGCCAACGTGGTCTCCCGGCTGGCCACACCGGACGGCGATGCCGCGCGGGCCCCGGAGCCGTACCGGCTGGGGGCGCTGGAGACCGCCTGGCGGAGCCTGGAGCGGCACATAGGAACGCCGACGGAACTGCGGGCCGCGCTCATCGCCTCGCCCTGGGGCGACCCGGGCGGCGGCCATCCGCATCCCCGTCACCAGGGCCCACGGCGTGTCGCCGCCCGGGCCGCCCCAGG
>NZ_MUNF01000962.1 GCF_002154555.1 Streptomyces murinus
GTCGGTGGGGGGTTCGGTGGGGCGCTCGGGCGGGACGGAGTGCAGGAAGCCGGTCGTTCTGACCTGGTAGGACATGGCGGTGACCTGGGCGTCGGAGGTGAAGACGCGGGTCGCGGCGGAGAACATGCTGGGCACGAGGACCAGTCGGGAGCGCCGCACCTCACGGGTGAGGTCCAGGTGGTACGGCGCGGTCAGGCGCGGCCGCTGCCACAGCACCCGGCCCTCCAGTTCCGCCAGCATCGCCTCGGGCCCGTTGACGGCCAGGGTCCGGCCGCGGAAGAGGACCTCCTCCTCAAGGGAGGCGCGCAGGGAGGGCCAGTAGGGGTGCAGCGCGTGGTTCCAGTAGTCCTCGATCAGCGCGGCGGTCCGCTCGTCCCCGGCGTCGTCGAACCGCCCGCGCAGGAAGTCGAGTTCGTTCTGGAGGGAGGTGCGCGCCGGGTCGGGGACGTAGGCGTGCGCGTGGCGCAGGAACGGGGTGTCGCGGCGGTGGGCCAGCTGGACGACGGTGTCCATCAGCTTCGGCGGCACCGCGCGCCGGGCCCCCCGGACCCAGCCCGTGTACGGCGTGGGCACGGCTCCCCGGTAGCGCGCGAGGAGTGCGAGGCTGCCGAGGGTCTCCCACAGCGGGCTGAGGGCCAGCCGGATCGAGCGCAGGCTCTCCTCGTCGACGTCCAGGCGGATCATGAGGAGGAGGGCTGCGGCGCGAGGGGCGTCACCACTGGAAGATCCCGCTGTCGTCCTGGTCCCCGAGGAACTCCAGGACGTCGGCGAGGGCTTCGGCGCGGTCGATGCCGTACTCCTCGGCGACCCCGTCGGCGATGTCGGTGACCGTGCGGGCGCCGTCGGCCAGCCGGTAGATCAGCTCGGCGGGTCCGTCCAGCAGCATCGCCCGGTCGCGGTACCCGAGCAGCAGCCCGTCGGGGCCCCGGCCCCCTGGACGTCCCGCGCAGGACCCTCGGCATCCGTATCCGCCGGGTCCCCGACGGGCTGCTGCTCGGGTACCGCGACCGGGCGATGCTGCTGGACGGACCCGCCGAGCTGATCTACCGGCTGGCCGACGGCGCCCGCACGGTCACCGACATCGCCGACGGGGTCGCCGAGGAGTACGGCATC
>NZ_MUNF01000963.1 GCF_002154555.1 Streptomyces murinus
CCGGCAGTTCATCGACCTGGGGAGCGGGTTGCCGACCGCCGACAATGTGCATCAGGTCGCCCAGCGCCATCAGCCCGGGGCGGCCGTCGTCTACGTCGACACGGACCCGACCGTCCTCGCGCACGGCCGGACACTGCTTGCGGAGAACGAGTCCACGACCGTCGTCGAGGGCGATGTCCGCGACCCCGACGCCATTCGCCACCATCCCGAGGTCGAGCGGCTGATCGACCTCAGGCAGCCGGTCGGCGTCATCCTCAGCGCCGTCCTGCACCATCTCAACGACGACGAGGACCCGGCCGGGGTCGTCCGCCACTGGGCCGAACGGATCGCGCCCGGCAGCCACGTCTTCATCTCCCACTTCCGCTCCGGCCACAACGAGGAGACCGAGGCCGCCCAGGCCAAACTCATGGACGCCTTCGGCCGCGGTCGCTGGCGCACGGACGCCGAACTCCACGCCCTCTTCGGGACTTTGACCCTCCAGCCCCCGGGCATCGTCCCCGCCGTCCAGTGGCGCCCCGACCCCTCGGAGGAGCCCCGGACCCCGACCGTCTGGGAAC
>NZ_MUNF01000964.1 GCF_002154555.1 Streptomyces murinus
TGGGGCACCGTGATCGCCTTCGGTGTCGCGCTGGGCGGTATGAACAGCCTGTTCTACGAGGCCGTGGCCCGTATCCCGCTCGGCCCCGCCGTCACCCTCGAAGTGCTCGGCCCGCTCGCGCTCTCGGTCGTCTCCTCCCGCCGTCTGGTCAACGTCGTGTGGGCGGCGCTCGCCCTGGGCGGTGTGTTCCTGCTCGGTGGCGGGGGCTTCAGCGGGGTGGACCCCGTGGGGGTGGGCTTCGCGCTGGGCGCGGGCGTGATGTGGGCGGCGTACATAGTCTTCAGCGCGCGCACCGGCCGGCGCTTCCCGCAGGCGGACGGGCTGGCGCTGGCCATGACGGTCGCGGCGCTGCTCGTCCTGCCGCTCGGCATCGCCTCCTCCGGCGACCGACTGCTCAACCCGGTCACGCTCGGCCTCGGCGCGGCGGTGGCCGTGCTCTCCTNNGCCACCGCCGGCTTCCTCATCCTCGGCCAGTCCCTCTCCGCCCCGGAGATCGCCGCGATCGCCCTGGTCATCGCCGCGAGCATCGGCGCGGTGCGCACCCAGGTGGGCAGGTCCAGGACACCGGCCCTTGACGCGTAGACGGTGTGAGAACGCAGCGGGTCACCGGTCACCACATGCCGGTCTTCTCCCACACCGACACATGCTGTCGGCTCTCGCCGGTGAACGCCGACCGCTCCCAGTCGCTCCACCGCTCCCGCAGCCGCATCCCGGCGAGCCGGGCCATGAGGTCCAGCTCGGCCGGCCAGACATAGCGGAACGGGATCGCGCGACAGGTGCCCCGCCCGTCCGCGACC
>NZ_MUNF01000965.1 GCF_002154555.1 Streptomyces murinus
CGCCGCCGCCGAGGCCGCCGGCTGCCGCGTCGTCGCCGTACCCTCCCTCGCCCCCATCGGCCCGGCCGAACGACGCACCGTCGTCCCCTCCCTCGAACACGTCGACCTCGCATTTCTGCAGGGCCTGATGACGGAAATGCCCTAGCCGTTCACCCAGCGTGTAAAGGCCATTGACCGCGGCCCGCAAATAACCGCGGAAGTACATCCAAGGGAATTCACGGCAAGTCGGCACGGCCGAATTCGACCGCCACCCCGCGCAGCTGAAGTTGTGACGTTCGCCACCCCCAGGGCCCTCGACAAGACCTGACGAGTATGCAGACCCGCCCGGTTCACCCGGGAGCGGCACACCCTTGTGTCCCGATTGATGAGACGCTGCACTAATCCTGCCACTGTCGGGTTTTCGGTGTGTCCACACCCGGTTTCACAGCGTGATGGAGAGTCAACTCACGCGGCTGTGAACGCCCCACGAGGCGCGGACTAATCTCGTCGCGAGAACATCACCGAAGAAACCCCCGTGCTCCGCCGC
>NZ_MUNF01000966.1 GCF_002154555.1 Streptomyces murinus
GGGGACGGCTGCGGTGGCGCGTTCGGGGACGGCCGAGGTGACGGGTTCGGGAGTGGCGGCGGTGGCGGGTTCGGAGGTGGCGAAGGTGATGGGTGAGATGTCGATGGGGGCCGCGTTGATCTGTCTGGCCGCGCTGGGGTGGCTGCTGTGCGAGCGGCACCACGGGGTGCGGCGGGCGCGGCTGCTGCTGGCCGGGGACGGCGGGCCGGGTGCCGGTCCGTCGGTCCAGGATCAACTCGGCTCCGCGTTACGGCGGTTGCGCGACCGCTGGGGGGTCGAGTGGTGGGCCCTGGTCGCGGGGCTGCTGCTCGCGCTGCTGGGCGGCTCGGTGATCCCGGTCGTCGCGGGGGCGGCCGGGGTGCCCGTGCTGCGCCGGGTGCGGCTGGCCGGGGAGGCGAGACGCGTCCGCGAGCGGCGGATGGACCAAGTGATCGCCCTGTGCGGGATGTTCGCCGGTGAGGTGCGGGCCGGACGGCAGCCCGGCGAGGCGCTGCTGCGGGCCGCGCGGGACTCGGGCGGGCTCGGCGAGGCACTGGCGGCCGTGGTCGCGGCGGCCCGCTTCGGCGGGGACGTGCCCGGCGCCCTCGCCGCGGCGGCCCGGCGGCCGGGCGCCGAGGGACTGCTCGGACTGGCCGCGTGCTGGCGGGTGGCCGTCGACCAGGGCGCGGGCCTCGCGGCCGGCCTCGACCGGCTGGACGGCGCCCTGCGCGCCGAACGGGACCAACGCGCCGACCTGCGCGCCCAACTGGCCGGTGCGAGAGCCACCGCCGTCCTGCTCGCCGCCCTCCCCGCCCTCGGCCTCCTCCTCGGCGCGGCCATGGGCGCCGCCCCGCTGCGGGTCCTCCTGCACAGCGGCCCCGGCCTCGGCTGCCTGCTGATCGGCGCGGTGTTCGAGACGGCCGGGCTGTGGTGGTCGGCGCGGATCGTGCGGGGAGCGGGGGCGGGGACATGAACGGAAGGGTGAGGACGTGAGC
>NZ_MUNF01000967.1 GCF_002154555.1 Streptomyces murinus
GCCCAGCTCCCGGGCCCGCGCCTCGGACCAGGCGAGCAGAGCGGTGCCAAGACCCCGCCCCCGGTGCCCGGGATGCACCTGGACAGTGGCCCGCCGCCCCCGTACCCAGCCCCATGCGGCCAGGTCCCCGGCGGGACCGGTGACCAGCACCGTGTCGCACGCCGCGGCGTCCCCGGCCATGCCGAGATCGGCCGCGATGCGATCGGCGTCGGTCGTGGCCAGGCCGTGCAGCGCGCGCTCGCCCGCGCCGGCCAGGCGGTGCACGGCATCGGTGTCGGCGGTGGTGGCGGGGCGGACTCGATAGCCGGCCGGCCATGCTCCCGCGAAAGGATCAGCCATGCAGGAACCCTGCACCGGCACACCCCACCGGAAACAGGGAGAAGGCCCCCGGTCGGCACCGACGCCGGCCGGAGGCCTCTTCATGCCCGGTCCGGTGCGTCAGCCGTCGTTCTCCGACGACGGGATGTACGCGCCCGGCACGTCGTTCGGCACGTATCGCCGCGAGCCGGTTCAGGACACGGTGCACATGCCGCTTGCCCGAGGGGTCGAGGCCGTCGGAGGGCTCGTCCAAGGCGAGCGCCGGGGCCGGGTGAGCAGGGCGGCGGCGAGACCAGCGCGGCCAGGTTCCGCCGGGCGGTCAACGACGGCTACAGGCCCGGCCCGTCGACGAAACCGGCCACTGCGTCAACGGCCGAAAGCGCGCGCCCGACCGGCACGCCGAGGATCTCCAGAGTGCCCGCGTCGGCGACGGCGAGCCCCAGCAACAGGCCGAGCGGCGTTGTCTTCCCGGCCCCGTTCGGCCCGACCAGGCCAGACCGCAAGGACCGTAGGCGGGTGCCGAAGACCCTTGCAGTGAGGTGAGTTGAACGTTCCGGGAACGAGGAGCAACAGATGTTCGACCCCTCGCGCACCCTCCGCACCCGGCCCGACCCGGACCGCGTGGCACCCCCCGCCCCCACCCGCGCGTGCGCGTCCGGCGCCTCCCGTGCCCCATGGGCGGGGCGCCGCAGCGGTCACCCTGGAGC
>NZ_MUNF01000097.1 GCF_002154555.1 Streptomyces murinus
GAACCAGAGACTGCACCCGGCGACGGCCAGGAAGCCCGGACGGGTGCCAGCGCCGGTGTCGTAACGGGCCGACTCGGTCAGGTTCTTCGTGTCGATCGCCGCGATCGCGTCCTGGTCCGGGAGGGCCGCGTACAGCACGGATCCGTCGTCGGAGAGGGCGAGACCGGTGGCACCCGGCTCACCACCGAGCGTCGTCGGGTTACCGCCGTCGAGGTCGGTGACGAGAATGCCGCCCGTGCCCGCGCCGCCGCTGATGAACAGGTGTCCGTGGGGCGCGGGCACGGGCGGCATTCTCGTCACCGACCTCGACGGCGGTAACCCGACGACGCTCGGTGGTGAGCCGGGTGCCACCGGTCTCGCCCTCTCCGACGACGGATCCGTGCTGTACGCGGCCCTCCCGGACCAGGACGCGATCGCGGCGATCGACACGAAGAACCTGACCGAGTCGGCCCGTTACGACACCGGCGCGGGCACCCGTCCGGGCTCCCTGGCCGTCGCCGGGGGCAGTCTCTGGTTCGGCTACGGCACGGCAGGTGGCGGCGGCATCGGCTCCGTCGACGGCGCCGGAACGGTCACCTTGCGGCAGGATCAAGGCAGTTGGGCGACCGCGCCCATGCTGGCGACGACCCCGACACCCTCCGGCGTACTCGCCGCCGCCGCGCAGACCGGTGCCACCTCCGCCTTCGTCACGTACCGGGCCGAGGGCGGTGCGCTGACCCGGCAGGCCGCGAAGGCGCTGCCCGTCCCCGACCTGGACGACTTCGCGGTCACGGCGGACGGGCTGCATCTCGCGGTCCCGTCACTCCGGAGCGCGAGCCCCGGCCGGTACCGCACTTCGGACCTGGCGGCTGACGGGCAGTTCGCCACGGGGGTGTACGGCAAGGCCGTCGCCGTGGCCCCGGACGGGACCCTGGCCGACGGTGACCGCGGACTCGTGACCTTCCCGGAAACGGGCGACGGCAACTACACCGAGTACTTCTACGACAGGGACCTGCGCATCGCCGCGCACGGTGTCGCCTGGGCACCGGACGAGAGCCGGGTCTACGGCGTGGCCGTCGACGCCTTCGGGGGAACACCGACGCTCCACATCTCCCGTGACCCGGAGACCGCGCCGGTCACGCTCTCCGCAAGCGGGCCCACCCCACTCGCCCCCGGCGAGGCGTACTCGTTCCTGGTGACACCCGATTCGACCCTCGGCCTCGGCGCGGGGCAGTCCATGATTCCCGGCACCGTACGCATCACGCGCTACGACGACGCCCATCCGGACGGCGTGCTCGTCCCGGACCCGATCGCCGTCCCGGTACGGATCCCGGCCGACTTCTTCGGCGCCTACCGCGTCGACGGCACAGCTCCCCTCACCGGCCGGCTGAGCTTCCGCGTCGACTACTCCGGGGGCGGCCACTACGGCCCGGCCAGTCGGTCCTTCGACCTCCCGATCGCCAAGTACGCGCCCACCATGGCACTGACCGCTCCCTCCACCACCGGCCGTGCCGCACCGCTCACCGTCACCGGCCACCTCACCTGGCCGCACGCGCAGAGGACGACCGGCACGGTCCACGTCGTCAAGACCGACCTGGCACACCCCTCCGGCTACTCGGTGGGCACCGCCCCCGTCGCCGCCGACGGCGGCTTCGCCTTCCACGACACCCCGCAGGCCGGTGGCACGGACACGTACGCCTTCACCTACGACGGCGGCACCTCCTACCTCCCGGTCACGGCGTCGGCGAAGGTGCAGGTGTCCCGGGCCGTTCCGGCCCTGAGCGTGGCGACCGACACGAAGTCGTACCACTCCGGCGCGACCGTCAAGGTCACCGCGCATCTGGGGACCACGTACAACTCCCGCTCCGTGACGCTGTACGCCCAGCCGGTGGGCACGTCGCGCACGCGGCTCAAGAGCGGCAAGGTCGACGCGCACGGGAACCTCGTCGCGTCGTACAAGATCACCCGCAACACCACCTTCGAGGCGGCCTTCACGGGGGACTACCGGTACGCGCCGCGCACGGTGAGCACCGGCACGACCCTGACGCCGACGGTCCGCACGCGGACCCAGTCGCCGCTCTCGACCACCCGCGTCGGATCCACCACCTACCAGGTCTTCTACAAGTCCGAGTCCGAGATGGGCTTCGACGTGCAGGTCACTCCCCACCAGTCCGGTGGCTGCGTGTCGGTGTACGTCGAGCACCACTACTCGGGTGCCTGGCACCGGACCACCTCGCAGAGCTGCGTGCCCTTGTACTCCGACGGCCGGTACGGCTACGACCGGGCGCTGAAACTCTTCACGAACAACGACCGCTACCGCATCCGCGGCCACTACACCCCGCCGGCCAAGGGGGCGCGGACCGGCAGCGTGTGGAGCCAGTGGACGTACTTCACGGTCCGCCCCGGCAGCCCGTCATGACGGACGGCTTGTGCGGCGGGTGGTCGTCGGGCCGGCCCCCCGGCCGTCGGCCGGCCCCCCCGCCGTCGGCCGGAGTCGTCCGCTCCCACGGGGTGAGCGGGTGAGCGGACGGACCGGCCTCATCCCTCGGTCAACTGCCCGACGGCCTTGAGGGCCTGCCCCGCCCCGTCCTCGGTCGCCATGTGGTGCGCGGCTCTCATGGCGGCTCGTGCGTACGCCTGTTGTGTCACGACACGGTGGAGTGCGTCGGCGAGCCGTTCGGCGGTGAGGGACCGGAAGGGGATCGGGGCGGTGGCGGCGCCCAGGGCGGCGAGACGGGCCGCCCAGAACGGCTGGTCGGCGGCCACCGGCACGGTGACCGCGGGCACTCCGGCACGCAACGCGGCGGCCGAGGTGCCGGCACCGGCGTGATGGACCACCGCGGCCAGCCGCGGGAACAGCAGGGCGTGCGGTACTTCCCCGATGGTGAGGACGTCGTCGCCGTCGGCCGCGAGCCCGGCACTGCCGGCCTGGAGGATGCCCCGCAGCCCGGCGCCCCGCAGGGCGCGCACGGCGATCTCGCTCAGCCGTGCGCCGTCTTCGGACGCCATGCTCCCGAAGCCGATGAGGACGGGCCGGGAACCGGCGCGGAGGAAGTCCTCCAGATCCGCGGGCAGTTGTGAGGCCGCGTCGTGGTGGGGCCACCAGTTGCCCACGACCCGCATGCCGGAGGGCCAGTCGGAAGGACGTGGCACCAGTGCCGTACTGAAGCCGTGCAGGACGGGCCGGTTCGCACGGGCCTGCCGTCGACGGATCTCCGAAGGGGAGGCCGGGGGCAGCTGGAGGCGGTGGCGCAGCTTCGCCACGGCCTCCTCGTAGACGCGGTCGGCCATGCGCAGGGCGAAGCGCCCGGCCGCGCGGTTGCCGAACCGGCCCAGGGAACGGGAGCCCATGACAACGGGCGGGAAGTCGCCGGTCGGTTCGGTGGGCTGGAGGTACACGCCGAGGCTCGGGGTGCCCGTGGCCTCAGTGAGATGCCAGCCGAGCGGGGCGGTGGTGGCCGACAGCAGCAGCAGGTCAGTGGCCTCGTCCACCGCGTCGGCGAACCCCTCGCCCAGCTCCATGACGAACGCGGCCGCGGCACGCATGAGTTCTCGTCCGGCAGTGACACCGCCGGGTGCCCGCGGATCGGCGGGGAGCCTGCGGAATTCCAGCCCGGCGTCCCGCACGAGGGGTGCGAAGGCGTCCGTGGTGGCCAGGGCGACATCGTGTCCGGCCCGGCGCAGTTCCGCAGCCAGGCCCGTGTAGGGCGCGACGTCGCCGCGCGATCCGGCCGTGGCGATCAGAATCCTCAACGGTCCTCCAGAATCCTCAACGGTCCTCCTCGGACGCGGTACGGCTGCCCGTGTGCCGGGACGCGTTGGCGCGGACCGCCCTGCGGAGGTAGGCGGCCAGTCCTGGCCGCTGCCGCGACGGCGGGACGACCAGGGCGAAGGCGCGCGGGTCGGCGACGAAGTCGTCCGCGATGCGCAGATGCATGCCGGGCGGGCAGGAGGTGAACCAGCGGCAGATGTGCAGGCGGTGCTCCTCGGCGAGGTCCATGGCTCGCTCGCCGTCGCTGGGCTCCCCTTCGTCGAAGGCCGCGAGCAGCTCCGCGCGCCAGGCGGACGCCTCGCCCATGAGCAGGCGCCAGTCCTCCTTGGTGTGTGCGGCCGCGCGGGCCATCGACTCGCGCTGTCCCTCCGAGTCCGCCCACCTCAGCTCGGCCTCGGTGGCGTAGCTCAGGTCGAAGGTGATCTCGCCGAAGACCTCGAAACGTTCCTGAGGAGTCAGGGACACCCCGGTCCGCTGCACCTCGATGGCTCGTTCCGCCACTTCGGCCAGGCGCTGGAGCCCGGCGATCTCCGCACGCAGCTGCCGCTGCCGTGTCCGCAGCCGCTCCACGGCGTTCGCCTGCGGATCCTTGAGGATCGCGGCGATCTCGTCGAGGGAGAAGCCGAGTTCACGGTAGAAGAGGATCTGCTGGAGCCGGGCCAGGTCGGCGTCGCCGTAGAGCCGGTAACCGGCGGGGCTGCGCTCACTGGGCGAGAGCAGCCCCGACCTGTCGTAGTGATGCAGCGTACGCACCGTCACCCCGGCGAAGGCCGCGACCTGTCCCACGGAGTAGCTCATCCACCAGCCCTTTCGTCGGCGTACAGCTTCATGCCTGACGTAAGGGGAGGGTCAACCCGCCTCCAGGGGCGACCGGTTCCTTCTTCCCGGGCGAGGCTCCAGGGTGGTCCGGCGTCAGCGGGGGTCGGTGACCGGCCGGCGGTCGGAGCACACGGAGTCCGGCTGCGCGTTCGCGGCCTGCCAGCCCTTGATGTCCACTTGGGTGCCGGGCTCGACGGCGTCGTACACCTCCTTGCCGGTCTCGTACGGCAGGACGATGGCGCCGGAGGTGTTGCGGTCGACGCTGAGGAAGGTGTCGGAGCGGTCCAGGGCCCAGAACAGCAGCCGCTCGTGGTGATCGCGGTCGGTGAAGGTGACCGCCCACCGCTTGAGCGGCGATGCCATGCCGCTGTCGGCCGGGCCGGGCATGGTCAGCGCCGGGTACTTGGCGGTGACCGTGACCCGCGTCTCGCCGATCGGGCAGATGGGAAGGGGTACGGCGATGCCGTACCCCTTGCCCCTGACGTCCAGGACTTCGGAGTTCAGGTCGACCGTCACCCGCTGGACGGGCGCAGGGGACGGAGCGGGCCGTGGGGTGCGGGACGCGGACGTCGCGGGAGGCGCGGTCGGCTCGGTGGGGGAGCCGAGGACACCGGTGGTGACGACGGTGAGGGCCACCGCCGCGAGCGCGGCGGCGGAGAGCGCGACACGTCGGTTACGGCGCCGCCGTACCCCCTGGCCTCTGACCTGCGCGCCCGAGGTCGGGACCGGTGCCATGCCCGCTTCGGCCAGGTGGTGGAAGCGGGCGGACAGCTCCGACTCGGTCAGCGGCTGCGGGAGTTGCTCCTCAGGCACAGGCTTCCTCCGTCGGGTGTGGTGCTTCGCTCATGAGGTGAGTGGCGAGCGCGGTACGGCCGCGGGACAGGCGCGCCTTTATGGTGCCGGGAGCCGCGCCGGTCTCGGCGGCGATCTGCTCCACGCTCAGATCGCACAGGTGATGCAGTACGACTGCGGTCCGCTGGGCTTCCGGCAGGCGCCGCAGGGCGGCGACCAACGCCACGTGGTCCGGGCCCGGTTCGGACACCGGCCGCGGGGCGTGCTCGCCCCGGACCAGCTGCCACCAGTGGCGCGCCCGCCGCCATCGGCTCATCGCCAGCCGGTGTGCCACCGTGCGCAGCCACGCCTCGGGGTCCCGGTCGCCGTTCAGGACGGACGAACGCCTGGCCCAGGCACGGATGAACGCCTCCTGGACCACGTCCTGGGCCTCGGCCTGATCGCCTGTCAGGGCGTACAGCTGGCCGACCAGACGCGGGTAGGCCGCCGTGTAGAAGAGGTCGAACTCGTCTTCCGTCACCTGGTGGTGCTTTCTTCCTACGGCGCGGGGCGCGTGGGGCACCGCCGCCGTCGCGGCGGGGGTCATGCGGTCGTGGCGGCGCCCGCGGCGCTGTGGTCGAGCCACTGCTTCCAGGTCAGGTTCCAGTCGCCGTAGCCGTTCCCCGAGGCGACCGTGTCCTTGTCCGCGCCGGTGACCTTGATGACGTCGCCGACCATGACCTGGTTGTAGAAGCCCCTGGCGGTGGTGGTGGCGAGACCGACACAGCCGTGTGTGACGTTGCTGTGCCCGGCCGCGGTGTCGGCGTGCGGGTTCTGGTGCACGTAGGTACCGGACGTCGTCAGGTGCAGGGCCCAGTAGTAGTAGCCGCGGTACGTGTCGTTCGGGCCCATGCCCACGGTGCGGGAGTCCATGAACACCTTGGGCTGCTTGTCCATCACGACCATCGTCCCCTTCCAGGTGTCCAGCCCCGGCTTCCCCGCGGTGATCGGGATGCGGCTCGTCCTCCCATCGGTGTCGATGGTCATCATGTCCGTCTTCGTGTCGACGGTGGCGACCAGCGACCGGCCGATGGTGAAGTGGCTCACGCCGTGCGAGCCGCGGCGGAGTGTGATCTTGGTGCCCGGCTTCCAGTACGTGCCGCTGGGACGGAAGTCCACGCGCTGCCCGTCCAGGAGGTTCCTGTCCCGCACCCAACTCCAGGCGCCGGTCGTGCCGGACGAGGTCTGTACGCGCAACCAGCTCTCCACGGCCTTGCGTTCGGCGGTGGGAACCGGCTGGGGGAAGGTGACGGAGATCGGCATGCCCACACCGACCGTGTCCCCGTCGGATATGTGCACCTGTGCCCGCGCGAGCACGGCGGGCTCCGGCACGGACGGAGCCGGGCGGGCGCCGGACGCGCCCCTCCCACCGTGCTTGTCGCCGCCGGAGGCCCTCGCGGCCACGGCGGCGGACGCCTCGGCATCCGGCCTGTCGGCCGTCCGCACGCCGGTACCCGCGTTCGCCGAGCAGCCGACGGCCGAGAGCAGAGCGACACAGGCCGCGACAGCGGCCCCAAGCCGGCCGGCGGTCCGCCCGGTCGAACGGTTCACATACATGAGGGCTCCTGTGAGGTGTGGTCGTCGACTCCTTTACGCACGGGCTCGGCACCGGGTTGCATCACATCGAAACTTTTTCCGCAGGAACAGCAAACAGACCGGGGTCTGCTGACCTGGGCCTCTTTCATGGAGGGGGGTGCCGCCGTGGGTTTCCGTCCTCATGGGCATGCGGAGGGCACGGGACCTCGGAAGACGGTAGGCCGGCGTCACTGAGGAGTCGGCTGAACACGGTGAGGAGTCGGCTGAACACGGTCCGCCCGGTGCGGGGATCAGTTGTTGAACGGGGCGTTGCTGCCGTACTGCATCCACGAGCGCCTGGCGCCGGGTCCTCTGCCATTCGATCAGAGCCACGCGGTCCACTCGCCGCCCGCTGTGCTATTTCGAATGGCATACTTGGAGGGTGACTGACGACGACGTTGACTTCCCGCCCGGCGACGGCCCCACCAGCGGTATCTCCGTCACCATGACCGCCGGAACCCTGCGGGCCATCCGTGAGCGGGTCGGCAAGCGAGGTGTCTCGGCCTACCTGGAGAAGGCGGCCCAGCGGCAGATCGAGCGCGACAATCTGGACGAGCTGATCGCGGACTTCGACAAGGTGCACGGTCCGGCCGACCCCGAGGCCGTGGCGGTCAAGCGTGCCCGGCTGACTGGAGGCGCCGCGAACGCGGGGGCGGCCGCGTGAGCGGTGTCCTGGTTCTGGACAGCGAGGGCCTGGCAAAGGCCGTACAGCGGGATCGGGAGATCCATGAGTGGCTGACGGCGGCTCGCGACACGGACCTGCCCGTGATCACCTCGGCGGCCGTGTTGGTCGAGGTGATCCATCCGAAGATCAACGACGCCGCACTGAAGTGGACCCTGTCCCGTCTGAGTGTCGAGCCTGTGACCCAAGCCGTCGCGCAATCCGCTGCCGCCTTGCTGCGGGCAGCGGGGCTGCACGGCCACAAGTACGCCATCGACGCCATGCTGTGCGCGACCGCCTTGCAGCATCCCGGCCGGGTGACGATCCTGACGTCGGACGTGGAAGACATCGGACTGCTCACCGCCGAGCATCCGCGCCTGAGCGCCGAGAAGGTCTGAGCCGCGACGCCTTGTTGAAGCGGTGCTCGCCGTTCTCCTCGCTGACCTGGGCCTTCTTCACAGAGCGGGTGACGAGAATCGAACTCGCGCGACCGGCTTGGGACGCGAAGACGCGGGGGGGGGGGGAGCCGGATAGCTTCTGACCCGCTCATGTGTGCTCTGACACGGCGCCCGTGAGTGCGGCATCGCGCCGCCGTCGCCCGTGGCTGACCGGTGCGAGCCGCGGCCTCGCGGTCCGCGTCTCGGTCGGCGCCCGCCTGCCCGCTGCCGCGACCCTGCTTGGCCGGGTCCTGCCGGTCCCTCTTGACCGGCAAATGTCTCGGTGACCACTCGGCCACGGGCTAGGGTGCCGGTCATGCCTAGCGAGCACCAGAGCGTTTCCGGTGATGAGCTGTCTTCGTTACCCGAGACGCCGGCCACCCCGGACGCCCCCTCCCCTCCCACTGACGTGTCGTCCGCCGACCGGGCGGCACGACGGGCCGTCGTCCTCTTCCCCCTTCTGGTGGTCGCGGCCGGTGTGATCGGGCTGTTCTGGCCGGCGCACTTCACGGGCTGGGCGCCCGCCGTGCCGTGGATGCTGGGCGTGGTGATGTTCCTCATGGGCCTGACCCTGACGCCGCCGGACTTCACCGCGATCGCCAGACGCCCCTGGCCCGTGGGGCTGGGCCTGGTCGCCCACTACGTCATCATGCCCGGCCTGGGCTGGCTGGTCGCGACACTGCTGGATCTGCCCCCTCAGCTGGCGGCCGGTGTCATCCTCGTCGGTTGCGCCCCGAGCGGTACGGCGTCGAACGTGATCACCTACCTGGCCCGGGGAGACGTCGCGCTGTCCGTCTCGGTGGCGACGGTCTCCACGGTGGTCGCACCGCTGGTGACGCCGCCCCTCACGCTCCTGCTCGCCGGGAAGTTCCTCTCGGTCGACGCCGGTTCCATGGTGGTGGACATCCTCAAGACGGTGCTGGTCCCGGTCCTCGCCGGCCTGGCCGTACGGCTGGCCGTCGGCCGTTACGTGGACCGGGTCCTGTGGCTGCTTCCCTGGCTCTCCGCCGCCGCCGTCGCCGTCATCGTGCTCGTCGTCATCTCGGGCAGCGCCGCTCGCATCAAGGACGCGGCCGCCCTGGTGTTCCTCGCGGTGGTGCTGCACAACGGCCTCGGTCTGCTGCTCGGTTACGCCGCCGGGAAGCTGGCGCGCCTCAGCCGGCCGGCGAGCCGGGCCATGGCGTTCGAGGTCGGCATGCAGAACTCCGGCCTCGCGGCCTCGCTTGCCACCGCCCACTTCAGTCCGGCGGCGGCTCTGCCCGCAGCCGTCTTCTCCGTGTGGCACAACGTCTCGGGCGCGGCGGTCGCGGCCTGGATGTCCCGCGCGGCACGCCGCGGTTGAGCGGACGGGGCCGGGCCGCCGGTCTTCAGTACCTCATCCTCGGTACGGCGCCGAGGAGCTGCTTCGTGTACGGGTGCCGTGGTGCCTCCCACACCGACTCCACCGTGCCGCTCTCGACCAGCGTGCCGTCCCGCAGCACCAGCACCGTGTCGCACAGATAGCGGATGACGCCGAGGTCGTGCGAGATGACACACAGTGCCATGTCCCGCTCGGTCGTGGCCGTGCGCAGCAGGTCGAGGACTTCAGCGCGTACCGAGACGTCCAGCGCGCTGACGGGTTCGTCGGCGAGCAGGACGGCGGGCTCCGGGGCCAGCGCCCGCGCGATGGCGATGCGCTGGCGCTGGCCGCCGGAGAGCTGATGCGGATAGCGCTCGCCGGCCTCTTCGGGAAGTCCGACGGCCATCAGCAGTTCGGACACCCGCTCCCGCGCGGCCGCGGAGCGGCGGGCGGGCAGGGGCTCGGCGATGATCTCCCGCACCCGCAGCCGGGGATCGAGCGAGCCCATGGGGTCCTGGAAGACCACCTGAAGTCTGGAACCGGCCCCGCCGCTGGGCCCGTCGGCGCGCCCGAAGTAGCGCACGCCGCCGTCGCTCGGGCGGTCCAGACCGGCCAGCAGCCGCAGCAGGGTCGACTTTCCGGCCCCCGACTCACCGACCACCCCGACCCGTTGCCCCGCACGCAGGTCGAGATCGATGGGTTCGAGGGCCCTGAAGGCCGGGCGCTTGCCGAAGAGGCCCGTACGGCGCCCCTGGTAGCGCCGGGTGAGGCCCTGCGTGGACAGCAGCAGTTCGCTGTCCACGGCCTTCCCGCCGGGGGCCGGCTCCGTACGGTCCCGGTCCGGGGACTCGGCGGCGGACGGCCAGGAGGGCAGTGCGTCATGGTGCCAGCAGGCGACCGTGTCGTCCGGTTTCTTGCCGGTCGGCTCGGGCGGAGCGGCACACTGCTCATCGGCGTACGCGCAGCGGTTGCTGAAACCGCAGCCGGCCGGCAGGTCCTTCGGTGCGGGGACGACGCCCGGGATGGCGCGGGCGCGGGTACCGGGCGTCAGATCACAGGCGGCGAGCAGGGCCCGGGTGTAGGGGTGCTTCGGTGCCGACAGCACCCGGTCGGCAGGCCCGCTCTCCACGATCCGGCCGCCGTACATGACCAGGACGCGATGGCACACGGACGACACGAGTGCGAGGTCGTGGCTGATGTACAGCACCGCGGTGCCCCGCTCCTCGCAATCGCCGACGATCAGGTCGGTGATCTCCTTCTGCACGGTCACATCGAGGGCGGTGGTCGGCTCGTCGCAGATCAGCAGGTCGGGGTCGTTGGAGAGGGCTATACCGAGGACGCCGCGCTGGCGCTGGCCGCCGGAGAGCTGGTGCGGGAAGGAGCGGGCCGCCTGCCGGGGGGCGGGCAGCCGCAGCCGGTCGAGGAGTTCCACGGCCGCTTCGTCGGCGACCCGGCGGGTGGGCCGGGTGCCGTGCAGGCGCATCCCCTCGGTGATCTGTGAGCCGACCTTCCGCACGGGGTTGAGGGCGGTCATCGGCTCCTGGAAGACCATGCCGAC
Organism: Streptomyces murinus; assembly: GCF_002154555.1. Lineage (GTDB taxonomy): Bacteria > Actinomycetota > Actinomycetes > Streptomycetales > Streptomycetaceae > Streptomyces > Streptomyces murinus. The sequence goes on from NZ_MUNF01000097.1 coordinate 10,972, forward strand.
GCGCTTGCCGCGGATCGCGGACAGCTGCCGGTCGGAGGCGCCCAGCAGGTCGAACTCCACACCCGCGAGGCGCACGCTCCCGCCCGGCCGCAACCCGTCGTCGAGCAACCCCAGGCAGGCCAGTGCGGTGAGGGACTTGCCCGAACCGGATTCGCCGATGACACCGACCCGTTCGCCACGCGCCACAGTGAAGCCGATACCGCGAACCAACCGCGCCGAACCCGAGTCGACCGTCAGGTTCGTCACTTCGAGCAGGGGCTCGCCGGGGCTCATCGCACTCCTTCGAGAGCAGGGTCCACGCGGTCACGCAGACCGTCGCCGAGGAGGTTGATCCCCAGCACGGTGGCCGCGACAGCGAGCCCGGGCCACAGGGAGAGCTGGGGCGTGGAGAAGAGCAGATCCTGTGACTCCTGGAGCATCCGTCCCCAGGAGGGGGTCGGAGGCGTCGTGCCGAGCCCGAGGTAGGACAGGGCCGCCTCGGCCAGGATCGCGGTGGAGAACGACACGGACGCCTGCACGATGACGATGTCCGCGATGTTCGGCAGCACGTGCCGCAGGGCGATCGCGACGCGGCCGCGCTTGGCCAGCCGCGCCGCGTCGATGTACTCCGCGGTCATGACGCGCAGCGTCGCGGCCCTGCTGACCCGGGCGAAACCCGGGGCCGAGGCGATCCCGATCGCCACCATCGCGGTCAGCGTGCCGGAGCCGTAGACGGCCGCCAGCATGATGGCCAGCAGCAGGGCGGGGAAGGCCAGGAGGAAGTCGCTCACGCGCATGATGACGGTGCTGAGCCAGCCGCCCGTCATCCCGGCGACCACGCCCATGGGTACCCCGGCCAGCAGCGCGATGCCCACGGCGACGACACCGGCGAAGACGGTGATGCGGGCACCCACCATCAGGCGGCTGGCCACGTCACGGCCGAACTGGTCGGTCCCCAGCAGGTGTTCACCGCCCGCGCCGGCGAGTTGCCGGGCGGCGTCCACGTGGTTGGGATCGTACGGAGTCCACACCAGGGAGACGGCGGCCACCGCGAGCACGAGAGCGACGATCAGGCAGCCGGTCAGCAGAGTTGCCCGGGATCTCATCAGCGGCTCCGCAGACGGGGGTCGAGCACGCGATAGAGCAGGTCGGTCACCAGATTCACCACAAGCACCGCGACCACGAGAACGATCACCACGCCCTGCACGAGCAGCAGGTCGCGGTCCTGCACACCGCGCAACAGCAGATCGCCGAGGCCGGGGATGACGAAGACACGCTCGACGACGATCGCCCCGACCAGGAGATTCGACAGTTGCAGGCCCAGGACGGTGACCACGGGGATGGCGGCGTTGGGCAGCCCGTGCCGGCACAGCGCGGCCCACCGGCGCACCCCCTTGGCGCGCGCGGTGCGCATGAAGTCCTGACGCTGCACGGACACCAGGGCGGAGCGTACGTAGCGGGTGAGCACCGCGCCCTGGACCAAGCCGAGCGACACCCAGGGCAGCACCAGATGCCGGGCCCAGTCCTGGGGATCCTCGGTGAGCGGTGTGTACCCTCCGGCCGGCAGGGCGCCGGCGCGTACCGCGACGGCGTAGACGAGCAGGATGCCCGCGAGGAAGGCGGGGACGGCGATACCGACCTGGCTGAGGCCGGACAGCAGGGCCCCGCGTCCGGTGCGGTGCCAGGCGGCCGCGAGCACACCCGCGGGCACCGCGAGCAGCAGGGCCACCAGCATGCCGCCGGCTACGAGCCAGGCCGTCACCGCGAAGCGATCCGCGATCCGCGGGCCGATCGCCTCGTGCGTCACGTACGAGGTGCCGAAGTCACCGTGCAGGAGGCCCTGGGCCCAGTCGGCGTACTGCACCAGCAACGGCCGGTCCGTGCCGAACTCCCGGCTCAGCCTGGCCACGGCCGCGGGAGTGGCGTTGGTGCCCAGCGCGACCTCCGCCGCGTTGCCCGGCAGTACGGCGAGGAAGGCGAACACCACGAAGCTGGCCACCACCACGCTCACGAGCAGGGTCGCGGTCCTGCGCACGACGTGGCTCATACGGCACCGCAAGCGTCGGCGCCGCTCACGCGGTGGCTCACTTCCCGGACCACCGCACGCCCGCGAACTCCAGTCCCTCGCCGACCTGGTTGACCGGCAGGCCCTGAAGGCTCTTGTCCGCCACCATCAGGTTCGGCATGAGGTAGAGCCAGTCGGCGGCCGCGTCCTGGGACAGCAGCTTCAGCGCCTGACGGTAGTCCGCGGAGGCCTCCTGCGGCGAGCCGGCATCGGCCTTCTGGAGCAGCTGCGCGTAGGTAGGGTTGTCGTAGCGGAAGTAGTAGTGCGGGTCGGCGAAGATCCACTGGTCGCGGGGTTCGGCCTGGGCGATGATCGACATGTCGTAGTCGGCCTTGTCGAAGACCTCCGACAGCCAGCGGGCCGGGAACTCCAGGGGCTCGATCCGCACCTTGAGACCTACCTGAGCCAGCTGGTCCTGGACGACCTGGGCCGCGCTGACGGCGTAGGGCAGGTTGGGGATCCGCATCCGGATGCTGGTGCCCTCCGCCCCGGCCTCCTTCAGCAGCCGTTTGGCCTTCGCCGGGTCGTACGGGTAGCGGTTGGACGCGCCCGCGTACCAGGGGTCGCTCGGGGACTCCTGGGAGCCGATCAGCGTGCCGCGGCCGGCGCGGGTGGTCTTCAGCAGCGCCTCGTGGTCGATGGCGTACCGCACGGCCTGGCGGACCCGCTTGTCCTGGAAGGGCTTGCGGGAGTTGTTCATCGACAGTACGACTTCCGCGGTCGAGGATCCGTCGATGACCTGGAATCGGCTCTTGTCCTTGAACATCGACAGCGTCTCGGGGGCCTGCACGGCGCCCAGGACGTTGATGTCCCCGGCGAGCATCGCGTTGTTCAGGGCTCCGGAGTCCTTGAAGTACTTCAGGGTCACCGTGTCCAGCGCGGGCCTGGCGCCCCAGTAACCGGTGTTGCGCTTGAGGACCAGGCTGTCGCCGCGCTGCCAGCTCTTCACCTCGAAGGGCCCGGTACCCACCGGGTGTTCCTTCAGGTCCGAGACCCCGTCTCGGCTGTACATCGCGCCGACGCGCGTGGTCATCGAGTACAGCCAGTTGTTGCTGGGGTGCTTCAGCGTGACCTTGACGGTGTCGGCGTCCACCTTCGTCGCGCTGCGTACGTCGTCCATCTGCTGGGCGATCTTCAGCTTCCAGACCGTGCGGACGCGATTGATGGAGAAGACGGCGTCGTCCGCCGTGAAGGCCTTCCCATTGGTGAACTTCACGTTGTCGCGCAGGTGGAAGGTGTAGGTGCGACCGTCGGCGCTGCGGTCGTAGCTCTTCGCCAGCCCGGGCTGTATTCGGCCCTGCTGATCGATCCGGACCAGGCCCTCGTACACGTTGCCCAGCAGCGCCTGCGGGATCGCCGCGCCGTCCGTGGTGGAGAAGTCCAGCGTCGCGGGCTCGGCCACCAGTCCGACGGTGAGAGCGTCGGTGGAGTGCCGGTCGGCCCCCGATCCGCAGCCGGCCAGCGTGACCGTGACCAGGGCAGCGCTGAGGGTGAGGGCAGGAATCCGTCGGGGGAGCATGATCACTGTCTCTCCGTGATGGGCCGGTGCCGACCCGCGGCAGGGCCAGGGCGAGTTCTACGCATCGGGTGAGGTCGGGCTATGTGTGCCCGGAGCTGGCACGGACTGTCTTCGTGGTGAAACCAGGATGGTGAGTCAACGTCGCCACGGCTCGGGAATCGATGGTCGGGCGGGCCGGACCGCACACGCCTGAGGTAGGACATCGGAACCCTACCCGCTGCCCTGATGGAGCATCAACACCCTTCTGTAGCTTTGACGTTCAGGTCGGCTACCACCATGATCGACCTGCGTTCAAACCGTACGGTCGCGCGGGAAGTTGCGCAGTCGGCGTGAATCGCCGCATGACGAGATCGGAGAGATCTTTTGCCCCCGCATTCCCACCACTTCATACGCACCGAACCGGTCACCGGACCTGGAGTCTGGCAGGCGAGCGACTTCACCGATCCGAGCTCCTGGACGGAGGTCCTCGACGAGCGGGAAATCGCTGAACTGGAAAGCGCCTTGGGGACCGCGAAGCAGTGCGGAGAGCCGCTCGCGAAACTCTCCGTGGACCACTTTCCCCTGCCCACTCTCAGCAGGCGGCTCGAAGCGATCGTGGACGAACTGGAGTTCGGCCGCGGATTCAGCGTGCTGCGCGGTCTTCCGGTCGACAAGTGGTCGCTGGAGGATGCCAAGCTGATCTACTGGGGCATCGGGCTTCACCTCGGCGTACCGGTGTCACAGAATGCGGCCGGCGATCTGATGGCCCATGTCAAGGACCACTCGGAGGGCGACCTCGACGACCCGAACACCGTGACCCGCGCCTACCGGACCCGCTCCGCGCTGCCTTTCCACACCGACAGCGCCGACATCGTGGGCCTGCTGTGCCTGCGCAACGCGGGAAACGGCGGGGTCAGCACGCTGGCCAGCTCCATGACGATCTACAACTACCTGCTCGCCCACCATCGTGAGCTACTCGGCATCTACTATCGCGGCTTCGTCTACGACCGACGGGCCGAAGAGGCGACCGACGAGGTGCCGTACTACCGCAACGCCGTGTACGGCTACTTCAACGACCAGCTCAGCTGCCGCTTCTACATGGCGCAGTACATCGAGTCGGCCACCGCGCGGTCCGGGATTCCGCTCAGTGACATCGAGCGGTACGCCCTCCGGCTCTTCCAGGAGATCGGTGCCATGGACGAGCACCAGATCTCGATGAAACTCCAGCCGGGCGACATCCAGTTGCTGAACAACAACCTTGTGGTGCACGGCCGTACGGCGTTCGAGGACCAGCCGGGCCGCCGCCGTGATCTGTTGCGCCTGTGGCTCAACACCCGCAAGGCGCGCGAGTACCCGGCCGACTTCGCGGCATTCCGCTTCGGCATGCCGAAGACTCACTGACGTGAATGAGCCTCCTGGATACAGGACGGGGGCCGCCCCGCGCGCCCTCGCCCTGTACCGGACCCCGGCCACGGCGCTGAAGAGCCGGTGACCTCTCGCCTCGCCGCTCTGCACCGTGCGGCATTCCGCATAAGAAACGGCGTAAGAAACGAAGGGATCCCGTTCACGGCGGAGAATTCGTTCCGTCCCTTGCCCGCGAAGGCTTGTGAGGCTGCCTTGCCGGAACCGGCGAGAAAATTGACCACGTACGCCCCCCGCGGAGGGCGCGCCCGCTCCAAATTGGTCTAGACAACAAACAACCCCCAGGCCACCGACCTGGGGGTTTCTCATGGAGCGGGTGACGAGAATCGAACTCGCGCTCTCAGCTTGGGAAGCGACGGCGCCTGGACCCGAGCACGCCGTCTGAACTGGGCAAATGCTTTTTGGTTCGTCGCGATGAGGAGGCGCCTGGCACCGTTGTTCACCGGGGTTGTCCACTCGTACGGGCACGCTTTGGGCACGCCTTCGTGCGCTGGTGCTCCGCGGGGATTCACCTGCTCGGTGCGGGGGGGCTGTCCGTCTCCGGGCGGACGTCGCCAGCATGCCCCCGCTTGCGGGTGCAATGAGCGCCATCCGGCTGGAGCCGAGTGACGGGTGGATCCGATCAGTTGCAGGTAGGTGCGTGGCTGCCCGCATCACTGAACGAACGCACGGATTGGTCTTCGAGGGCACCGGGGCCCGGACGGCACGCCTGTCCGAGGCCCCGGAAGTGCGCTCGCCGCGTGGAGCCCGTCAGACGGGACGAGCGCTTGTCGAACAGCGCTACCGGTGGTGAATGGCTGGAGTCGATGTCGATTGCGACGGTGTCGTGCTGGCCGGTGCCTTCGTAGTGGTCCCCGGCCCGCCGGCCAGGGCCAGCAGTACCAGGAGCAGCACGAGACCTCCGCCTCCGGTGCCCGCCGCCACGGCGACGGTGCGTGGGCGGATGGACCGATGGTGCCCGCCTACTCGAGTCCCGTCGGAGCGGTAGTACGGGCGGACATAGGTTGTCGGCGTGGTCGCGGGTACCGGGCGGGGCTGCGCGGTTGTGTGTCGGGCAGTCGCACCGGGCTGTGCGGTGCGCGGCCTGGTGCGGCGGTTGTGGCCTTTGACGAAGGTGCCGTCGCGGCGGTAGTGGGGGCGTACGTAGGTCACGGGCGGTCCTCGGCAGTGAGAGGGGGCAGGTGCACCCCCAGACGGGGCCGGGTACTCCTCGGCACAGCAATCGACGGTAGCGGTCGGCACTGACAACCGGCGGCCCTCAACTGCAGGCTGGCATGCGCTAGTTGGGCTGCCGTGGCCGATTTTCGGACGGGTGATTCCGATGATGGGCCGGCCGTCCGTGCTGGGCGGGAGGGCCCGTGATCGTGAGACTACTGCTGGTCATGGTCGGCCAGTGGAAGTGCGTGCACCCGTAGGATCTGATCGTCCCGGCCCGCTCGCACTCCTCACCTCCGGGGGGTCGGAGTTCTGGAACGTTGACCAGATGTGGTTCCCCAGCGGCGGTTCGAGGGCTTGCCCCACTCACTTGCTGGATGCCATGCATCACAGCGTTTCGAGATCGACGCGCGTGACCTGCTGTCCAGGGACGGCTTCCTCGGCGCGCTTTGCTTCGGCGGCGGCGAGGTCACCTCGGCGCCGGCGTGAGGGAACACGATCCGCTGGCCGACTGTGGGTAGGTGCACGGGGTGGCGAACTTTGCCAGTGCTGTGGCGGCGGGGCGGCCGTGTACGTGCTGTGCCCGCTGAGGGCCGCTGGCACGGCTCCGACAGCTGATCGGCGCCATAGGCAAACTATCCGGGCCCAACCCGGACCTGTCCGGACGGCACGCCCTCCGAACTGGTCGTGTGCCGCGCCTGGATGCGGATTTTCGCGAGAGTTGCGGAGCTAAGCCTCGTGTGTCGCAAGGTGCAGCCTGACACGGAAGGGCCGTGTCTCACCCGCCCTTGGAGTTCGTCATGAACGGTCTGGACACCCGCACCGCTGTACTGCTGCTGGCTGGCGCCACCGGTACGTACATCGCCTTCCTGCACCCTGCCGTTGGGGTCGCGCTTCTCGTGGGTTTGGCTGTGGTGGGTCTGCTCCACACCCTGCTGCGGTGAAACCGACCAACAGCCGACCGGTTGTTCAGCAGCGTCACGCTCGGACGTTGTACGCCCGGCTGGCCCCAACTCGCGGTGGCCAGCCCGGGCGTTCAGTCCCCTCGCAAATTTCGCCAGGAAGTACGCCTCTGGGCAGCTTGCACCGAAGCCCCAGCCGTGCCCGGAGTGGCACCCCTCCGCTGTGCCGCCGTGGTGGCGCGGCGGGGCACGTAAACGCGGGTGACCTCGATGATCACCGCCCGGGACAGGACGTAAGCGTTGCCGTCCTCGAACTGAAGCAGCTTGCGCTGTCCGCTGACCTCGCGCACGTCGGCCACAGCGTGAGGGATGCCGCCCACACTGATCACATCACCACGGCGGACATGGTCACCGGTGACAGTGACGGTATGCACGATCTCTTGCGTCATGTCCAGTTTCCGATCCGCTGAGGTGGTTGGAGTGTGGGTCCCGCTTCCTGCTCCGGGACCCATAGCCGCGCTGTCTCCGCGTCTTCCGGCTGGCGGTGATGGCTGAAGGTGTCCGCCGGGGCGTAACCAAGTCCCTGTTTTCCGCGGTGACGGCCACGACGCCGTCCAGATCCCAGGGCTCGCGGTCCCAGTAGTGCTCGTAGTCGTACGGCGCCGGAAGAGCGAAGACTGCCAGCGTGCTGGCGAAGCACCGGCGTGGTCGTGGTCATCATTCGATCAGCTCTGACGTCTCGACCAGCCCGGTGACACTGCCGGCCTTCTCCAGGCGATCGGCCAGTTCGAGCGTGACCTCGCCCAGCCGCCGGAGGAACCCCAGTGCCTGCCGCGGGTCAGCGGGCAACCGTTCCGATTGCAGTGCGCGAGCCCGTTCGATCAACCCGGTGGCGTCCGGATGCTTTCGTTCGACCTCGTCTCGTCGGCCCCGGTGCACGAGCTGGGTGATTGCCACGCGGAAGCGCTGTGCGAGTTCGACAGGGGCCTCGTAATCAGGCGCGGTCACGCTGCACTTCCTCGGTCTGAGAGCGCCGACGGCGTGATGGCTGACCTCGTCACCGAAGATCGTGTCGAGGCCGTCGAACACGGAGTCCCAGTCCACCGGGGTCCAGCCACGCATCTTTTCCAGTACCTGCTGGTAGCCCTGCACACCGAGCGATGGTTCGGCAGGGGCAGCGGGGACGGTGGGGTCCTTCTCCCGTACCGGCAGGGGTGAGCGGCATCCGGCCTGGTCCCGTAGAGCGGCGTGCGTCATCGGCTCACCGCCACGCTCAGCTCACACCAGGTGGTGGTGCCGTCGCAGCTGACTCCCCAGGTCCCCTGTCGGTTGTCCGCGATCGCCTTCACGAGCAGCAGGCCACGGCCGTGCTCGTCGTCATCGCGGGGCCTGCGGAGAATGGGCCGGTGCCTGGTCACGTGGTGACGTACGTCAATCCGGAGGACGCCGCCCTGGACCGCCATGGACAAGGTGATCACGTCGGTGCCGCTGTGCAGGAAGGCGTTGGTGACCAGTTCGGACACGACGAGCCGGACGTCGCCGGTCAAGAGCGAGGAGACAGCCCACTTCCGCATCAACGCATCGGCGATACGCCTTGCCTGGCCGGCGCATGTCGGAGACGGGGGCATGGTGACCTGGAACTCGGCTGGAGACTGGGCGCCGTGTTCGCCAGTAGAGAGGTGCATGCGGGTGCTCCGCTCGTTCGAGTAGCTGGCTCTACAAGAGCGAACCGCTTAACCCGGGAGCCCGGCATGGGGCCAAGAGGTCGGGGATGGTCAACGTGGTCAAAGATCGTCCACGGGGGTCCTGCGGACGGTCCCCACCGGAATCCGGCGCGGGATCAGGCGGAAAGTGCCGATGTCGTCGCGGACGCGATGGGAGGAGGGGTCCGTAACCCGGTGCTGCGGCGGCGAGCCGCCACGTGGTGGCCCTGCCCATCCGGAGCCACCACTGAGTGACGTTCCGCAGTTTTACGCATACCCAACGGCAGGCCCGCATCTACGGTGGACACGTATCTGGTTCCGCCCTGCCGCTACTAGAGCGGGCCGGACAACCTGGTCGGAGATCGCTTTCAACGCTGGGGGCACAGGATGGCGCGCGAGAGGAACGAGCGGTTAGCCGCGCTCTTGCTGGAAGCCGGCTGGACACGGGCGCAGACGGCCACCGCGTACAACCGTGTCGCCGCCGAGACGCTGAACGGCGAGGTACGGGAGAACTCCAGGATCGGGCGCTCGCACGTGAGCATGTGGGTGGGCGGAGTGCGCCCGTCGGGCATCGCGCCCGCTATCTTGTGCGAGGCGCTGTCCCGTCGTCTGAAGCGTGAGATCACGCCCCAGGCGGCCGGGCTGGCGGCTTCCACCCCACCGGCGCACGGAGCACTGGACTGGCACGTCGACCCTTTGATCGCGCTGAAGGATTTGGGGAGCGGATTGGACACGGACCGGCGTCGGCTGCTGAGGAACGGGGTCTACTCCGCCGCGGCATTGGCCCTCCCGGACGAGACGTGGTGGGAGGCGATGTCCCGACCGCCGGCGGACGCGGGAGCCGCGGGTAAACGTGTCGGTCAGGGAGATGTCGAGACCGTTCGGGAGCTGACTCTCGCGTTCTCGCGCATGGACCAGCGGCGCGGTGGCGGCCACGGACGTCGGGCGGTCGACGAGTACCTGCGTCATGAGGCCCTGGACTTCCTCCGCGGGCGGTTCACCGACGATCAGAGCCGTCGAGCCATGTTCTCCGCCACCACGGAACTGGCTTACGTATCGGGCTGGATGGCCTTCGACAACAGCGAACATGCCGTGGCACTCCAGCGCTTCAACACCGCGGTGAAACTAGCGGCACGGGCCGGCGACGCTCCCCTGAGCGGACACATCCTGCGGGCGATGGCGCACCAAGCGCTCGACCTCGGGTTCCGGCGCGAAGCCCTCCAGATCGCCCAGGCGTCGGTGCATGGCCAGCGATACGCGGCCGCCACCCCGCGCGAGCGAGCCCTGCTCGGTGTGGTGCACGCCCGCACCCTGGCCGCCAACGACCGCCGCCAGGAAGCCGCCCAAGCGCTGCTGCGGGCCGAGGACGATCTCTCGAACGCCCACGACGGCATCCGGGAGCCGGACCGGACGTTCTTCTTCGGCGAGGCTTCCCTGGCCCATGAAACCGCCTGCACCCTGCGCGACCTCGGCGACCATCAGCGTGCGGTCAAGGAGTTCCGGCGGTCTGTGCGGACGCGCGGGGCGGCGTTCCGGCGCACCCATGCCGTCACCCTCGGGTACATGGGCGCGACCCAGATCGCCCAGGGCGCAGTCGAGGAGGCGTGTGCGACCTGGACCAGTGTTCTGGACGCGATGGAAGACGGCATCTACTCCGGTCGGGCCCGGCAGACGGTGGTCGACATGCGGCACCTGCTGTCGCCCTATCGCAAGCGTGGGATCCGCGCAGTCAGCGCTCTCGATGCCCGCGCGGCCACGTATCTCGCCCAAGTAGATTGATCAGGCGCGTCGTTAAGGGCGAGTCGGAGGGTTGGTGCCGTGGTGCTGGAGATCAGGCCGGTCGGAACGGTGGTCGAAGGGCGCACCGAGGTGGCGGATGACTACTGGGGTGGCGTCGAGTCCGTGATCCAGCTCGATGATTCGGAGTTCCCTCTCGACTCCGTGCAGGGACTGGACGAGTTCTCGCACCTGGTGGTCGTGTGGCACTTCGACAAGGCATCGCCCAGTGACGTCGAGTATCACGCGCGCAGTCCGAGGGGGAACCCGGACTGGCCGGCCACGGGAACGTTCGCGCACCGCAATCACCGACGCCCCAACCAGCTCGCGCAGAGCTTCCCCCGGCTCCTGAAGGTCGACGGGCTCAGGCTGCATGTGACCGACCTGGACGCCGTCGTCGGCACGAAGATCTATGACCTGTCGCCGTACTTCGAGGAGATGGGACCGCGGGGACCCGTGCGGGAGCCGTCCTGGCCTGGGGAGATGCTGAAGGACTACTGGGCCAGCAAGTCCTCTTGAGCGCCCTGGGCAAGGTTTCGGGCGCCCGGACGGTCACGTTCTCCACCCGGCACCCGGAGTGCACTGCCCGGCGTGGAACCGGTTCTGGGTCGGCTGTCCGATCGTGTAGCGGGCGGTGTTGTCCAGGCGGGTGGTGAAGTTGCCCGCCGGGTCCCGGGTGAGCAGGAGCAGGGGCTCGGTGGCGGCCAGATCGGGGGTGTCGGTGATGCCGCCGACTTTGCGGGTGGTGGTGACGGCGACGAGGTCACCGCCGGATGCTGCGGTGTCGAGGTACGCGGTGTTGCGACGGCCGCGCTCCCCGTTGAGCAGGCACTTGGCGGCGCCGAGGACGCCGAGGGTGAGGCAGCCGCCGATCAGGACCACGGTGGTGCCCTGGTCGAGGGTGAGGCGGGTGATCACGCTCAGGTCGGCCAGCAGTTCGCCCTCGGGTGCCCATAGAGGGGCCAGGCGGATCTCTTGGCCGTCGGAGAAGGTGATAGCCGGATCCGGGGGCGGGGTGAAGCGGTAGGGCAGGTGGGGGCCGAACTCGGCGTACGCGGAGTTGCGGTTCGGGGCGCCCAGGATGATCAGGCTGTCGGGTTCGGCGTTGTAGTACTCGCCGGGGTGGAAGTCGCGGATGGTGGCCGCAGGGAATCTCTGGGCCAGGTGGACGCGGACGTAGAACAGCGCGTCCAGGTCGGCGAAGCCGGCGTATCTGGCGTACAGCGGGTCGCTGGGGTGTTGCCTGGGGCGGTCGGTGACGGGGAGGGCGGAGCAGAGCACGTCCACGCGGGAGCCGGTGGTGATGCCGAAGAACTGACTCGTCCCGTCGTCCGGGGCTGTCCCGGTGGCGGGGGCGGCGCTGGCCGGTGCGGGTGTCTCGGTGACGTAGCTGCCGTCGGAGATGAGCAGGGCGAGCGTGTCCAGTGTCTGTCCAGCGTGACGGCGTACGGTCTTGGCCGAGCAGCCCAGCACCCTGGCGAGGGATTCCTGCCGCTCGGTCAGCGTCGGCCAGGAGTGCTCACCCAGCAGGTTGAAGTCCGCGGCGGCATAGCGGCGCTCGTGCGGGGTCAGCGCGTCGATCGCCCTGCGCAAGGCGGCCACCAGACGTGTGGTCTCGCTCGCCGTGTGGGACAGCGTCGGGGTCCGGGCGAGCAGCAGCGTCTTCAGAGGAACGCTGAGCGCGGTGACGGCTCCGGGGTGGCCGAGAGCGGGGCCTTGGCGGAGCCGCAACAACTCGGCACGGACTTCCTCCGGGGAAAGCCGGGTCGGGGGAGTGGCCATGTGACCAACAGACGGCCAGCGGGCAGAATCTGCCCTGTATTTGGGGCAGTTGGTGGGATGTCCCGCCAAAGGGGCGGGTCGGGATGGTAGGGGCCTTCCTTCTCACCGCTGGAGGTGAAGATGCCCGCCGCCGTCGCGCC
>NZ_MUNF01000968.1 GCF_002154555.1 Streptomyces murinus
CGGCGCCGAGGAACAACTCCCGTACGTCCTGGGAGCGATGGTCGTCCGGTCCGGCGACGTGGTGCAGCAAGTTCTTGAGCAGGGCGCTGAGTTCGAACCGGGTCAGGGCGAGGGCCGCGCGCTCCGGCCGGCTCGGCTCCATGGCCAGTCTGATGGCGCCGAGGGTCAGATTGCGGTGCACGATCCGGGTGCCGTGCAGCTGGCTGAGGGCGTCCACCAGCAGGCTGAACTGCTCGAACGCCACGACCGGGTATCTGCCGACCCACTCCCGTACATCGGCCCAGTCCTGCTCCGCCAGCGGTCCCCCGACCTTGCGGGTCATGATGAACGCCACGCGGTTCGTCTTGTCGAACCGTCCGTCCACGATCTCCGGCAGCGCGGGATGCCCCAGCATCCGCAGCCGCAGCAGATTCCGGACCTCGTGGTCCCACAACTCGCCCGCGAGATCGTCCACTCCATGGAAGAGCGACACCTCACGGGGCGGCTCCTCGCCGTGCGGGGCGCGCAGCACGAACCGGGTCAGCCATCCGTCGATGACATGCTCGACCGCGCCGTCGAGCTCCCAGCCGCCGCCCTCCGGCGCGTAGACCGCCCGCCCGCCGGTGAAGAGGTCCTTGATCTGGAACTCCACGTCCAGATCCGCCCATGGCTCATCCATCCTGGTCCCCCGTCTCGTCGTCCCTGGGACTGGAGCTCTCGGCCGCGCCGGTGTCCCGCTCCCGGGTCTCCGCCGCCGCCACGGACAGGACGACCACGCCGTCCTTGAAGGCCACCGCGAGCCGCCCGCCGGAGAGCGCCGACAGGCCCAGGACCGGGGAGCCGAGCCGGATGCGGTGGCCGGGGGTGAGGCGCCGGGCGGCCTGCGGACCGGTGGCCCAGAGCTGGATCTCGCCGTCGTCGTCGGCGCTCGCCCACATCCCTCGGTACGACGCCCCGCGCAGCGCCACCAAGCCGCTGATGTCGCCCTGGTGCGCATGCGTCACGGTCTCGGGCCGACGGCCTTCGGTGCCGTCCCATCCCGGGTGGCCGCCCGCCCGGCCCGCTTCCCCGGTCAACTCCCGGCCGTCGTCCGCCCCCAGGACCCGTACGACCCTCTCGGTCCGCCCCGACGTCCGCACCTCATGACACAGCGCCAACGCCTCGGCCCCCTCCTCGGTGACGTACCGGTGCATCCCGATGATCCGGCCGAACGGCACCTCGGCGCCCCGCGCCGCGCCGGTCAGATGCGCCGAGGGGTCCCAGAAGTGGATGGCCGGACCCCGCTCCGCCGCGGCCGCCACCACCCGCCGCCCGTCGGGCCCCGCCAGCACCACGAGGGCACGGACCCCGGCGCCCGCCCCGCCTCCGACCGGTCGACGGGGCTGGTCCACCGTCATGGCCCACAGGCCCCCGGGGTCTCCCCACAGCACCGTCCGGCCGGAGTCCGCTCCCTGCCATCCGGCGAGCGCCGTGGAGCTTCCCGCCCTGGACGCCGGACCCGGGATGTTCCACCGCTCCACCGCCGCATGCCCTTCGGACGACGCGTCCCACCGCCACAACGAACCGTCTTCGCAGGCCACCGCCAGCTCCGCACCGGCCATCGCGGTGAGCGCCGCGAGCGGACGCCGCAGGCTCATGGTGTGCAGCAGCCGCGGCGCCGCCCCGGCCACCTCCCACAGGGTGAGATCCCCGGCCCGCTCGGCCACCGCCAGCCAGGGCTCCCCCTCGGGCCCGGTGACCGACGCAAGGCCGACCACATCGCTGCCGGGCGCGCCCGGCGCGGGTGTCAGCCGCGCGCCTCCCGGTTCCCCGTCCGCGCCGGGGTCCAGGACCGCCACCCGGCCCGTCTCGCCGGCCACCGCGAACCGTCCATCGGGCAGCGCCACCAGCTGCCACACCGGCTCGGGCGCCTCCACGACCCGCTCGCCCGCACAGGCATCGGTCTCGGCGCCGGGGCGCCAGATCCGCAGCGTGCGGTCCTCATGCGCCGATACGACCAGGCCCGGACCCGCCCCGCCCGGCGCAGCGCCGGCCGTCCCCGAGGCGCCGTCGGCCGCCCCCGGCGCGTCGCTCGCCGCCACCGCCGTGACCGGGCTGTCGGACCCGCGTGTCAGCAGGACCGGGGCATGGGTGCGCCAGGGTTCCCACAGGGTCACCGAGCCGTCGCGGGCGCCGCTCACCAGCCATGGCCGGTCGGGGCGCGCGGCGACGGCGGTGACCATCTGCCCCGCGTCGAGCTGGAGATGCGGTGGCGTACGACGCACCGCGCCCCAGCACACCTCCCAGGCCCCGCCGTCCCCGGCCGGGTGCGGCTCACCGCAGGCCCGCAGCCCGCCGAGCTGGCGCAGTCCGGGCCGGTCGGCGGCGGTGGAGCGCTCGATCAGATGCGCCGAGGTGACCGTGCCCAGGATCTCGATGGGCAGGTCGGTCGGGACCGTGCCGCCGCCGCGGCGCCCCGGAGCGAGCGCGAGCCCGCACAGCGCCGCGACCCGAAGCCGGTCCAACACACCTCTGTGCGTTGCAAGTTGCCGCCATCCCGGGGCGCCGCAGTCGGCCGCGTACTCGGCGAGCCGGCTCTCCAGGTGCGGGCTCGGCGGCCGGCCCTCGGCGATCTGGTCGGCGGCCAGTTCCAGCAGGGCGGTGAGCATGGCCAGCCGCTGCTCGGCGGTGACCTCGACGGCCAGCCGCTCGGCATAGGTGCGATGGGCCAGCCGGTAGACACTGCGCCGGTCCTCGCCGTCCAGCAGCACATAGGCGGCGGCCTTGCCCAGGAACTCGGTGAGCGTCCGTTCGTCCGACGCGCGCCCGCCCTGCCCGGCCAGTGCGCTCGCCGCCCGCAGCCAGATCCCGTCCGCACGCGGCAACCCCCGGCCATGACCGAGCGCGAGCGCCCGCAGGAACGGCAGCGCCATCGGCATCTCCGCCGCGATACGCGCCACGGCCGCCCCGAACAGCCCGGAACGGTCCCTGTCCAGCAGCTTCAGGAGCGCCTGCCACGCCTCGGGGTCCGATGACAGGACCCCCGGATTCCCCTCGATCTCCTGCACCAGCAACGCCGCCTGGAGGAACTGCCAGTCCCCCTCCCGCACATGCCGCTCGACGGCCGCCCGCACCGTCTCGACCACCACCGCCGCCCACCCGGGGTCGGCCCCCTGCGGCAGCGCGTCGGCGCTCTCTCCCAGCGCCCTGCGCACCCCGTCGGCGGCGTAGGCACCAGCCGCGACCGGGTCCGGCAGGAGTTCCAGCACCCGCGCCCTGCCGGTGTGCGAGCCGAGCACCGTCGGCAGATCGATCCGGGCGCCCTCGGGATCACCGTCGTCGCCCGGTGCTCTGCGGGTGCCGATGATCAACGAGACCCGGGGGTGTTCCGTCGCCGCCAGGAGCAACTGGGCCGTCGGCACGGGATCCCGCGCCTCGTCGAGCGCGTCGGCGACCACGAGGATCCGCTCGGCCGACTCCGGGGAATCCGCTCCCCACTCCCCTCCGGGCACCCGGCTCACCGCCATCCCTTCGAGCCGGTCGCGGACCTCCGCCACGGTGCTCCCGGTCAGCCGCAGCACGGCCCCGACCCGGGCCCCCGACTCCCGCAGTCGCCGTAGCGCCTGTCCGAGGAACGCGGACTTGCCGACGCCGGGCGCCCCGGGCACGATCAGCACCCGCTCGCGCTCCCGGCCCCGCCCCGGTCCGGGCCCGGGCTCGGCGTCGA
>NZ_MUNF01000969.1 GCF_002154555.1 Streptomyces murinus
GAATGGGTCGTCTGGGTCACCGACGCCGAGGGCGGGGCCGGTGGCGGGGGCGAACTCCAGGGCGTCCTCGCCCTCGGCGTCGGTGACCCAGACGACCCATTCCTCGCCGTCGGCGCGGAAGGTGCGGGGCAGCCGGGTGCGGACGCCGGGTTCGGCGGCGAGGGCGCGCACCGGTCCTGAGCGGTGGGTGACCCAGTGGACGGTGCCGCGCAGGCCGACGGCGCTGCCGCGGGCGGTGTGGTCGGGGGCGGCCGAGCCGAACCAGTGGGAGGTGCTCGCCTGAAAGGGCTGGAGGTCGACGCGGGGGCCGCCCAGGCGGATGTCCAGGGGGCGCGGGGCGCTGCCGTCGAGGTCGTCGAGGAGCCAGAGCCGGCCGGCGCCGGTGTAGACGACGCGGGTGCCGTCGGTGGCGGCGTGGCGGGCGTAGAAGCCGTCGATCGGGGTGTGCCGGCGCAGGTCGGAGGCGTCGGCGCGGGAGGAGTAGAGGGCGCCGGTGCCCTCGTGGTCGGAGAGGAAGGCGATGCGGTCGCCGACCCAGAGGGGGTACTCGATGTTGCCGTCGAGTTCCTGGTGCAGCCGGGTGAACTCGCCGTCTCCGTCGCGGTCGATCCACAGTTTGCCCGCGGTGCCGCCGCGGTAGCGCTTCCACCAGGCGGCCTCGCGGCCCATCGGGGCGGACAGCAGCACCGGGTGCGGGCCGTGGGCGACGTCGCCGACCGGGCCGTACGGCAGGGTGGTGGCGGGGCCGCCGTCAAGGGGGACGGCGCGGGCCCAGGTGCGGCGCGGGCTGGGCTGGCCGGTGGTGCTCAGCGCGAGGACCTGGCCCTCGGGGGTCCAGCCGCGGACCTGGGTGCGCCAACTGCCCCAGTGGGTGAGGCGTTTGGCCGGTCCGCCGTCGACGGGGGCGATGTGTACCTCGGGGGCGCCGTCGCGGGTGGAGGTCCAGGCGAGGGTGGTGCCGTCGGGCGAGATACGGGGGTGGTCCACCGGGATGTTGTCGGCACTGGCCCGCCAGGCGCGGCCCCCTTCGAGGGGGGCGAGCCACACGTCGTCCTCGGCGACGAATGTCACCAGGTCGCCGTGCAGGTGCGGGAATCGGAGGTAGCCGGAGGTTCCTGTCGAAGCGCCCTGAGTCACCCCGTCACCTTACGCAGCGGTCGCCGTCCGCGGGTCCCTTTTCGATCACTTGCCCGCCACGGGCAGGCAGTTGGGGTCGCTCTGGCACCAGAGGGTCCGGGTGACGGTGACCGTGACGGCGGGTTGCGCGCCGACGGGCGGGTAGCTGGGCGGGCGGTACGTCGGTCCCGGCGCGGCCGAGCAGTCGCCGAGCCCGCTGACGTGGAACACCTGTCTGCCGCCGACCCTGGCCCGCAGATCGCCCCGCACACAGGCGCCGTCCACGGCCCGGGTCACCTCTCCGTTGACGGTGATCCGCCCGCGGCCCCTGGTCTCGCCCTGGCAGTCCACGGAGACGACCGCGCTCTGCCCCGGCGCGACCGTCGCCCCGGCGCTCCCGCCCTGATCACCCACGCAGTTGAGCCAGCTGACGTCCACGTCCGCCTGCTCCAGCCGCGCGCTCGCCATCGTCCCGGTGGTGTAGGCCACCCCGGCCGTCCCGAGCACATCCGACTGGCACCCCACGACACCGACACCGGCCGCGACGACGATCCCGGCAACAGCGACCATCCGCGCCCGAACCCACAGGAATGCCCCCATGCACGGCAGAGTGCCACCTGCGGAGCGCCGGACGGAAGCCCGAGCCCGAGCACTCACCCGTTCGGCGTGCCGGTTCCTTCGAAACGGCGCCCGCCGAGGGGCGGTTGCCGCTCCCTCAGCCCCGCAGCAGCAGCCACTCCTGGAGTTCCACCAGGTTGTCCTCGGGGTCCTTGAGGTGGGCGACGCGCATGCGGTCGGTCAGGGGGGTGGGGGGCTGGAGGAGGGTGGCGCCGCGGGCGGTGATGTCGGCGCAGTACGTGTCGAGGTCGTCGACGCGCAGGACGACCAGGGAGCGGTGGCCGTCGGCGGGGTCGGCGAGTTCGGGGAGGAGTTCGGCCATCATGGCGCGGTCCTGGAGGGCGATGCCGGCGGAGCCCGTGTGGGGGCTGAACTTCTCGTAGGGGCCCT
>NZ_MUNF01000970.1 GCF_002154555.1 Streptomyces murinus
GTCCGGGCGGGGTGGCCGGGCGGACCACCGCCGCGAGCTTCCGCAGGGCCTCGGTGACGGCGGGCGCGGGGGACCGGCCGGCCGCCGCGATCCCGGTGCCGTCGGGGCCGTAGAGCACCGCGTGCCCGCCGAGCCGCTGGGCGAGCCGGCGCAGCACGGACGGCACCGGGTCGGCGTGGGCCGCGGCGGCGGCGAGGCTCTGCTGGGCCTCGGTGACCCGGCGCAGTTCGGCGAGGCGGGCCTGCGCCATCAGCTGCCACACCGCGCGGGCCACCCCCGAGAAGGTGGTCCCCGGCGGGACCTCCAGCAGCGGGAGCCCGTGGGCGGCGCAGGCGGTGACCAGGGCGTCCGGCACCGAGTCGTGCACCGGGGCGAGCCCGAAGCCGAGGGCGGCACCGCCCGCCGCGACGACCCGGGCGACGTAGGAGTCGAAGAAGGTGTCGGGCGACGGCGCGTCGGGGAACTGGACCCCGGCCGTGAGGAGCAGTTCGCCGCCGAGGAGATAGGGGAAGGGATCGGCCATCTCGGAGGTGTGCGCCCAGTGGATGACGACGTCCGGGCCGGTGGGACCGGCGAGCTGGCGCAGCGCGAGGTCGTCGCGGGCGAGGAGGGCGGAGAGGGGGAC
>NZ_MUNF01000971.1 GCF_002154555.1 Streptomyces murinus
GATGTGTATCAGCGACAGCACACCCCCCCCTTTTTTTCCACACACTCGGACGGGACGCTGTCTTCGCATGCTGAACACTGACGGGGCGACACCGGGAGCCCTCCTGAGAAAACCGGTGAACGGGTGGCTGCAAGCGGACGCGCACCTGCGCGGCTTCGGCGGGTTCCACGGCGGCCTCGCCCTCGCCCTGCTGACCTCCGCGATGCGCGAACACGCCCCCGGACTCGAACTGCAGAGCGTCACCGGCCGGTTCGACCGGCCCGTCGACCCCGGCTTCACCGTGGACAGCGCCCTGGTACGGGCCGGACGGACCCTCAGCGTGGTCCGCGCCCAGGCCCAGAGCGAGAAGGGCACCGCGATCGAGGCGACCGCCGTGTTCGCCCGCCGCGGCGAGGACACCTGGCAGCCCGTCACCCCCCAGGCCCCGCCCGCACCGGGCCCCGCCGAGTGCGAAGTGTTCGCCATCCCCGCGGAGTTCGTACCCATCGCCACCAGCATGGAGATCCGCCCCGTCGGCACCGCCCGCCCCTACGCCGGCGGCCCGCAGCCCGAACTCCTCGCCTGGGTACGGCTGACCGAGGACGACGAAGCCCCCGACCTGCTCCGCCTCGTCCTGCTGATGGACGCCCTCGCCCCCTCCTACGCGGCGATCCTGTCCACCCTCGCCGTCGTACCCACCGTCGAACTGACCGTACGCCCCGCCCCGAAACTGGCCGCCGCCACCTCCCCCTGGATCCTGCTGCGGGCCACCACCCGCACCGCCGGAGCCGACGGCTGGGTCGACGAACAGATCGACGCCTGGACACCCGACGGCACCCACCTGGGCAGCGCCCAGCAACTACGGGTGGCCCGCAGCAGGATCCAGGGGGAGGTGGCGGCGGCCAGTTTCGGGGCGGGGCGTACGGTCAGTTCGACGGTGGGT
>NZ_MUNF01000972.1 GCF_002154555.1 Streptomyces murinus
CCCGGGGATGCCGGGCGCGCCCGGCATCCCCGGGGGCGCCGGAGGCTGCGGGACACCGGGACCCATCTGAGCGGGGCCGGCCAGCATCGTGGCCGCGTGATGCACATCGCCCGGGGGCGTCATGGACGGCTCGGGGGCAGACGGCGCGCCGCCGGGACCGCCCGCCGTACCGTCCTGCCCCGCCAGGCCCTCCGGGTCGATCGCGGACACAAGACGCGTCGGCACGTATCCGCCCGAGGACGCACCCGGCGCGGGCGGCGGCGGCACACTCCCCGGACGCGCGCCCGGCGTACCCGGGGCGCCCGGCGGCGGAGGCGGCACCCCCACCCCGCCGCGCGCCTTCTTCGGCGGCGGCGCGGCCTTGCTCGTCGCGGCGTCCGCGATGTCCCCGGCGTTCGGCGCGAGCGGCCGCTCGCCCGCACCGGGACCGGCGACCGGACCACCCGGAGCCTGCGGCGGAACGGCCGGCGGCGGCGTGCTGCCCGGCGGCACCGGCGCACCGGGACCCTGCGGATACCCGTGGACCGGCGCACCCGGCGGCGGCGTGCTGCCCGGAGGAGGAGTCCCAGGGCCTGCCGGGGCCTGCGGATAGCCATAGGCCGAAGCACCCGGAACCGGCGGCGGAGGCGGCGTACTCCCCAGCGGCGAGCCCGGCGCACCACCCGGAACCGGCGAACCACCCGGCGCGCCCGGCGCGTTCGGCAGATCCAGCGCCGGAGCGATCGCCGTACGCGGCAACTGGCTGCCGCCCGACATCAGCGCCGTCTTCGCGTCCGGCACCGAGACCGGCGGCCGCGGCGCGTCATCGTCGGCACCGCTCAGCGGGGGCGCGAACACCGTCGCGGGCAACGGCACCGAACGGTCGTCGTCCTCACCCGCGCCCCCGTTCGTGTCCGTACCGGCCCACGGGGTCGCCCCTACGGGCACCTCGGCGGGAGCGGGAGAAGGCGCGGGAACCGCAGGGGCGGGAACCGCAGGGGCGGGAACCGCAGGAGCCGCGGGAGTCGGCGGAGGCCCGGCCAGCGTCCGCGCCGGATCGCCCCCGGCCGAGACCCCGGCACCCTCCGAAGCACCCGAACCCGCAACCCCGGAGCCCTCCGACGCACCCGAACCCGCGACCCCGGCCCCCTGCGAGGCACCGGAATCCGCGGCCGGCTGCCGTCGCTCCCCTATCCCCATCTTGTCCGCCGCCTCCTGCAACCACTCCGGAGGAGTCAGCAGGAACGACGTCTGATTCAGATCCAGCCGCGCCGCCACCGGCGCCGGCGCCGGCTCCTCCGGCCCGTCAGGACGGCCGTACTCCTCCTCGTACCGGCGGATCACCTCACCCACCGGCAACGCCGGCCACAACGTGGCCTCACCACTGTCCCGGGCGATCACCAGCCGCTGCGCACCCGCATCCGACCGCGGCCCCTCCGCCCGGTCCTCACCCCACACCACGAACCCCAGCTCGAACTCCCGCACCCGCACCTCACGGTGCTGATACGCGGGCACATCGCCGTTGATCCACTCCTCGGCGCGCTCCTGCGCCTGCGCGTACGTCACCATCGCCAGCTCACTCCCCCACCGGGCCGGAAGACACCGGGACGACACGCGCGAAACCGCCGTCCACCATCAGATTCGCCACCGTCTCCAACTCCGGCGGATCACCCGCCAGCCGGGACAGGAACGCGTCGAAGTCATCACCGCACGGCAGCAGCAGACGCTCCACCCGCTCCGCCGGCGGCCACGACGGATCCACGTCCCGCACATCGTCGTACGCGCAGAACCACACCGAACCGAGCCGCTCGCCCTTCACCTTCACCGCGAGCAACCCGCCCTGCACGAACGACACCCCGAGATAGTCCTTCGTCAGGTGGTCGCGCAGACACTTGTTCACATAGACCAGGTCATTGACCGCGGCCTCGTCCCGCACCGTGAAGAACGGCTGGTCCAGCAGCAACCCCAGCTCGGCGAGCAGCGCCGTACCCACCGGAGCACAACCACCCGCCGCCTTCAGGAAGTCACGATAGGCACCCGGCAACCGGTACCCCAGATCCTCCTCGACACCCTGCACCTGCGCCTCGGTCACCGCCACGCCCGACTTCGGCAGACCGAAATGCGCGGGCCGCGTCTCCTGCAAGGGCCGCGTACCCCGCTTGCCGTGGTCCACCGGAGCCGTCGCCACCCCGCCGTGATGCCGCAGCAACGCCTTCACATCGACCGGAACCAGCTCCAGACGCCGCGTGCCCGCCACGTGATGCCACGTCCAGCCGTGCGGCGTCGCCACATCCGGCACCGTGTCCCACCACTCGTGCCCCGACGCCGCCAGCGCCGCGTTCGCCGACACATAGTCCGTCAGCCGCAACTCGTCGACACCAAAACCCTCCGGCGGCTCCGCGATCTCCACCGCCACCCGCGCATACGGCGAGAAATCCGGAAAGCCCCGCTCGTCGACCCGCACCCCACCAGGATGCCGCGCCGCCCGCACCGGATCCGGGAAATGCACGACCTGCCCCGAGTACGCCGCGTTCGGCGGCACGGCCTGTCCCCCCTGGCGGCCGGGAGGTGTCCCCAGCCCGAGCCGACCTGTCGTCATGGCGGTTGCCCCCTGAGGCGTTCTCTTAGGCCTGAACGGCGGTGTCCATCGCGGATGCCGACAGCCTAAGCGGTACCCGAACCCCGGTCACCGGCCCACCGCGTCCCCGCGACACACACCACAACCGCCACCCACCACCC
>NZ_MUNF01000973.1 GCF_002154555.1 Streptomyces murinus
GGCGGGGTCCGCCGGGGCCGTGGTGGTCGTCGCGGCCGGCACGCTGCCCGTGGACCACTGCTTGTGCAGCTGGTCGATCTGGTCGTTCATGGCGCCGTCGGCCCGTACGCCGGTCCAGAAGAGGACGTAGGCGACGAAGAGCACGATCAGGGTGCCCACGGTGATGCACAGCTCGCTGAGGGTCCTCACGATCAGGCGCACGGCGGCTCCTGGGCGGGCGGCTACTGCACGGGCTTCGCGTAGTGCAGGTCCACTGTGCCGGAGTAACCCGGAAGAGTCACCGTGCCGTCGTCGGTGACTTTCCAGCCGAGGCCGTAGACGTTGACGTACACCATGTAGGTCTGGATCGCCTTGCTGTCCGCGAGCGACTGCTGGAGCCGCCCGGGGTCCCCGATCGCCGTGATCTTGTACGGCGGTGAGTAGACGCGGCCCTGGAGGATCAGCGTGTTGCCGACGCAGCGGACCGCGCTGGTGGAGATCAGCCGCTGGTCCATGACCTTGATGCCCTTGGCGCCGCCCTGCCACAGGGCGTTCA
>NZ_MUNF01000974.1 GCF_002154555.1 Streptomyces murinus
ACCTGTGGGCGGGCGAGGCCGGAGCCAGTGACGCGCTGTACGGCGTGTTCTCGGCCACCAAGGGCGCGGCCCACCTGGTCGCGGCGCTGCTGGTGCAGGACGGCACGCTGGAGCTGAACCGCAAAGTCCGTTACTACTGGCCGGAGTTCGCGGCCGAGGGCAAGGGCGAGCTGATCCTGCGGGACCTGCTCGCGCACCGGGCCGGACTGGTCGGCACGGACGCCGGGTTCACCCGCGCGGAGCTGGCGGACGACCGCGCGATCGCCGAACACCTCGCCGACCAACGGCCGTTCTGGCGTCCCGGCGCCGCGTTCGGCTACCACGCTCTGGTCATCGGCGCGTTGACGGGCGAGGTGGTGCGCCGGGCGACGGGCCGTACGATCCAGGACCTGTACGAGGACCGGGTCCGCGCCCCCTACGGGCTCGACTTCCACCTGGGCCTCCCGGTCACCGCCGACCCCCGCTTCCGTGCCGTCCAGCCGCTGCTCCCCACCCCCGGACAGCGGGCGCTCATCGACGCCTCGCCGCGCGGCCCGCACACCCTGGAGGCGATCGCCTACAACCGGCACGGCGCCGAACCGACCGACCTGGAGCGGCTGTACGAGGACCCGCTGATCCGCGCC
>NZ_MUNF01000975.1 GCF_002154555.1 Streptomyces murinus
CTCCAGCGCCTCACCGGCCGGTGTGTGCCGTGCGGGGGGTGCGGCGTACCGATGTCAGGAGAGGTGACCGTGCAGCAGGAGGCCCCGGCCGGTGAGGCGCTGGAGGTGTGGATCGACCAGGACCTGTGTACCGGCGATGGGATCTGTGTCCAGTACGCCCCGGAGGTGTTCGAGCTGGACATCGACGGTCTGGCCTATGTGAAGGGCGCGGACGACGAGCTGCTCCAGGAGGCGGGGGCGGTGACGCCGGTGCCGTTGCCGTTGCTCACGGATGTGGTGGATTCGGCCAGGGAGTGTCCTGGTGAGTGCATCCATGTGCGCAGGGTTTTGGACAGGGTGGAGGTTTATGGTCCGGACGCGGATTGAGCCGCGTTTTTCGGACGTGGGCGTCGTTCAGACGCTGTGGGCCCCGGCCGGGGTGGTGCGCAGGAAGGCTTTGCCGTTCCAGTGCCATGCGGCCGGGGTTTTCGTGTCCGGGCAGCAGCGGGGTACGGCGTCGGAGGAGTAGCCGAGCAGGGTGGCGCTGACGGTGCCGTTGTGCAGGGCGAAGTCGGTGACGGTGAGCCGGTCCTTGGGGTCGACGAGGGTGGCGACGACGCGGGGGGTGTGGCCGTCGGCGGCGCGGGTGAGGACGTAGACGCCGTCGGGCGGGGTGCCCATGGCGCTGTCGCAGTGGACGACGGCGGCGGTTTCGGGCCGGCCGTCGCCGTCGAGGTCGCCG
>NZ_MUNF01000976.1 GCF_002154555.1 Streptomyces murinus
ACGGCGGACCCGAGGGGTACGGCGGACCCGAGGGGTACGGCGGTCCCGGGGTGGGCCCCCCGGACAGAGCCGCCCCCACCGCACCACAGCAACGAGGGAGAGCACACTGATGGGCACGAACGTACCGTCCGACGAGGAACTCGCCGCGTCCCTCGAGGGCGGCTTCACCAGCGAGTACGCCGACGTCAACGGGGTGCGGCTGCACTACGTCACCGGCGGGCAGGGCGAACCGCTGTTCCTGCTGCCGGGCTGGCCGGAAACCTGGTGGGAGTACCGCAAGGTGATGCCCGTCCTCGCGGAACGCTTCCGGGTCGTCGCGGTCGACATCCGCGGCATGGGCGGCTCCAGCCGCCCCGGCACCGGCTACGAGAAGAAGAGCATGGCCGCCGACATCCGCGCCCTGGCCGAACACCTCGGCCACGAACGGATCAACATCGCCGGACACGGCATCGGCGCCATGGTCGCCTTCGCCTACGCCGCGAACCACGAAGCGGCCACCAACCGCCTCGCCATCATCAACACCACGCACATCGACGACAGTTACCAGAACTTCCGGCTGATGCCGAAGCCCGAGGACACACCCCCGCACCGCTGGTGGCTCGCCTTCAACATCGTGCCCGGCTTCCCCGAACAGGCACTCGCCGGCCGCTACCGCATCATGGTCGACTACATGCTCGGCCTGAGCCTGGTCAACCCCGACGCCGTCCTGCCCGCGGACCGCGACGTGTACGCGCAGGCGTACGACACACCCGAAGCCATCCGCGCCAGCCAGGGCTGGTTCCAGGCCTACCAGCAGGACATCGACGACTTCCGCGGCTACGGCACCCTGTCCGTGCCCGTCCTCGGCCTCGCCTACGGCGGGTTCTACGACTACATGAACCGCGTCCTGCCCACCTGCGGCAGCGACGTACGCGTCGTCGAGGTCAAGAACACCCGCAACTACATGGTCGAGGAACAGCCCGAGACCGTCGCGGCCGAACTGACCGCCTTCTTCGGCTGACCCCCTCCCCCGGCCCGGGGCAGGCTCCTGTACAGCCCACCCCGGGCCGGGGGAGGGGGT
>NZ_MUNF01000098.1 GCF_002154555.1 Streptomyces murinus
GTCGCCGACGCGGCCCCAGCCCCCGCTCCCCGGCTGGGGCCGCGTCGGCGACGACCGGTAGGGCACCGAAGCGCACACGTCCGCACGGCGACGGGCACACCGGCCGTACCCCTTCCAACACACTCGGACACATTCTACCGTGAACGCCCGCCGATCCCGAGCGAGTTGGAGGAACGTCGACCATGCGCACATCCTCGACCCGCACAACCCACCGAAGAGCAGCCGGAGTTCTGCTCGCCGGACTGCTCTGCACCGCGGGCCTCGTCACGGCCCCGGCCGCCACCGCCGCGCCCGGCCTCGACAACGGCCTCGCCCGCACCCCGCCGATGGGCTTTAACAACTGGAACTCCACCCAGTGCGGGCCCGGCTTCGACGAGGCGATGGTCGAGGGCATCGCGGACCTCATCGTCGCCAAGGGCCTGAAGGACGCGGGCTACCGGTACGTCAACCTGGACGACTGCTGGGCCTTCCCGCTGCGGAGCCTGACCGGCGAACTCGTCCCGGACCCGGTCCGGTTCCCGCACGGGATCAAGGCCGTCGCCGACTATGTCCACGCCAAGGGGCTCAAGCTCGGCATCTACACCAGCGCGGGACTGCGCACCTGCGACCTCATCGGCATGCCGGGCGCCCTGGGCCACGAGTACGGCGACGCACGGCAGTTCGCCGACTGGGGCGTCGACTACGTGAAGTACGACAACTGCAACAACCTCGGCGTCGACGCCGTAGCGCGCTACACCACGATGCGGGACGCGCTGAAGGCGACCGGGCGGCCGATCGTCTACAGCATCTGCGAATGGGGCGAGAACAAGCCCTGGGAGTGGGCCCCGGACGTGGGCAACCTGTGGCGCACCACCGGTGACATCAGCGACAGCTGGCCCGCCATGCTGTCGATCGTCAAGCAGAACCTCCCGCTCGCCCCGTACGCCGGTCCGGGCCACTGGAACGACCCCGACATGCTGGAGGTGGGCAACGGCGGGATGACGGACACCGAGTACCGCTCCCACTTCTCCCTCTGGTCGGTGATGGCCGCCCCGCTGCTCATCGGCACCGACCTGCGCAAGGCGACGCCCGCCACCTTCGACATCCTGGGCAACGCGGAGGTCATCGCCGTCGACCAGGACCCGCTCGGCAAGCAGGGCACGGTCGTCGACGACACGGACGGGCGCTGGGTCATCGCCAAGGAGATGGCCGACGGCAGCCGCGCTGTCGCCCTGTTCAACGAGTCCGGCGCCGCGCGGCGGATCACCACCACCGCCGCCGCCGTGGGTCTGCCCGGTGCCGGGTTCTACACCCTGCGGGACCTGTGGCGGCACACCGACGGCCACTCCACCGGGACGATCGCGGCGACCGTCCCGGCCCATGGCACGGTCCTGCTGCGCGTCTCGGCCGGCGCGGACTGAGCCGACCGGCAGAGCCTAGAGCCGCACCAGCCCCGGACCCCTGATCAGTGCCGCCGCCGCGGCGCCCACCAGTCCGGCGTCCGTGCCCATCTGCGCGGGCACCACCGTCAGCCGCCGTACGAACGACAGCGTGGCGTAGTCCGCGAGGGCCTCGCGCAGCGGGGTGAAGAGGACGTCGCCCGCGTTGCCGACCCCGCCGCCGATCACCGCGATGTCGATCTCGACCAGGGTCGCGGTGGCCGCGATCCCGGCGGCGAGCGCCCGCGCGGCCCGCCGGAAGGAGGCCACGGCGACCGGGTCGCCCGCCCGGGCCGCCGCCGCCACCGCGGCGGCCGAGGCATCGCCGTCCGGGCCTGGTCGCCAGCCCTGTTCCAGGGCGCGGCCGGCGATGTTCGGGCCGCTGGCGATCCGCTCCACACAGCCGCGCGAGCCGCACGGGCAGGGGTCGCCGTCGAGGTCGACGCTGATGTGCCCGATGTGCCCGGCGTTGCCGGTCGGACCGGGGTGCAGCTGTCCGCCCAGGACCAGGCCGCCGCCGACTCCCGTCGAGACCACCATGCACAGCGCGTTGTCATGGCCCCGGGCGGCGCCCTGCCAGTGCTCGGCGGCGGTGATCGCGACGCCGTCGCCGATCAGCTCGACGGGCAGTCCCCCGGTCGCCGCCCGGACCCGCTCGACCAGCGGGAAGTCCCGCCAGCCGGGCACGTTCACGGGGCTGACGGTGCCCGCGGAGGCGTCCACCGGGCCCGCGCTGCCGATGCCGACGGAGCGGACGTGTCCCCACAGGGGCGAGGCCGCGAGTTCACCGAGCACCTCCTCGACGGCCCGCATGACCGTCTCGCCGTCCTGCCGGGCGGGCGTGGCGCGCTGGGCCCGCTCCAGGATCAGTCCGCGGCCGTCCACAAGACCGCCGGCGATCTTGGTGCCGCCGATGTCCAGCGCTGCCACGAGGTCGGTGCGCATCAGTGTGTGATCTCCCCGTCGAACGATCGAAAACCATGGGCCCGAGCGGGCCGGCCGGGTGGTGGGGGCACGGTCCCGCGCAGAGCGGTCGACAGTCTCTCGCGCACCTGACAACGTTGTCCAGGCTCTATGCTCGACGCCACATCCTCATACAAGCCCATGGGCCGCCCGCATCACACCCCGTGGGGCCACGGACGACAGGACAGGACAGCGCATCGTGCCCAAAACCACCCACCGCGCGGATCGCCACCCCGCAAGCCGCTACGGCAACCGGCCGACGATGAAGGACGTGGCGGCGCGGGCCGGGGTCGGGCTGAAGACGGTGTCCCGGGTGGTCAACGGCGAGCCCGGGGTCACTCCGGACACCGAGCGCCGGGTGCAGGAGGCGATCGACGCGCTGGGCTTTCGCCGCAACGACAGCGCGCGGGTGCTGCGCAAGGGCCGCACCGCGAGCATCGGCCTGGTCCTGGAGGACCTCGCGGACCCCTTCTACGGCCCGCTGAGCCGCGCGGTGGAGGAGGTCGCCCGCTCGCACGGCGCCCTGCTGATCAACGGCTCCAGCGCCGAGGACCCGGAGCGGGAGCGGGAGTTGGCGCTCGCGCTGTGCGCACGCCGGGTGGACGGCCTGGTGGTGATCCCGGCCGGGGACGACCACCGCTATCTGGAGCCGGAGATCCGGGCGGGCGTGGCGACCGTGTTCGTGGACCGCCCGGCCGGCCGGATCGACGCCGATGTGGTGCTGTCCGACAACTTCGGCGGGGCCCGCGACGGCGTGGCCCATCTGATCGCGCACGGCCACCGCAGGATCGGCTTCATCGGGGACATGCCCCGCATCCACACGGCGGCCGAGCGGCTGCGCGGCTACCGGGCGGCCATGGAGGACGCGGGGATACCGGTCGAGGACCGCTGGATGTCGCTCGGGGTGACGAGCCCGGAGCGGGTGCGCCGGGCCGCGCAGGAGATGCTGTCCGAACCCGAGCCCGTCACCGCGGTGTTCGCGGGCAACAACCGGGTGACGGTCACCGTGGTCCGGGTCCTCGCCGAGCGGTCCCGGCAGGTGGCCCTCGTCGGGTTCGACGACTTCGAGCTGGCCGATCTGCTGCGGCCGGGCGTCACGGTGGTCGCCCAGGACTCGGCCGCCCTCGGCCGTACGGCGGCGGAGCGGCTCTTCCGCCAGCTGGACGGCGGACTCATCGCACCGGAGCGGATCGAGCTGCCGACCCGGCTGATCACCCGCGGCTCGGGCGAGCTGCCCCCGGCCGGCTGAGCCGCCCATGGCCACGCTGGAGGAGCTGGGGCCGGCCGGGGTGCCGCGCGAGGACCCGCTGACGTATCCGGGTGCCTGGCCCGCCCGTTCGGGACTGCTGCACGGCGACCGGATGCTGCCGCTGACCCGGCTGGTGTACGACGACCGGGCGCCGGTGCTCGCGGTCGGCTCCAACGCCTGTCCCGGTCAACTACGCCACAAGGTGGCCGAGTTCGGGCTCGACTCGCCCGTCCCGATGGTGCGCTCCCGGGTGACCGGCCTTGATGTGGGCGCCTCCGCGCACGTCAGCCGCATGGGCTATGTCTCCGCCTCGCCGGTCAAGTCGCCGTCCGTCACACGGGAGTTGTTCGTGCTGTGGCTGGACCGGCGGCAGCTGGACGTGATCGACGCCAGCGAGGGGGCACCGCTGCCGGACGGCAACTTCCGGCGGGCCTGGCTGCCCGCGCCGGACGTCCAGGTCCAACTGGCCGACGGCACCGTGCTGTCGGGGGCGTACGCCTACGTCAACCGGCACGGAGTCCTGCACGACGGCACCGGCGCACCCCGCCGCCACCCGGGCCGGCGCCCGCTGCTCACCGAACTCCTCGCCTCCTCGGCGCGGTTGCGGGAACTGTTCGGGGCGAGTCCGGAGGAGTTCAGCGAACGGGCGCGCGGCGATGCGCGGTTGTGCGCACGGGGCACCCGGTTGTTCGCCGAGCGCGCGTGGGTGACGGGCTCGGGGCTCGAACCGTACGCCGCCCGCGAGCCCGGTGCACCCCGCGAGCCCGGCGAACCCCGCGAGTTCCGGCTACTGCGCCGAGGCCGTGAGGTCGCCGCGCCTCGGCGCCGCGAAGCCCTCGAGTCCCGCGCGGGTCAGCCCCGTGCGCTCGGCCACCTCCGTGAGGTCGAGGGCGCCGCAGTCCAGGCCGCGCAGCAGATAGCCGCTGAGGGCCTTGGCGGTGGCGGGCTCGTCCATGACGTCGCCCGCGGTGCGGTTGGCGTAGCGGGCGAGGCGGGCCGCGGCCTGCTCGAAGCCCTCGCGGTAGAAGGCGAAGACGGCCGCGTAGCGGGTCGGGATGTGGCCCGGGTGCATGTCCCAGCCCTGGTAGTAGGCGCGGGCGAGGGCGCGCCGGGTGAGGCCGTAGTGCAGCCGCCAGGCGGCGTGCACCTGCTCCGTGGGGCCGACCGGCAGGACATTGGTGGAGCCGTCCGAGACGCGTACGCCGGTGCCCGCGGCGGCGACCTGCATGACCGCCTTGGCGTGGTCGGCGGCCGGGTGGTCGCCGGCCTGGTAGGCGGCGGAGACGCCCAGGCAGGCGCTGTAGTCGAAGGTGCCGTAGTGCAGCCCGGTGGCGCGGCCCTCGGCGGCCTGGATCATACGGGCGACGGTCGCGGTGCCGTCGGTCGCCAGGATGGCCTGGCTGGTCTCGATCTGTATCTCGAAGCCGAGCCGTCCCGCGGCCAGGCCGTGCGCCTTCTCGAAGGCCTCCAGGAGGCGGCCGAAGGCGGTCACCTGCTCGGGATAGGTCACCTTCGGCAGGGTGAGCACCAGCCCGTCGGGCAGTCCGCCCGCCGCCATCAGACCGGTGAGGAAGATGTCGAGGGTGCGGATGCCCCGCGCCCGCACCGGGGCCTCCATGCACTTCATGCGGATGCCCATGTACGGCGCCGCGGTCCCCTTCGCGTACGCCTCGGCGATCAGCCGGGCCGCGCGGGCCGCGGTCGCGTCCTCCTCGGCGTCGGGGCGGGGGCCGTAGCCGTCCTCGAAGTCGACCCGCAGGTCTTCTATCGGCTCGCGCTCCAGCTTGGCGCGGACCCGGGAGTGGACGGGCTCGGCGAGGTCGTCGGCGAGGCCGAGGACGGCGGCGAAGGAGGCGGCGTCCGGGGCGTGTTCGTCCAGCGCGGCGAGGGCCGTATCGCCCCAGGAGCGGACGGTGTCGGCGGTGAAGGCGTCACCGGGGACGTACACGGTGTGGACGGGCTGCCGGGTGCCGGGGTCCCCGGGGTAGCGGCGTGCCAGTTCCGCGTCGACCGGGGCGAGCGAGGCGCTGATCTGCTCGCCGACGGCGCCGGCGAGGCTGGTCGCCACCTTCTCCTGCTGACCCATCCCACACCCTCCAATATCCACTGTAATTCCGCGTTGCGGAATCAACAATCCGTAGAATGAAGTTATCCGGCGCGGTTCCGGCTGGTCAACACCTCGACCGAGGGCCTCATGCCGCCTTCAGGATGCACCGAGGCCCCCATGACCGCGCGGGTCACGGGGGCCTCGGACAGCCGGTCGGCGATCAGCCCTTGCGGGTCTTGATCTCCTCGGTCAGCTGCGGCACGACGTCGAACAGGTCGCCGACGACGCCGTAGTCGACCAGCTCGAAGATCGGGGCCTCGGCGTCCTTGTTGACGGCCACGATGGTCTTCGAGGTCTGCATGCCGGCGCGGTGCTGGATGGCGCCGGAGATGCCGTTGGCGATGTACAGCTGCGGCGAGACCGACTTGCCGGTCTGGCCGACCTGGTTGGTGTGCGGGTACCAGCCGGCGTCGACGGCGGCACGCGAGGCACCGACGGCCGCGCCGAGCTGGTCGGCGAGGGCCTCGATGATCGCGAAGTTCTCGGCGCCGTTGACACCGCGGCCACCGGAGACCACGATCGCGGCCTCGGTCAGCTCCGGGCGACCCGTGGACTCGCGCGGGGTGCGGGCGGTGACCTTGGTGCCGGTGGCCTTGTCGGAGAAGGTCACGGCGAGGGCCTCGACCGCGCCCGCGGCCGGGGCGGCCTCCACGGCGGCCGAGTTCGGCTTGACCGTGATGACCGGGGTGCCCTTGATGACACGCGACTTGGTGGTGAAGGACGCGGCGAACACCGACTGGGTGGCCACCGGACCCTCGTCACCGGCCTCCAGGTCGATGGCGTCGGTGATGATGCCGGCGCCGATGCGCAGCGCCAGGCGGGCGGCGATCTCCTTGCCCTCGGCGGAGGACGGGACCAGCACGGCGGCCGGGGAGACGGCCTCGTGGGCGGCCTGGAGGGCGTCCACCTTCGGCACGACCAGGTAGTCGGCGTACTCGGACGCGTCGTGGGTGAGGACCTTCACCGCGCCGTGCTCGGCGAGGGTGGCGGCGGTGTCGGCGGCACCGTTGCCCAGCGCGACGGCGACGGGCTCACCGAGGCGGCGGGCCAGGGTCAGCAGCTCAAGGGTGGGCTTGCGGACGGCACCGTCCACGTGGTCGACGTAGACGAGGACTTCAGCCATGGGATTGCTCTCCTGCGTAACGAAGTTGAGGGGCGGTCGGCGGGCGCGAACCCTTAGATGAACTTCTGGCCCGCGAGGAACTCAGCGAGCTGCTTGCCGCCCTCGCCCTCGTCCTTGACGATGGTGCCGGCCGTGCGGGCCGGACGCGCGTCGGCGGTCTCGACCTTGGTGAACGCGCCGTCCAGGCCGACCTCTTCCGCCTCGATGTCGAGGTCCGACAGGTCCCAGGACTCCACCGGCTTCTTCTTGGCCGCCATGATGCCCTTGAAGGACGGGTAGCGGGCCTCGCCGGACTGGTCGGTCACGGAGACCAGGGCCGGCAGCTGCGCCTCCAGCTGCTCGGAGGCGGCGTCGCCGTCGCGGCGGCCCTTGACGGTGCCGTCCTCGACCGAGACCTCGGACAGCAGGGTGACCTGCGGGACACCGAGGCGCTCGGCGACCAGCGCCGGGACGACGCCCATGGTGCCGTCGGTGGAGGCCATGCCGGAGACGACCAGGTCGAAGCCGGCCTTCTCGATGGCCTTGGCCAGCACCAGGGAGGTGCCGATGGCGTCGGTGCCGTGCAGGTCGTCGTCCTCGACGTGGATGGCCTTGTCGGCACCCATCGACAGGGCCTTGCGGAGCGCGTCCTTGGCGTCCTCGGGGCCCACCGTCAGCACGGTGACCTCGGCGTCGTCCGCCTCGTCCGCGATCTGGAGCGCCTGCTCGACCGCGTACTCGTCCAGCTCGGAGAGCAGACCGTCCACGTCATCGCGGTCGACGGTCAGGTCATCGGCGAAGTGCCGGTCGCCAGTGGCGTCGGGCACGTACTTCACAGTGACAACGATCCTCAAGCTCACGCCGGCTCTCCTACTGCATCGTGATTTCCTGGCTGCCTCTTGCAGGCAGCATAGGCGCCTGAAGCGGCCGATCCCGGTCGGGGCGTCAGCGCGCTCCGACCGGAATATTACTCGTCAGTACATCCAGTTCGTGCCCGCTAAGCAAGCGCTTTGAACTGTGACCTTCGCAACGCAGCGTAATCGGGAATCGACCGCCGTGCAGGGAATCGGAGCGTGATCCACGCCGCAATCAGTCGCGCAGCGCGGTGAAGCGGCCCTGGTGGTAGAGGAGGGGGCGGCCGCCGCCGGAGGGATCGCCGAGGACGACCTCCGCGAGCACGATCCGGTGGTCCCCCGCGGGGACGCGGGCGACGATCCGGCAGACCAGCCAGGCGAGCACGTCATCGAGCACCGGCACACCCTCGGGGCCGTCGCGCCAGGCGGTGGGCGCGCCGAAGCGGTCGGCGCCGCTGCGGGCGAAGGTGGCGGCCAGGTCGCCCTGGTGCTCGCCGAGTATGTGCACGCCGATGTGGTCGGCCTCGGCTATCGCGGGCCAGCTGGAGGCGCCGGTGCCGACTCCGAAGGAGATCATCGGGGGCTCGGCGGAGACCGAGGTGAGGGAGGTGGCGGTGAAGCCGACCGGTCCGGTGGCGCCGCGCGCGGTGATCACCGCGACACCGGCGGCGTGCCGGCGGAAGGTGGAGCGCAGCAGATCGGGAGAGGCGAGCTGGGGAGTGCCGAGTCCGGGCAGGGCCGTCATGGAGTTGTCCTTCTGTTCGGGAGGGCGAGCGGGTCCGTGGCTGCTCAGCGGCCCGGACAGCAGGCGCTCGCGGTGCGCGCGAGGTCGACGTGGGCCCGCCCGTGGAGAAGGAGTTCGGTCGGCATACGGTCAGGCTGACGATAGGTGGCGCGCGCAGTCAAGTGCGGTCCGGGAACTGGGATGTCTCTCACCTGGTGCTGAGGCCCCCTCACACCGCCTCCCCCAGCGCCGCGATGACATCGGCCCTGCGGGGCTGTCCGGCGGCGCGGCGCACTTCCCTGCCGTGCGCGTCCAGGACGAGGACGGTGGGGGTCTTGAGGATCCCGAGGGCGCGTACGAGGTCGAGGCGGGCCTCGGCGTCGATCTCGATGTGGCCGACGCCGGGCACCATGGCGGCGACCTCGTCGAGGACGCGCCGGGTGGCGCGGCAGGGCGCGCAGAAGGCGCTGGAGAACTGGACCAGGGTGGCCCGTTCGCCGAGAGCGCCGCCGAGTTCGGCCGCGTCAGGTCCGGTTCCGCTCCCGCCCGCTTCGGCGTCGTCGCGCCCGCTCACCCGTGCCCTCCCGCTCCGCCGCCGGTGCGGCACTTCCAGGGGCGCCCGCTTCTGCGGGCGTCGGGGGGCAAACAACCGGCGCGCCGCAGAGATTCCCGGCGCCTGGGTGAATCCTGTGCGGACGTGACGAGGATCTCGCCCGGGCCGGGCACCAGAGCTGGCTCCCCGCACGTTCTTGGGGCACGATCTGCGAGACGCCGTAAACCTACGGCTGCGTAACTTGTCCGCCGGGAGCCCCTTTCCCGAGCAGAGCAGAAAGGGTTCACCCCGCCCATGGCAGAGCTGGTCTACCGTCCCGTCATCGGATTCGCCAAGACGCTGTTCAAGGTCTGGGACCTGAAGATCGACTGCCAGGGGTCCTCGAACATCCCGCGCTCCGGCGGCGCGGTGCTGGTGAGCAATCACATCAGCTATCTGGACTTCATCTTCGACGGCCTGGCCGCGCTGCCGCAGAAGCGCCTGGTGCGGTTCATGGCGAAGGAATCCGTCTTCCGGCACAAGATCTCGGGTCCGCTGATGCGCGGTATGAAGCACATCCCGGTGGACCGGGGGCAGGGCGAGGCGGCGTACGCGCAGGCGCTGGACTCGCTGCGTTCCGGTGAGGTCATCGGTGTCTTCCCGGAGGCCACCATCTCGCAGTCGTTCACCCTGAAGAGCTTCAAGTCGGGTGCGGCCAGGCTCGCCCAGGAGGCCGGGGTGCCGCTGATCCCGATGGCGCTGTGGGGCACGCAGCGGCTGTGGACCAAGGGGCACCCGCGCGACTTCAAGCGCAGCCACCTGCCCGTCACCATCCGCGTGGGCGAGGCCGTGGAGGCGCCGCGCGACCAGTACGCCGGGGCCATCACCCGCCGGCTGCGCGAGCGGGTGCAGGAACTGCTGGACGCCGCCCAGCGCGCCTACCCGGGCCGCCCGAAGGGCCCCGAGGACTCCTGGTGGCTGCCGACCCACCTGGGTGGTACGGCTCCGACGGCGGAGGCGCTGCGGACCACCGCCCAGGTCCACTGACACCCGGACCGGTGTCACCGCGCCCCGCCCGATAAGGTGCCCGCTCATGACGGGAGGGCCACTCGGCCCTCGGGTACCGATCGCTGTACGGGGGCTGGGCGATGCGGCGTTGGTGGAAGGTGTGGTGCGCGGCGGTGGCCGTGCTGGCGCTGGCCGGGTGGCTGTGCGCGCCCTATGTGAAGGACCGGTGGCTGCTGCGCACCGCGTGCGACGGCGCGCTGCCGTCGGGTCCGGTACGGCAACTCGCCTCGGGCGGCGGCCACTTCGCCGGGGCGGACACCACGGAGCACGCGGGGCTCGGTGATTACGGGTGCGATCTGCGCTTCGCCGGGCACGGCGATGCCGCATGGGTGGTGCGGATGTCCGCGTACACCCGGCGCGACGACCGGGACGCCGAGTTCCTGCTCACCTTCCCCCAGGACGGCTTCTCGCCCGTCTATCCGCTGGCGGGCGATCTGCCCGGCGTCGTCGACGACGCAGGCGAGCTCCAGTTCCTGCTGCGCTGCCCGGCCCTCGGCAAGGACGCGGCGGGCCGGCCGCGCCGGATGCTGGTGGTCGCGGCTCCCGGCAAGGACACCACCCGCGCTCCGCGTGCGGTGTACGAGACCGTCGTCCCGCTGGTCAACTCGGCCTCACGGCACCTGGGTTGCGGCGCGAAGCCGCTGACGGTACCGAAGGACACCGGGAGCGCGCTGCCGGACTCCGCGCATCTGCCGCGCGGCATCCCGGTGTCCGGGGCGGCCGGCACCGGCTGCGGCTGGGCGGCCCGCGCCAGGCTCCCCTTGAGCGGGAACTGGCAGGTCCAGCCGCTGTTGAACGACACCTCACCTGGGGGCCGGTGCGATCTGACGCTGCGCAACGGCCCTGCGGGACAGGCGGAGTTGAGCCTTGCCGCGTGGTACGGCGACTGGAGCGACCGCCTGGTCACCGACAGCGGGGTGCGCATGCCGCTGACCGCGACCGCCCGCTGCGACGGCGAGGCCGCCAACTTCGCGATCCGGGCCTCGAAGTCGATCGGTGACGCCCGACGGCGG
This sequence comes from Streptomyces murinus, assembly GCF_002154555.1. GTDB lineage: Bacteria > Actinomycetota > Actinomycetes > Streptomycetales > Streptomycetaceae > Streptomyces > Streptomyces murinus. The sequence continues at coordinate 11,031 of NZ_MUNF01000098.1, forward strand.
GTACTGCTGCGGTCCTTCGCCGAGGACCAGGTCGAGCGGCACGGCTGCTCGGGGCTTCGGCTGACCGGCTGAGCACGGCGGGCGGACCGGCTCGCCACCGGAGCCCGGCGACGGCCGGGCCGCCCGTGCCCGTCAGGTCGATCCGCCGCGGAAGGCCCATATGTAGCCGTCGTCGAGGATCTGCCGCATGGCCGCCGCCCGTGCCGCCGGGACCTTGCGGGCCGTCGCCCAGGCGTCCAGCGTCCGGGACAACTGCTCGCGCCCGTCCATGAGATCGCCGCGCACCGGCCCGCTCACCGGGCGGCCCGCGATGCCGCCCGTCGGGGGCCGGGTGGTCAGCCGGGTCGGCGCCGCCCGGTAGGCGCCCCGGGTGTGCCGTCGTACGGACCGGTCGTAGGCGGCGAGGTCGATGTGCCCGGCGCGGGCGGCGCTCGACCGGGTGCGCAGCAGGCCGCCGACGCGGCGGGCGATGTCGTCCAGGTCGCTGTCGACTTCCCGGGTCTCGGGGTTCTTCCGCCCCTTCGGCGCCTTCCCTGGCCGGTAGCCGGGGTCGGTGCCCTTGTCGGTGAGGCGTTCCAAGTAGTGGGCGAGATAGGCCCGCTCGGCGCCGTAGAGGATCGCGAACGCCTGCGGGTCGCCGGCGAGCCCGTCGAAGAGCGGGCCCAGGAGGACACCCACCGCGTGGTCCTGGTTGAAGGCGAAGTCCGGGTGCGCGTCGCCGGGCGAGAGGAAGGCGCCGAAGCGGGACCGGCCCGTCTCGTCCGTCGCCGTGGCCGAACGGGCCGGGACGGCGGGGGCCTTGGCGTCGAGGCTGACGGCAAAGGCCCGTGTGGTGTCGGCTATGTAGCCGGCGAGCATCCGGGCCAGTCCTGGCTCGGCGCCGGGCGGCACCTCGGCCCCGCCGTAGATGACCACGACCGCCCAGACGGCGCGCGCCTGGGCCGGGGTGTGGTCCGCGGCGGTGGCCGTGGTCCCCGCGGCGGCCGTCCCCGTGGCCTCGGCCACCACCGTCCCGAGCACCCGGCCGCCGTCCCCGCACAGCCTCCCGGTCGGCAGCAGCGCACGCAGGGCGGGGAAGCGGGACATGTCGTCCCGGGGATCGAGGGCCTTGGTCGCCGCCGCCGGGTTTCCTGCCAACGCCCTTGTGGAGCCCGGGAGTTGCCGACAGGAGGGGCCTCCGCCACCGAGTGCCAGCGGCACCGCGACGCCGCCCGCGACGACGGCCAGGGCCATGGCGGAGGCGAGCCATGGGTGCCCGCGCGGCCAGGAGAACCGCCCTCTCCCGCGCTCCGCCCCGGCGGCCGGACGGACGCCGTCGGCCTCTTCCGCTGCTGCTCCCCCGTGCGTCATGCGGGGGAGATTACAGGTCGCTCGGCAGCCCCCGGCCCAGGGCCTCGC
>NZ_MUNF01000977.1 GCF_002154555.1 Streptomyces murinus
CTGCCGGCCGCGGCCGGCAGCGACGCACCGCCTGCCGGCCGGCCGCCGCCGCTCACGTACCGACAAGGAACACCGCCATGACCGTCTTTGCCGAACCGGCCGAGGACATCGCCTCGGCCCACGCCCGACAGCAGCTCGTCCTCCTCGAAGGCGCCGGCCGCGGTCCCGCAGGGCTCATGCGGCTCACCCGCGGCACCACCGCCCTGTCCGACCGGGTGACCGTCGCCTTCTACGGCCGTCACCAGCACTTCACCCGCACCCAGGAGACCCGCACCGTGTCCGGCCTCGAGGTACCGCTGTACCGCTGGACCTACAGCACCGCCATCGCGGAATAGCACCCGAGGCAAGGAATGGCACACCGTCACGCCAACGACCGGCTGGCCGCCCTGCTGCGGGAAGCCGGCTGGACCAACGGGGAACTCGCCCACGCGGTCAACACCCTCGGGGCGGCGGAGGGACTCTCGCTGCGCTACGACCGCACCTCCGTCGCCCACTGGCTCTCCGGCACCAGACCCAGACCGCCGGTGCCCGACCTGGTCGCGGCGGCCCTCACCCAGCGCACCGGACGGCTCGTCATCGCCGAGGACACCGGCTTCTTCCCCCAGGCGTACGAGCGCGATCCGCTGCCCGGCACCGATCCCGGGCACAGCGCCCTGACCGAGCTGATAGCCCTGTGCCGCCAGGACTGCGATCCCGTCCAGCGGGCGGCGCTCACCTCGGCGACGTTCCGCCCCGCCC
>NZ_MUNF01000978.1 GCF_002154555.1 Streptomyces murinus
TGGGCCAGCAGGAGTTCGGCGCCCCGAAGCCCGCCGAGATCAACCGGACCGCCGAACTCCTGCTGGCCCAGCGGGAGATCACCGCGACCCTCGACGAACTCACGGCACTGGGCAGTGCGGCCCGCTATCGCGCGGTGGACTTCCGGGACCGGGACGCGGTGCTCCGGGCGGTCAAGGAGACCCACGCCGAGCACGGCCGGCTCGACGGGGTGGTGTTCGCGGCCGGGGTGATCGAGGACCGGCTGATCGCCGAGAAGTCCCCCGACTCCTTCCAGCGGGTCTACGGCACCAAGACGGCGGGCGCCGGGGCCCTGTTCGCCGCCTTGGACGACCTGCCCGGGGCGCCCACGTTCACGGTGCTGTTCGGCAGCATCGCCGCCGTCCTCGGCAACCGGGGCCAGTGCGACTACGCCGCCGCCAACGACGCCCTGGAGACGCTCGGCGCCGACTGGGCGGCCCGCACCGGGCACCGCGCGCTCACCGTGCACTGGGGCCCCTGGGTGCCGTCCGGCACCCACAACGGCATGGTCGGCGCGGAACTCGGCCGCGAGTACGCCCGTCGCGGGGTGGCGATGATCGACCCCGAGGAGGGCACCGCGGCCCTGCTGCGGGAACTCGCCTGGGGCGACCCGGCAGCCCGTGCCGTCGTCTACACCGCGTCGGGCTGGTGAGATGACGAACAGCCAACTCCCCGTCGCCATCGTCGGGATGGCGGTGCTGCTGCCGGGCGCGCGCGGACTCGACGCCTACTGGCACAACCTGCGCAGCGGCGTCGACGCGATCGGCGAGGTGCCCGCGGGCCGCTGGGACGCCGACTACTACCGCCCGGCCGTCGCCGGGCCCACCGCCCCCGACCAGGTGTACTGCCGGCGCGGCGGCTTCGTGGACGGGCTGGCCGAGGTGGAGGTCACCCGGTACGGCATCATGCCCGCCGCCGTCCCCGGAACCGAGCCCGACCAGCTGATCGCCCTCGACGTGGCCGCCGCCGCGCTCGCCGACGCGGGCGGCGAGCGCGGGCTGCCGGCCCGGGACCGCATCGGGGTCATCCTGGGCCGGGGCGGCTATCTCACCCCCGGTCTGGCCCGGCTGGACCAGCGGGTCCGCACGGCCGGCCAACTCGTCCGCACGCTAGGCGAGTTGGTGCCGGACCTGTCGTCCGCCCAACTCGACCGGGTCCGGGCGGCGTTCACCGAGCGGCTCGGCCCGGACCGCCCCGAGGCCGCGATCGGCCTCGTGCCCAACCTGGCCGCCTCCCGGATCGCCAACCGGCTCGATCTGCGCGGCCCCGCCTACACCGTCGACGCCGCCTGCGCCTCCTCACTGGTCGCCGTCGACCAGGCGGTCGGCGAACTCAGCGCCGGACGCTGCGACATGATGCTCGCCGGGGGAGTGCACCACTGCCACGACATCACCCTGTGGAGCGTCTTCTCCCAGTTGCGCGCCCTGTCCCCGACCGAGCGCATCCGGCCCTTCCACCGGGACGCCGACGGCATCCTCATCGGCGAGGGCACCGGGGTCGTCGTACTGAAGCGGCTCGCGGACGCCGAACGCGACGGCGACCGGGTCTACGCCGTGATCCGGGGCA
>NZ_MUNF01000979.1 GCF_002154555.1 Streptomyces murinus
GGGCCCGTTCGTCGCCGAGCAGCGTCAGAACCGCCCGCGCGGACGTCTCCAGGGCGTCGGTACGGGCGGGCGGCGCATCGCGTTCGAGGCGGACGACGAGGGGCAGCACATACTGCGGGGCCTCGTCGCGCGGGGACGGAAGGGGGCTCTCGGCGGGGATCGGAACATCGCTCACGAGGGGCCACCCTACGAAGCCGCACGCGCCCCGATCAACGCGCGCCCCGGAATGCACGTCCTACAGCGTGCGACCGGCGTACGACCGGCGCGCGTCCCACATCGCGAGGACCCTCCCCGCCCGGCAGGCCGCCTGAAGAAGAATGGCCCCATGCACCGTGACCTGCGACTGACCGCCGTGGGCCGCCGCTACGGCGTCCGCGGCCCCTGGGTGTTACGAGGCGTCGACCTCACCATCGCCCCCGGCACCCTGACCCGGATAGAGGGGGCGAACGGCACCGGGAAGTCGACCCTGCTGCGCCTGCTCGCCCGGCTCGACGCGCCCACCGAGGGCCGGATCACCGGCCGCCCCCGCACGGCCTATGTGCCGGAGCGGTTCCCGTCCGCGCTGCCCTTCACGGCCGCCGGTTATCTGACCCGGCTCGGCACCGTCCACGGCCTGTCCCGCGCCTCCGCCGCCCGCGCCGCCGGGGCCTGGCTGGAGCGGTTCGGGGCGGCCGCGTACGCCGGCACGCCGATGGCGCGGCTGTCCAAGGGCAGCAGCCAGAAGATCGCCCTCGCGCAGGCGCTGCTCGCCGACCCCGAGCTGCTGGTCCTGGACGAGGCGTGGACCGGGCTCGACGCGGACGCGCGGGACGAGTTGGAGCGGGCGGTGGCGGAGCGGACCGCCGCGGGCGGCGCCGTCGTCTTCGTGGACCACGACCCGCGACGGCTCGCGGGGGCGCCGGACGCGACGTACACCGTGATCGACAGCGGGCTCAAGTCCCGTGCGGGCGGCGGCGGTCCGGCTGCCGGGGCGCTCGCCGTCGTCGTCGTACAAGGCGGTGGGCAGCTGCCGCCCGACGCGGCACGGCTCGTCACCACCGCCGAGGAGACCGACCCCGGCCGCCACCGGCTGACCGTCCCCGCCTCCCACTCCGACGTCCTGCTGCGCACCCTGCTCGCGACCCGCCCGCCCTGGCACGTCGTCAGCGTCGCACCACCCGCCGACAGCGCGAAGCCACCCCTCGACCCCCGGAGCCGGGTATGAGCGCACTCCTGCGTTACCACGTCGAACTGCTGCTGCGCTCGCAGCGGTGGCTTGCTCCGGTGATCCTGTACGCCGCGTTCCTGGGGGTCGGGGTGCAGGGCGGGCAGCCGGTGCTGGACTCGCTCGGGTACGCGGCCGCCGGGCTGCTGCCGGTGGCCGCCTGGCTGGTGCGGATCTGCGTCACCGGGGAGCCGCCCGCCGCCCGTGCCGTCGTGGCCGCGCCGCACGGACCCGCGCGGGCGCACCTCGCCTGTCTGCTGACGGCGCTGCTCGCGGCGGCCGTCCTCGGTACGGCGGCGACGCTCGTCGTCACCCTGATCAGCGACCCGGCGAGCAACGGCGCCCGGGTCAGGGTGGATCGCCTGGGCGCCGGCGCGGCCGGTCTTGCGGCCGCGTACGCCTGCGCGCTGCTCGGCGCGGCCGTCGGCGCGCTCACCCACTGGCCACTGCTGCGCTCCGCCGGGCGCGCGGTGCCCGCGATGCTGCTGGGCGCGCTCCTTGCGACGGTGCTCGCGGGCTCCCCGGCGCAGGCCGCGGTCAGCGGCCTGGTCACCGGATCGCAGTCCGGCCGGGTGCCGGTACCGCTGCTGCCGCTCGCCGGAGCGGCCCTGCTCGCGGCCGCGGCCTTCGCCGCGGCCTGCGCGCTCACCGCCCGCAGAACACCCTGAGCGTCAGCGGTGGCCCTGGCTCGCGGCGATCATCTGGGAGACCTTCACGAACGTGTAGCCGCGCTTGCGCAGCTCCGGTACGACGGTACGGACGACCTGCTCGGTGGTCGGCATGCACTGCACCCGCCGCGCCGCCCCGACCACCGACCCGGTCG
>NZ_MUNF01000980.1 GCF_002154555.1 Streptomyces murinus
CCCACCCACTGCGGCGCGCCCGGCGTCGTGGGCGCGGGCGGCGCCGCGGTGAAGCCGCCGCCGGCCACCGCGCGCAGGGCGTCGATCGACGAGTACGCCGTCGGCGAGGTGTCACCCGGCTGGTACCGGAAGCCGCCACCGGGATTGAACTGCTGCGCGATCAGGAAGTCCACCGGGGTCTTCCCGGCCGAGGTGAGGAAGTCACCGGTCTGCGCATTGACGCCGCACGCGTTGAGCCCGGACACCGCCCAGCCGTTCGAGTCGGAGTTCACGCCGAACATCGCGTTGAAGGCACCGCTGTTCGCCACCAGCTTGCTCTTCAGGAACGCCTTGGCCCGGACGATCCCGCTGTCGGTGTTCGGCACCCCGGACGTGCACAGCGCGGCCATCGCGGCACCGGTCATGTCGATGTCGCTGGTGGCCGCGAGCTGGCTCGAATCCCCCTCCGCCTTGCCGTAGTTCCAGCCGCCGTCGTTGTGCTGGTTGGCCCGGATCCGGGTGACCACGGAGTCACGCAGTGCCGCCGGTATCCGCGCCTGCCCGGACTGCGTCCGCGCGCCGTTCAGGGCGAGCGCGGCGAACACGGTGCCGTTGAAGTTCGCCGAGGGGCCGAAGTAGCCGTTCTCCGAGGTCTGCCAGTAGCCGTAGATGTCGGCGATCAGATCCCGGGAGGCGGACACCCGGGCCGGATCGATGCCCGCGGCGTAGGCGTTCAGCACCGCGCGCTCGTAGTCCGTGACGACGGGGGAGGTGGACGGCCAGGCGGCGGTGGAGAGCAGATTGCGGTAGACGGTTCTCGCGTTCTTACTGGTGTCGCCCCCGGGGGTCACGTCCACCGCGGCGGTTCCGGCCGAGGCGAGCGCGCTGAACGCCCACTCGTTGGACAGCCCCGACCCGGCGTACGAACCGTCCGCGGCCTGAAGGGACTTGAGATAGGCGACGCCGTTCGTCTTCGACGTGGTGATCTGCGCCGGGGAGGACGTGGCCGCGGCGGGCAGCGTGGCGAGGGTGAACGCGCCGAGCGCGGCGGCCGCCACGAGCGCGGGGCGGCGGAGGGACAGCGGACGGATCATGGCCTGCTCCTTGGATGGAGGACGCCGACCCGGCCCGGTGCCACGGCCCGTCGAACCGGCGGAGCAGCGAGCGCTGGCCGCCGTCCGGAACGCGTGGACCGGCTTCCAAAAGTGCTGCGCCGCCTGGGCATTCGGGCTCGGAACGGCCCCGCCGTCCCATACCGCTGCGCGTCAGCCCCGGACTCCCACCGGGTTCCCCCATTCGGCAGACCGAGACGGTACCCGACGGCCAACCCGCCCGCCAGCGCCCGTTCTTCACCCGATGGCCACACCTTCCGCCGCTCTTGACGCATGCGGTGAAGCGTGCTCAAATCCGGCTGATACGCAATGAGTTCCAGGGGAAGCCGGTCGAATTCCGGCGCTGACCCGCAACCGTAGGCCCGGCACCGTCCCGGGCGAGCCGGACTGCCTGGAGCGTGACATCTGCAACAGACGCCGTCGTGGACTGCGGCGTGGTGCGACCGGCTTCCGGGCTCCTTCCGTGCTCCCGGGGCCCCTCTGCCACGCCCGTGCCCGCGCCGGCCGACCGAGGGGGCCGTGGTGGGGACCGGGCAGCGAAGAGACGAGCGGGCGAGGGCGATCCCGCCCCGCGTGGCGGCCCTGGCGGCGGCCCTGTGCATCCTGCTCGCGGCCTGCATGACCTTCCTCACGATCACGATCACACCCGCGACGGCGGACGGCACCGGCGGCTGCACCGCGACCAAGGGCGCACTCGTCGCCGTGGACTTCGGGCCCTTCGGCGGCCCGGTGGAAGAGGGCTGCGACCTCACCCCCACCACCGGCTACGACCTGCTGCACGACGCCGGCTTCAGCACCGCCGGCACCCAGCACGACGGCCCCGCCTTCATCTGCCGCATCGGCTACGGCTCCTTCGACTCCGGTACGCAGTACCCGACGTCGGACAAGGAGTCCTGCGTCCTGACCCCGCCCGCCACGGCGTACTGGTCGTACTGGATCGCCTCCCCGGGCCAGAGCGACTGGACCTACAGCCCGTACGGCGCCATGGACCGCAAGCTCAAGGACGGCGACGTCGACGCCTGGGTCTACGGCGGCACCGATGTCCAGGGCTCCACCGGCAAGCCCGCCTTCACCCCCGACGACGTACGCGGCGGCGACCCCTCCGGGCCCGGCCCCGGCGAACCCACCGGCGCCCCCGGAAAGGTCGACACGAAGGCCGCCGCCACCTGGCTCACCGGCCAACTCGCCGACGGCGAACGGATCGTGGACGACGGCGCCACCACCCCCGACTACTCGCTGACCGCCGACACCGCGTTCGCGCTGGCCGCCGCGAACGGCAAGAGCGCCACGCTCGACAAGGTCACCGACTATCTCGCCGCCCACACCGCGGACTTCGCCTACCCGAACGGCACCGACCAGGCTCCCGACGCCACCGCCGTCGCCCGGCTCGCCCTCCTCGCCGAGACCACCGGCCGCGACCCGCGCGCCTTCGGCGGCCACGACCTGCTCGCCGCCCTCACCGCCCATGTGTGCGCGGCGGGCCCGGAGTCCGGCGAGGCCACCCCCGGCTGCACCGCCAAGGGCGACTTCCGCGCCTCCTCCTACGCCGAGGGCCAGGCCCTCGCGGTCCTCGCCCTGCTGCGGGCCGGGGTGACACCCCCGGCCGCGACGGTCGACCGCCTCGCCCAACTCCAGTGCAAGGACGGCAGTTTCACCAGCATCCTGATCCGGCCCGGAGAGTACTGCGACCCGGACCCCGCCACCACCGGGCTGATCGCGCTGGTGCTGCACCGGGCGGGCGGCCACGAGGACGCGGTGACCGCGGCCCGCACCTACCTCGGCGGAGCGCAGCGCGCGGACGGCGCCTTCCCCGGCTACACCGGCTCGACCACCGGATCCGTCAACGCCACCGCGTACGCCGCCCAGGCACTGGCCGCCCTCGGCGACACCACCCGTACGGCCGCGGCCGT
>NZ_MUNF01000981.1 GCF_002154555.1 Streptomyces murinus
GCCGACACGGCGGACACGGCCACCGGCCGGCCCGTCGGCTACTCGCCGGACAGCACGCCCTGGGCCGCGCCGCGCGCCTCCTCGGCACTGTCCGCGGCCCGCGCCGCCGCCGCGGCCCGCTCGCACTGCGCCAGCGTGAACTTCGCCAGCGTCGCCCGGACATAGGGCAGCGACGCCGCACCCATGGACAGGGAGGTGACACCCAGACCGGTCAGCACACAGGCCAGCAGCGGATCGGACGCCGCCTCACCGCACACCCCGCAGCTCTTGCCCTCGGCACGGGCAGCCTCCGCGGACAGCGCGACCAGGTCCAGCAGCGCCGGCTGCCACGGATCCTGCAACCGCGACACCGCGCCGACCTGCCGGTCCGCCGCGAACGTGTACTGCGCGAGGTCATTGGTGCCCAGCGACAGGAACTCGACCTCCCGGAGGATCGACCGCGCCCGCAGCGCCGCCGACGGGATCTCCACCATGGCCCCGAACTTCGCCCGCAGTCCCGCCGCACGACAGGCGTCCGCGAACGCCCTCGCGTCCGCGCGGTCCGCCACCATGGGCGCCATCACCTCAAGGTGAACCGGCAGCCCCTCGGCGGCCTTCGCCAGCGCGGTCAGCTGGGTGCGCAGGACGTCCGNNGGACGACCACCCGGCCCTCGGGGAACGCCTCCAGCACCTGCCGGTAGGCCGCGATCTGCTTCTCCTCGGAAGGAGCGCGCTCACTGTCGTCCAGGAACAGGAACTCGGTACGGAACAGACCGACACCCTCGGCTCCGGCCGCCACCGCCGCCGGCACATCCGCGGGACCGCCCACATTGGCCAGCAGCGGCACCTTGTGACCGTCCGCCGTCGCACCGGGACCGGTCGAGGCGGCCAGCGCGGCCCGGCGCTCGGCGGCCGCCGCCGCCAGCTNNCGCCCAGCTCGACCGCGCCCGGCAGCGCCACCACGGCCGGTACCCCGAGGGCCCGCGCCAGGATCGCGCTGTGACTGGTGGGACCGCCCTCCTCGGTCACGAAGCCGAGCACCAGCGAGGGGTCGAGCAGCGCCGTGTCGGCGGGTGCCAGATCACGCGCCACCAGTACATAGGGGTGATCGCTGTCCGGGACACCCGGCATGGGCACGCCCAGCAGCCGGGCGACGATACGGTTCCGTACGTCGTCGAGGTCGGCCACCCGTCCGGCGAGGTACTCACCGGCTCCGGCCAGCAGCTCCCGGTACGCCGCGAACGCGTCGTACACCGCGCGCTCGGCCGTGCTGCCGACGGCGATCCGCCGGTCCACGTCCGCCATCAGCTCGGGGTCCTGGGCCATCATGGCCTGCGCCTCGAGCACCGCCTGGGCCTCGCCGCCGGCCAGATTGCCGCG
>NZ_MUNF01000982.1 GCF_002154555.1 Streptomyces murinus
CCGTCGCCGTACTCACACCCCACCCGCACCGTGACCGTCCCCACACCCGTGACCATCCGCACAGCGCCCGGCCGTTTCACCGCGTATCAAGGAGTCCCGGTTCACGTATCAACCTCGTACCGGTCCCGGCCATCTCCCCAGGAGAGGGGCGGGGGCGGGGCCCGGTGCGGGACACTGGTCTTCGCCCGGCTCTACGATCCATGCCAGGGAGGAGTTCCGAGCGGAGCGGCTGGGGGAACCGGCTGTTTGCCGGGGGCGTGGATACGATCAGTAAGCAGTACCGGCGGTACCGGGCAACGCACCGCACCGAGCAGCACACGCACCACACAGAGCAGGACAAGGAACCGACAAGGGACGGAGGAGGTGCCCCATGGGAGTCCTGAAGAAGTTCGAGCAGCGTCTCGAAGGTCTGGTGAACGGCACCTTCGCCAAGGTCTTCAAGTCCGAGGTCCAGCCCGTGGAGATCGCGGGCGCGCTCCAGCGGGAGTGCGACAACAACGCGACCATCTGGAACCGCGACCGCACCGTCGTACCCAACGACTTCATCGTGGAGCTCAGCGCGCCCGACCACGAGCGCCTCAGCCCCTACTCCGGGCAGCTCGGCGACGAGCTGGCCGGCATGGTGCGTGACTACGCGAAGCAGCAGCGCTACACCTTCATGGGCCCGATCAAGGTGAACCTGGAGAAGGCCGAGGACCTGGACACCGGCCTCTACCGGGTGCGTTCGCGCACCCTCGCCTCCTCCAGCGACCAGCAGGCGGGCCCCGCCGCGCAGGGAGCGCAGGGACAGGGCCCCGCGGCGGCTCCGGGCCGCCCGGGACAGGGCGCACAGGGCCAGGGCGGTTACGGCTATCCGCCGGCCATGCCCGCCGGCGCGCCCCCCATGCC
>NZ_MUNF01000983.1 GCF_002154555.1 Streptomyces murinus
ACACGGCCCCGGGCCGGGCGGCACCACGGACTGCGCGGAGGCGGACATGCGGCGGACGGACCCCGAGGGCCACGGCCCCGTCCGCTACGGCCCACCCCTGCCCGGCGACGGCCTGCCCGTGCTCCCCGAGCTGACCGCCGTGGTCGCCGCGGCGGCGGGCCGCGCCGACGCCCAGCCCGTCGGCGGCGCCCCCGCCCTGCTGGAGGCCGCCTGCGGCTACTGGACCCGCCGCGCCCTGTCCTGCGTCCCGGACCAGGTCGCCGCCGGACCCGGCGCCCCCGCGCTGCTCCTCGCGCTCACCGCGGCGCTCGCCGGGGACGGCGCCGACGTGCTCGTGCCCCGCCCCTGCGCCGCCTGGTGGGCCCCCTACGCCCGGGTCCTCGGGCGGCCCGTCTTCCATGTGCCCACGCCCGCCGAGAGCGGCGGCGTCCCCGACCCCTACGCGCTGCTGGAGACCGTGCGCCGGGTCCGCGCCGAGGGCGGCGACCCCCGGCTGCTGGTGCTGTCCGTCGCCGACGACCCCACCGCCACCGTCGCCCCGCCCGAACTGCTGCACGAGACCGTGGAGGCCGCCACCGCCGAGGGCCTGCACCTGGTCAGCGACGAGACCTGGCGCGACACCGTGCACGCGCCGCACGAGACCGTCCTGCTCAGCCCCGCCGAGATGCAGCCCGACCGGGTCACCGTCGTCACCGACCTGGCCGGTGCCCTGTTGCCGCCCGGCTGGCCCGCCGCCGTTGCCCGCTTCCCCGCCTCCGACACCGGACGGCGCCTGCACGCACGGGTCCTGGACATCCTCACCGGACTCGGCGCCCGCCTCGCCACCCCCGTCGCCGCGGCCGCGTGCTACGCGCTGGACGAACCCCCGCCCGTCACCGAGCGCCGCGAGGCCGCCGTACGGCTGCACGCCCGGCTGGCCGACGCGGCGCACGCCGAGGTCACCGCCGCCGGTGCCCTCGCCCGCCCCCCGCAGGCCGGGCGCCATGTCTACGCCGACCTGAGCCCGTTCCGCGAGGCGCTCGCCGCCCGGAACGTGAACGACGCCCAGGAGCTGGAGGACTTCCTCACCGCCAGGACCGGTATGCCCGCGCCCGGCGGCCACCGTTTCGGCGACGATCTGGCGGCCCCGCGCGTGCGGCTCGGCACCGGGCCGCTGCTGGGCGGCACGGACGAGGAACGCACGGCAGCCCTCACCTCACCCACACCATGGGAACTGCCCTTTGTGCAAAGCTCGTTGATCTCCTTGAGGTCGGTCCTCGACGATCTCCGCGACGACGCCCAGCGAGGGGAGCCTTCTCGATGACGCAGCAGACGCAAGAGTCCGGATCGACCCCGACGACCGACAACTCGCCCACGGCTCCCACGGCTTCGATGGCTTCCACGACTTCGACGGCGACCGACGCCCGTGCGGGCGGCGACACCGGTACGGCGACGGCGGCCGACGCCACCACGGGCGCGGCGATCGCTCCGCCCGCCCCCGGCGCGCCCGTGGTGGCGT
>NZ_MUNF01000984.1 GCF_002154555.1 Streptomyces murinus
GGACTGGCGGGCGTGCGGGCCGGGCGGACTGGCGGGTGCCTGGGCCGAGGGCGATCGTGGAAGACATGGCCGACTCGACCGCGGCGGACGCCCACGGGCATGTGGAGGACGGGCCGCGCCCCGGCGGGCACAGCACCCGCGAGGCGCTCCTCTTCGGCGGGGTCTACGGCTCCGTCCTCGCCAGCTCGATGGTCGCCGCGCTCACCCGGTACGGCGCCAGCACGCCCGCGACCCGCCGCTACGACGCCCTGTGGCTGCTGGTGACCGCCCTCGCCTCCGCCCTGGCCCACGGCTACGCCCACTACATCGCCGAGCGCACCCCGCACCGCCGCTGGGACGGCCTGCGCGCCCTGCGCAACGAGTGGCCGCTGGTCGCGGCCGTGGTGCCGACGGTCCTCCTGCTGGCGGGCGCGGGCTGGGGGTGGTGGCCGGCCAAGGGCGTCGAATACCCCGCCTTCACCCTGAACATCCTGATCCTCTTCACCCTCGGCCTGACCACCGCCCGCCAGGCGGCCCGCCCCTGGCCCGC
>NZ_MUNF01000985.1 GCF_002154555.1 Streptomyces murinus
GACCAGGGGGCCGGACGGGGGGCGCGCGGCCGGCGCTGACAGGTCTCTCCTGGTCATCGACGAAGCCCGAACGTCGGTTGGGTCCCGGACGGATTCTCCGGGCCGCCCCCGGACAGATCGGGGATGCAACCATTGCCTACGGAGCTGGAACCCCCGGAAGCCGACCGCGCGCTTGAGACCCTAGCCGTGGGCACTGACAACGAGTGCGGCGTCAGCAAACCCACACCCCCCATGGCCACTTGGTCGCGCCGGAGTCCCGGAAATCCCATGCGACCGGCGGCGTCGGCCCATACGATCTCCTCGCCGTCCGCACACCTGTGCCCATCAGGGCACCGTATGCGGGCATCCACACGGGAGGACCACTTGTCCATGTCCTTCGGCGCGCGCTCGCGTGCCGCCCTCGCTGCCTTGGGAACCCTCGGCCTGGCGCTGGTCGCCGGCGTGTCACCGGCGAGTGCGGCCGATGGGAAGCCGACCACGCCCACCCAGCTGTTCAACGGCTACCGGCCCTGCTCGACCGACGCGGGCCGGCCCACGTACCTCTCCGCGGTCGGCAACCTTGTCGTCGAGGGCATTCCCGGGACCGCCGACACCACCGGCAGCCCTTCGGTCAGCATCCGCTACCAGGTCTTCCCGGTCGGCGATCCGACCCGCACCGCCACGGTCACCCGCGACCGCACGGCCGCCGGGTACGAGGCCCCCGGCATCCTGCCCGCCGGCGCGCTCACCGACGGGCAGACCTACGCGTGGCAGGCGCAGACGGTGGTCGGGGACGCGGCCTCGGACTGGACGTCCCCCTGCTACATCACGATCGACAGCACCCGCCCGGCGAACGCGCCCACCGTCTCCTCGCCGAACTACCCTCCGACCGGATGGAACCAGGGCGGCGAGCCGGTCACGTTCACGCTGAGCCCGAACGGCGTCGACGACGTCACCGGCTACGAGTACTCCTGGCAGCAGGATCTCCCGGTCATCGGCACGACGATCGGCGACCACGGCATTCCGCAGCCCGTCGACCCGTATGCGGATACGAAATATTTCACGCGCGCCGACGCGACCGACGGTTCGGCCACGATCAGCCTGGTCCCGCCGACCGGTGCCGGGCCGATGACCCTGTGGGTGCGGAGCCTCGACCGGGCCTACAACCCCTCGGCGACCAGCAGTTACAGCTTCTACGTCAGCTCGACGGCACCCACCCTCACCCCGGCCGTCCCGTCGCCCGAATTCGGCGTGCCGACCACGTTCACGCTCCGGCCCGATCCGGCGCTCCAGGCGAAGAGCCCGGTGGTCAGCTACTCCGTGCACACCAGTGGGGGCTCCACACCTGACAGGACCGTCGACGTCGCGGCGGCCGCGGACGGCACGGCGGATGTGCAGCTCACGCTGGACGGCGTCTACGGCGAGTTCGTCCAGGTGACCAGCAAGAGCGCGAACGGCTGGGTCAGCGACGCGGCCTCGTGGAGCAGCAGCTACGACACCACGCCGACCGTCGCTTCGGACGCCTACCCCGAGTACGGGTCGAGCGGCGGGGTCGGCGCCCCGGGCACCTTCACGTTCACCTCGAAGGTGAAGGACGTCGTGAGCTTCACGTACTCCTTCAACGGGGGCCCGGAGGCCACGGTCGCCGCGGGTGCCGACGGTACCGCGAGCGTCGACTGGACCCCGGACTCGGACGGCGGCACCGACCTCATGGTCAGTGCGACAACCCGCGCCGGCATCCAACTGGCGCCCTACGACTACTTCTTCACCGTGAACTGAGACCGCGAATCGGCGGATCGCCGACGGGAAGAACGACGGCCGACCGGCCCCGCGGTGACC
>NZ_MUNF01000986.1 GCF_002154555.1 Streptomyces murinus
GTCCCGGTGCGCGGGAAGTACATCAGCTCGCTGACGAAGGGGTGGTGGCCGAGCGTGCCGTCCGGCCGTACCGCCGCCACCTCGGGCGAGGCGAGTCCGGCGCGCGACTCGACGGGCACGCCCGCGTACAGCACCACCTGCTGGCCGAGCGCGTCGGCGAGTTCCTGGCCCAGCGCCTCGGCGCCCTCGGGCAGCGCGACGGGACCGAGGTGCAGGAAGCGCACCCAGGAGCGGGCGGACGGCAGGACCGTCTCCCACAGCCGGGTCACGTCCGCCAGGGTCACCGGCGGACCGCCGGGGCTGCCGAGGACCACGGTGAGGATGTCGGGATGGCTGGGCAGCCGGTCCACCAGGCGCCGGCCGCTCTCGGTGGCGGGATGGTCGTGCGGGCTGCGCACCCACACCCCGCAGGGCGCCGGCTCGGCGATGCCGTGGCCGCTGGTCGTCCAGGGGCGGTCGAAGGTGGAGAACTCCCAGCGCGGCTTGGGGAATCGGCGCGAGTCGCGCTCCGCCGAACGGCCGGGCCGGAACCGCAGCCAGCCCGCGCCGTGGTCGCTCGGGATGAACAGGCCGCCGCCGTCGG
>NZ_MUNF01000099.1 GCF_002154555.1 Streptomyces murinus
CTCAGGGCGCGGATCAGCAGCAGCCCGCGCCCTGAGCGCCTCCTGCGGACACCGCCCCACCCCGAGGGGCAAGGCGGTGTGGTTCACGCTTCCTGCGGTTCCCGCTCCGCGCCGGCCGCTGTGACACCGGCTCGGTCCGCGTCGGCGGCCAGGTCGCGGGCGAGCGTGGAGTGCCGGCGCCCGTAGGCGACGTAGACGAGGAAGCCCACCGCGAGGAACAGCGCGAACTGCGCCCAGGTCCGCCAGCCGGTCTCGAACATCAGATACAGGCAGAAGGCGATGCCGAGCAGCGGGACCACCGGGTAGAGCGGCACCCGGAAGCTGCGGGTCAGGCCCGGCTCGCGGCGGCGCAGGGTCATCACCGCGAGGTTCACCACGGCCATGATCGCGAGCGTGCCGATGGTGCACAGGTTCATCACCGCGTCGAGCGAGGCGAAGGCCGCCGGGACCGCGAAGACGATCGCGACGATCAGGGTGCCGGCGACCGGCGTCGAGGTCTTCGGGGAGACCTTCTCGAAGACGCGCGGGATCAGGCCGTCGCGGGACATCGACATCAGGATGCGCGTCTGGCCGTACATCACCGCGAGCACCACGGAGGCGATGGCGACGACCGCGCCGAAGGCGATCACACCGCCGCCGATGGTGGAGCCGGTGACCTCGTTGACCACGTAGGACAGGGCGGCGGGGCGGCCCGCGACCTGCTTGCCGCCGATGGCGCCGATGGCCGCGAGCGCGACGGCGCAGTACAGCAGCGTCACGATGCCCATACAGACCATGATCGCCACGGGGATGTCACGGCGGGGGTTCTTGGCCTCCTCACCGGCGGTGGTGATCGCGTCGAAGCCGATGTACGAGAAGAACGCGGCGGTGGTGCCCGCGCCGATGCCGCCGAGGCCGGCCGGGGAGAACGGAGTGAGGTTTCCGTGCTTGAACGCGCTGTAGCCGATCACGCAGAAGGCGATCAGGATCACCAGCTTGACGGCGGCCATGGCGGCGGTCGCCCCGGCGCTCTCGCGCACACCGCGCACCAGCAGCACCGAGGCCATGGCGATCACCAGCACCGCCGGGAGGTTGACGATGCCGCCGTCGCCCGGCCCCGCCGACAGCACGGCGGGCAGCTGCCAGCCGATGAGGCTGTGCAGCAGCTCGTTGACGTACTGGCTCCAGCCGACCGCGACGGCCGAGATGGAGATGCCGTACTCCAGCAGCAGGCACCAGCCGACCAGGAAGGCGGTGGACTCGCCGAGACCGGCGTAGGCGAAGGAGTACGAGGAGCCGGAGACCGGGATCGCGCCGCCCAGCTCCGCGAAGGAGAAGGCGGTGAACACGCAGGTGATCGCGGCGAGGACGAAGGAGATGACGACGGCGGGGCCGGCCTGCGCGACGGAGTCGGAGAGGCCGACGAAGATGCCGGTGCCGACGATGGCGCCGACGCCGAAGCAGATGAGCTGGAAGAGCCCCATCGTGCGCTTCAGGCCGTGTCCCTCGCGGTCGGCGCCGGATTCGGCGACGAGCAGGTGGGGGGACTTGATGCGGGGAGCGGGCATTGCGGGTGGTGCTCGTTTCTGGTGGTGCGGGCGGCCGGGTGACGGCCGCCGGTGCGAGCGGCGGGTGCGACGGGTGGCGTCGCGGGTGCGAGCGACGGGATGACGGTCGCGCCGGCGGCCTCGGAGTGGGTGGTTCCGAGGCCGCCGATCAGGATAATCCCTGGTCGGGGACGGGAACCAGGCTCAGCGGCCGAGTGTGGCGACCAGCACGGCCTTGATGGTGTGCAGCCGGTTCTCGGCCTCGTCGAAGACCACGGAGTACGCCGACTCGAACACCTCGTCGGTGACCTCCAGGGAGGTCAGCCCGTACGCCTCGTGGATCTCCTGTCCGACCTTGGTGCCGAGGTCGTGGAAAGCGGGCAGGCAGTGCAGGAACCTGACGTCCGGGTTGCCGGTGGCGCGCAGGACGTCCATGGTCACGGCGTACGGCGCGAGCGCCTTGATCCGCTCGGCCCAGACCTCCTTGGGCTCACCCATGGAGACCCAGACGTCGGTGGCGACGAAGTCGGCGCCGCGGACGCCCTCGGCGATGTCCTCGGTCAGGGTGATCACCGCGCCGCTGGTCCTCGCCAGCTCGCGGGCGCGGGCCACGATCCCGGGGGCGGGCCAGTACTGCTCGGGCGCCACGATCCGTACGTCCATGCCGAGCAGGGCGCCGGTGACCAGGTAGGAGTTGCCCATGTTGAAGCGGGCGTCACCGAGGTAGGCGAAGGCGATCTCCGGCAGCGGCTTGGCGCTGTGCTCGGTCATGGTGAGCACGTCGGCCAGCATCTGGGTGGGGTGCCAGTCGTCGGTGAGCCCGTTGAAGACGGGCACCCCGGCCCGGGCGGCCAGTTCCTCGACCTTGGCCTGGCTGTCGCCGCGGTACTCGATGCCGTCGAACATCCGGCCGAGCACCCGGGCGGTGTCCCCCACGGACTCCTTGTGCCCGATCTGCGAGCCGGACGGGTCGAGGTACGTCGTGTGGGCGCCCTGGTCGGCGGCCGCGACCTCGAACGCGCAGCGGGTGCGCGTCGAGGTCTTCTCGAAGATCAGCGCGATATTAAGACCCCGGAGGTGCTGGACCTCGGCCCCGGCCCGCTTGGCGGCCTTCAGCTCCGCGGCCAGCTCGATCAGGCCGCGGAACTCCTCCTCGGTGAAGTCCAGCTCCTTGAGGAAGTGACGGCCGGCGAGTGCGGTCGGGACTGTCGCCATGGGGGCGCTCCAGGGATACGGGGGTACGGCTCTAGGGACTCCGAAATTCTATACGACCATCGGTAAGTTTATGCAGACCCCTGACGTGCAGGTTCTCACACAGGATCCCGTTCCACCGGACAGCTCATGCACCGGGGTCCGCCCCGGCCCCGCCCCAGCTCGCTGCCCGGGATCTCGATGACCTCGATGCCCTGCTTGCGCAGATGGGTGTTGGTGGTGGAGTTCCGCTCATAGGCGACGACGACACCGGGTTCGACGGCGAGCACATTGCAGCCGTCGTCCCACTGCTCGCGCTCGGCCGCGTGCACGTCCTGGGTGGCGGTCAGCACCCGGATCTCGCCGAGCCCGAGGGCGGCGGCGATCGCGCGGTGCATGTGCTCCGGCGGGTGGTCGGTGACCTTCAGCTCCTTCTCGCTCACGCCCGGTTCGATGGTGTACGAGCGCAGCATGCCGAGCCCGGCGTACTGGGTGAAGGTGTCGCCGCCGACCATCGTCATCACCGTGTCGAGGTGCATGAAGGCGCGCCGCTTGGGCATGTCGAGCGCGACGATCGTCCGGGCGGAGCCGGCCGCGAACAGTTTGTGCGCGAGCATCTCCACGGCCTGCGGGGTGGTGCGCTCGCTCATGCCGACGAGGACCGCGCCGTTGCCGATCACCAGGACGTCGCCGCCCTCGATGGTGGAGGGGTAGTCGGCCTGCCCCTGGGACCAGATGTGGAACGGCTCGTCACGGAAGAGCGGATGGTGCCGGTAGATCGCCTCGAAGTGGACGGTCTCGCGCTGCCGGGCGGGCAGCCGCATGGCGTTGATGGAGACCCCGTCGTAGATCCAGGCGGAGGTGTCGCGGGTGAAGAGGTGGTTGGGCAGCGGGGCGAGCAGGAAGTCGTCCAGGTCCATCACATGGAAGCGGACGGAGGTCGGCTCCGCGTGCGCCGCCAGGAACTCCCGCTTGGTCATGCCGCCGACGAGGGCCTCGGCCAGTTCGCGGGCGGGCAGGTTCTCGAACGCGGCGCGCAGATGGGAGGTGGCGAGCGGGCCGTACTCCCGTTCGTCGAAGACGCGGTCCAGGACCAGGGTGCGGGCCTCGGGCAGCTCCAGGGCCTCGACCAGCAGATCGCCGAAGAGGTGGACGGCGACGCCCCGGTCGCGCAGTACGTCGGCGAACCCGTCGTGTTCGGCGCGGGCCCGGCGCACCCACAGGACGTCGTCGAAGAGGAGGGCGTCCTTGTTGCTGGGGGTGAGCCTTTTGAGCTCAAGATCGGGCCGGTGGAGGATGACGCGGCGCAGCCGCCCGGCCTCGGAGTCGACGTGGAATCCCATGTGACCATCCTGACCATCGAGGACCGGATTCACCCGCCTGTCGGCCATTTCGGAGCGCTCTTGTTGCGACTTCAGTTCGATCACCCAGCCCCCGGCCGTACGGCTCGACGGTTTTCGTCTACTTGACGACAAAGGGTCGTCCGTCTTATCGTCTTAGCGACGAAAAGAGGCGAGGGGAACCCATGGCCGACATCACCCGGCGTCTTGGCTGGCGCCATCTGCGGGGCACTCCGACGGCGCACATCCGCCACCACCGCTCCGGGCAGTTGGTGCACGACGGCCCCGGACTCAGCTTCTGGTTCCGCTCGTTGACGGCGGCGCTGTCCGAAATACCGGTGGACGACCGCGAGCTGGCGATGACCTTCCACGCCCGTACGGCCGACTTCCAGGACGTGACGGTGCAGGCGACGGTCACCTACCGCATCGGCGACCCGGCGCTCGCCGCCGCCCGGCTCGACTTCTCGGTCGACCCGGACACCGGCGCCTGGCGGGGCACGCCGCTGGAGCAACTGGCCACCCTGCTCACGGAGACGGCGCAGGAGCACGCCCTGGACGTGCTGGCCCGCACTCCGCTGTCGGCCGCGCTGACCGACGGGGTGAGCACGGTGCGCGAGCGGCTCGCGGCCGGGCTCGCCGCGCAGCCCCGGCTGCCGGACACCGGGATCGAGGTGGTCGCGGTGCGCGTGGTGGCGGTGCGCCCGGAGCCCGAGGTCGAACGGGCGCTGCGCACCCCGGCGCGGGAACAGATCCAGCAGGAGGCCGACCGGGCGACGTACGAGCGGCGGGCGGTGGCCGTCGAACGGGAGCGCGCCATCGCCGAGAACGAGCTGGCCAGCCGCATCGAACTCGCCCGGCGCGAGGAGCAGTTGGTGGAGCAGCGCGGCACCAACGCACGGCGCGAGGCGGAGGAGCAGGCGGCCGCGGACGCGGTACGGGCGGACGCCGAGGCGGCGCGCACGGTACGGCTCGCGCAGGCGGAGGCGGACAAGGTGGTACGGCTGGCGCGCGCGGCGGCGGAGCAGGAGCGCGAGGTGGGCGAGGCGCGGGCGCAGGCGCGGGCGGCCTGGCTGCGGGTGCACGCCGAGGCGGACGTGGCGACGCTGCACGCGCTGGCGGCGATGCGGGTGGCGGAGAACCTGCCGGACATCGGGAGCGTGACGATCTCGCCGGATGTGCTGACGGGACTGCTGGCGAAGCTCGGCGGGGCGGGCTCCGGGGCCGGGGCGTGAGTCTCGCGCCGCGGGCCGTACTGGTCCATCGCACCACGGAGTACGAGGAGTTGGTGGCCCGGTACGGCACCCATGGCCAGGCCGCGTTCGTGCTCGCCTCCCGGGGCCGGGACATCGAGGAGATCGCGGCCCGGCACCAGGGGACGCGGCGGGCGCTGGCCGAGGTGACGGCGGCCGTGCCGCTGACCTGGCGGCAGGCCCGGGTGGAACGCGCCGATCTGGAGCGGTTCCTGTTCGCGCCCGAGGACGTCGTCGTGGTGATCGGTCAGGACGGGCTGGTCGCCAATGTGGCCAAGTACCTGACCGGGCAGCCGGTGATCGGCATCGACACCGACCCGGGACGCAACCCGGGGGTGCTGGTACGGCACCGCCCGCAGGACGCGGCGAAGCTGCTCGCGGCGCCGGGCGGCGGGTGCGAGGAGCTGACGATGGTGGCGGCGGAGGCCGACGACACGCAGCGGCTGGTCGCGCTCAACGAGATCTACCTCGGCGCCGCGGGCCACCAGACCGCCCGATACCGCCTGGGTCTCGACGGCGACAGGGGTGCCGTCGAGGCCCAGGCCTCCTCCGGGGTCCTGGTGGGCACGGGCACGGGTGCCACGGGCTGGCTGCGCTCCCTCTGGCAGGAGCGGGGCGGCCGGCTCCTGCTGCCCTCCCCCACCGAGCCCAGCCTCCTCTGGTACGTCCGCGAGGCCTGGCCCTCACCGGCCACCGGCACGACCCTGGTCTCCGGCCGACTGGACGCGTCCGCCGCCCTGACCCTCACCGTGGAGTCCGACCACCTCATCGCCTTCGGCGACGGCATCGAGACGGACGCCCTCCACCTGACGTGGGGGCAGCGGGTGCGCGTGGGGGTGT
>NZ_MUNF01000987.1 GCF_002154555.1 Streptomyces murinus
GGCCCGAGTCCTCGGAGGGGGCTGGGGGCGGGGCCGAGGCCGGTTTGCCACCCTCGTGTGGCTCTTCGTTCGTGGATGCCCTGTTTTCGGCCATGTCGTCAAAGTAACCGGGTGTCGCGCAGCGCGCAGACCAGGCACACCAGGCTCGATGGGCCCGCGCACCCCATTTGCAGTCGGCCGAATCGCGCTCCCATCACCCCTCGGTAAGCTGACGGCATGACAGGACAAGTGCGTACCGTCGACGGCCGCGTGGCCGGTAGGCGTGGGCAGGCGACCCGGCAGAAGCTGCTCGACTGCCTCAGCGAGATGCTCAGCTCCTCCCCGTACCGGGACGTCAAGGTCATCGATGTCGCCCGGAAGGCGGGCACTTCGCCCGCGACCTTCTACCAGTACTTCCCGGACGTCGAAGGTGCCGTCCTGGAGATCGCCGACCAAATGGCCGCCGAGGGCGCCGGATTGACCGAGTTGCTGGAGGGACGCTCCTGGGCCGGCAAGTCCGGCTGGGGGACCTCGCAGGAACTCGTGGACGGCTTCCTGGACTTCTGGAAGAAGCACGACGCG
>NZ_MUNF01000988.1:0-427 GCF_002154555.1 Streptomyces murinus
GCCGCCGCTCGGGTGCACCATGGGGTCCCGGGTGCCGTGCACGACCACGGTGGGGGCGGTGATCCGGCGCAGTTCGGCGGTGCGGTCGCCGGATGCCTGGATGGCGCCGATCTGGCGGGCGACGCCCTCGGCGTCCCGGCCGCGTTCCCACACCGCGCCGGCCCAGGCCCGCTCGCNNCGGGAGCCGATGTGGGCGAGCAGCGCCAGGTGCCGGGTCACCGATTCCTCGCGGGTCCTGGCGGGGCGCCCGGCCATGCGCACCAGGGTGGAGAGCGCCGGCTGACCGACCTTCCTGCTGCCGGTGGTGGAGAAGACGGACGTCAGGGTGGTGACCCGGTGCGGGTGCCGGGCCGCGAGGGTCTGCGCGATCATGCCGCCCATCGACATGCCGACCAGGTGGGCCCGTTCGATGCCGAGGTGGTCGAGG
>NZ_MUNF01000988.1:459-729 GCF_002154555.1 Streptomyces murinus
CTTCGGGCCCGTCGAGGCGGTAGCACAGGCGCAGGTCCGCCGGGGTGGTGAGGAAGCGGTCCTCGGTGTCGCTCATCGGGCCACCGCCCGGCGCTCGGTGGCTTCGACCCGGGCAAAGCGCAGTTCGGGATCGGTGACGCTGTCACGGCGCAGCAGTCGTACGTCGTCGGCGTAGCCGGTGGAGGTCAGCCAGGGCATGCGGTCGCCCTGCCGGGGCAGCTGGTCGACGGCGCGCTGGATGTAGCCGGCCCCGAAGTCGAGGAACGGCCG
>NZ_MUNF01000989.1 GCF_002154555.1 Streptomyces murinus
CCCTGGTGCCGCTCCGCAGCGCCCCCGCCTCCCCCGCCCGCGCCAGCACCTCGTCCACCGACCACTGGTCGTAGGCGTGCTCGCCGTAGCGCGCGGCCACGATCCTGCCCTCGGCGTCGATCAGGAAGTCCGCGGGCAGTCCCAGCCGACCCCCGTGCGGCTGGGCTGCCGGTGCGTGCTCCCGGCGGCGTGGGACGGTCCACGCGCTGCGCAGTACCGCGCGCAGGAGCGGGCCCCAGACGCGTGGGTTCAGCAGGGCGCGCGGTGCGGACTCCACGCCGAACTCGACGTACAGCCGCTTGTCCGGGTCGGCCACGACGGGGAAGGGCAACTCGGTGACGTGCGCGCGCAGTTCGTCGGCGGGTGAGTGGAAGAGGACCACCTCGCGGACGCCGGCCGCCGTCAGTTCGGAGTGCCGTCGTACGACCGACCGCAGATGCAGATTGCACACCGGGCAGCCGGCGAAGCGCCGGAACTGGAGGTGGGTCAGCCGGGCCGGGTCGGGGTCGGGGAGTTCGAGGGGCGGGCCCGTCAC
>NZ_MUNF01000990.1 GCF_002154555.1 Streptomyces murinus
GGCGCGGGACGGCAGAAGCCACGGCCGGGTAGATGAAGGCCGGAGGCGGGTGGTCGTCCGGTCGCCGCAGGCGGACGGCGGTGTGGCATGAGCGGCCTCGCCGGCCCGGTCGCCCGTGTCCTGCGCTACGGCATCGGGCCCGCCGCCCGCCGGGCCGCCGCCGAGGAGGCCGACCGGCTGTGGGCGCGGGGGGTCGCGGCGCGCGCGGTCTTCCGGCCGGAACACGGCGGCTGGGCGGTCCTCGTCCTCACGGCTCCCATCCGGAAGCGCCCGCGCGGGTGACGAGCGGCCGCTCGTGACGGCGGGACGCGGGCGGGCGGGTCGGCGTCGGCGCGGCGGACCTGGCAGGACATGCGCCGGGTGGCGCACTATGGAGAGGGCGATGAGGCTCGCCCTTGACCGCACATCCCGTGCTGATGGCCTCTACCTCTCCCGGTCGGACAGCCGCTGTGGCTGCCCGCCGACGGTGACGGGTCAGGAGGCTGCCATCACCTTGCCACTCTCCAACTCGCCCTCCGTCCCGGCTGCCTGAACCCCCGCCAGAAGGAGTTGGACATGCCCGTACGACGGCTGGTCCTGGACGTCGACAAGACGATCGACGAGCCCGATCTGATCCACCTCGCGTCGGTGATCGAGTCCGTGTCCGGGGTGAAGGCGGTGAACATCGCGGTCACCGAGATCGACATCGAGACCGTCGGCACGAACGTCACCGTGGAGGGCGACGACATCGACGTCGCCGCGCTGACCGAGGCGATCCAGCACACCGGAGCGGTCGTCCACAGCATCGACGAGATCGTGGCCGGCGCCTATCTGCTGGACAACAAGCCGCGTTCGCGATGACCCCGGTCCGCGGTCTGCGGATCCTGACCGTGCGCTCCCTGCTGCCGCTGGTCCTGGGCCTGGTGGACGGGCTGCTCAACGCCCTGACGCTGTCCGCCGCCTCACTGGTGGGCTCGGGCGCGCCGGTCAGCGCCTCGCTGGCGCTCCGGGTCGGGCTGGTGGCGTTGACGACGGCCGCGTTCGCGGTGTTCGTGGCCGACTACGCCGACCGCCGCGCCTATCTGATCCGCGCCTCACGGCAGTTGAACCTGACCCGGCGGGGGCAGCTGGCCACGACCCGGCTCGGCCGGCTCGCGCTGACACGCGCGCTCACGGCCACGGCGATCGCCTGCACCGCGAGCTTCGCCGGAGCGACACTGCCACTGCTGGCCGGGGCCGCGGCACCGGATCTGTCATGGATCGTCGTGGTGCTGGCCGTCGTCGCCCTCACAGTGCTGGGGGCGATCCTGGGGCGCCTGTTCGCGGGCAGTTCCGTGCGGTGGGCGGCGGTGCTCGGCTGCGGCGGGGTGGCCGTGACGTGGATCGGTGTGTGGCTGCACATCACCTGAGCGCGGCGCGCGCGCCTCTCGCGCTATCGCGGCGGTGGCCCGGT
>NZ_MUNF01000991.1 GCF_002154555.1 Streptomyces murinus
CCGCATGCCCCCCGCCGGGCCCGGGCGCCCCCTGCTCAGGGTCGTGCGCGGCCGGCCCGGCGGGGGGCATGCGGCTTGTCATGGGTACCGCGGGGCTCGTCGTCGGTCCCGCGAAGGTCGTCATCGGTCCTGCGGGGCGCGTCATCGGCCCTGCGGAGGTCGTCATCGGTCCTGCGGGGCGCGTCATCGGCCCTGTGGGGGTCGTCATGGTTCGCCTGCCGCGGGGTCAGGCGGCCCAGACCAGGCCGGACGGGGCGGGGTGGTCACGGGTGTCGTCCGTGGCACACAACAGGACCGGAGCGTCCGGGAGTTCGTGCAGTATCCGGGCGAGGGTCAGGGTGGCCAGGGCGCCGCGGGGCGCGGTACCGCCGTCACCGTCGGGGGTGGCGTCGGCGTCCAGCAGCGAGAGGACGCCGGCCGGGCCGGTGTCGGCGATCCCGGCGGCGAGGGCCTTGACGAGCGACTCGTCGTCACTGCCGAGGTCGACGTTCTGGACGGTGACCTGGGCGCCCTCGGCGCCCAGGGCCTCGACCGCGGCCGTGACGAACGGGTCGTCGCCGAAACCGTCCGGTACGAGCGCGAGCCAGCCGCCGTCCCGGGGGGCGGACGGGCGGGCCACGGGGAGCCAGTCGAGCGACCGGCGCTGCCGTACGGTCCGCTCCGGGGCGCCGAGCC
>NZ_MUNF01000992.1 GCF_002154555.1 Streptomyces murinus
CGGCGCCGTGGTCTGGCTCTATCTCACCGAGGAACTGAAGCACTTCGCGGCCGTCACCGAGAACACGCATCTGCTCAAGGGCCGCACCCCCGAGACGCTGCGCGGCCAGCTCGCGGAGGGCGTGGACCTGCGCGCCCGCAACTGGCGCATGCGGCAGCTGGGATGCCTGCTGCGACAGGCCGAGGACCCATGGGCCCGAGCCGGGGCCCTGGCCGCCCTGCTTCCGCCCGTCGAGGTCGCCGACGTCGTCGAGGACCCGCACGAGCGCGCCTGGGTGAACCGATTGCGGCCCGCCCTGCCCGGCCAGACTCTCGCCGGAACCTCGTTCGCCCATGTCGCCGAGCGGATCACGACCGCGCAGGACGCGGACGAGATCGAGTGGCTGCGCAGCGACCTCGCGCACTCGGTCGAGGAAGCACGTGCCCTCTCACCGGCCCCGCGCCCGGCCGCCCGCCGCACCGGGCCGACGATGCGCCCGACGGCACAGCCGATCCCGCCGCTGGCACGTACGGTCACGGCACGGGTGGAACCGATGCCGACGCCGGTGCCGATGCCGGTGAACCCGGCGGGGCCCACAGACGAATCGATGGCGGGCAAGGCCGAGCCGACGACGCGAGCGGCGGAGTCGCTGATGCGGGTCGTCGAGCCGCGCCGAATCCCCGGCGGACGCGCGCCCGAGCGGCGCCATGTGCCGCGGGTGCGACCCGCCCCGGGCCCCGTAC
>NZ_MUNF01000993.1 GCF_002154555.1 Streptomyces murinus
CGGCGGGCAGCTCGCCCATACGGGAGGCGAACTCGCGCAGCGCCTCCGCCCAGCGGGAGGTCGAGTCGGCGATCAGCACGACGTCGAGGCCCATGTCGCGGAAGTACTCGGCGACCGTCGCACCCGTGTGTACGCTCGCCTCGCGGGCCATCATCGGCATGTTCGAGGTGTTCGCGATCGTCACGGTCCGCTCCGCCAGCCGGCCCCCGCTGCGTGGATCGGTCAGCGCGCCCAGCTCCTCGATGACGTCCGCCATCTCATTGCCGCGCTCGCCGCAGCCGACGTAGACGATCACGTCCGCGTCGCACCACTTGGCGATCTGCTGGAGCAGCATGGTCTTGCCGGTGCCGAAGCCGCCGGGGACGGCGACCGTGCTGCCGCGGGCCACCGGGAAGAGCAGGTCGACGGCCCGCTGGCCGGTGTTCAGCGGCGCCTCGGCCGGCAGCCGCCGCGCGACCGGGCGCGGTCCGCGCACCGGCCAGCGCTGCGCCATCCGCACCTCCCGCCCGCCCACCTCGGCGAGCACCGCGTCCGGGGGATGCTCGCCCGCGGGCGCGATCCACCTCACCTCGCCCGACAGTCCGGGCGGCACCAGCAGCCGCAGCGGAACCCGGCCGCCGATCTCCCCGAGGACCGCACCGGCCACGACTCGGCCGCCCCGCGCCACCCGTGGCGTGAACGGCCAGGCCGCGCGCCCGGGTACGGCGGTCGTGGGGCCGCCCGTGGTGAGCAGATCGCCGCTGTCGGCCAGCGGGCGCAGCAGACCGTCGAAGACCCCGCCGAGCAGGTCCGGCGCGAGGCGTACCGACAACGGCACACCCAGCGGCTCCGCGGGGTGGCCGGGGGCCAGCCCGCCGGTGTACTCGTACGCCTGGACGGTGGCCGTGTCGCCGCGGATGGCGACGACCTCGCCCGGCAGCCGGTCGGCGCCCAGCGCGATCAGATCGTGCATGGCGACCCCGGCGGGACAGCCGACCTCCACGAGCGGGCCGGAGACGCGCAGGATCCGGGAG
>NZ_MUNF01000994.1 GCF_002154555.1 Streptomyces murinus
GTGGAGCAGCGCCCACCGGGCGGCGTCGGGCCCGAGCGGCGCGGGGTCCTCGGGGGCGGGTACGGGCCGCAGATCGACCAGCTCACCGTGTTCTACGGCGGCCCGCCCGCCGTGGTGCTGCACGGTGGCCCGTCCGCCCCGGTGCTCGACGGTGGCCCGCCCGCCCTGGGTGGCGACGATCCGTACGACGGCGTCGGCGACGACCTCGGCCCGCACCTCGTACGGCACCCGCAGCGTGAGCACCTGCCCGGCGAGGGCGTCCCCATGGCCGTACCGCTGTCCCTGTGCGCGGATCTCCCGAACGAGGTCCTGGAGCGGATCGACCTCTTGACCGAGCCGGAAGTTGAGGAATCCCGGCCCGGTGACGACGACGTCCTCGATGCCGTCCGCCGCGATGAGCCGGGGCCGCAGGATCTCGGCGACGGTGCGCGGCGGCTTCCCGGCCGCGCGGGCGAGCTGGAGCGCGACATTGGTCGCGTACTCCCCGCAGCCGCCGGCCCCCGGCTCGCTCACCACGACCCGCTCGGGCACCACGACACTGAGCTGCCCCTCGTCAACAGCGCAACGCACCGCGTGCAACACGGTGCGGGAGAGTTCGACGGGGGTCACGGGACAAGGGTAGGGG
>NZ_MUNF01000995.1 GCF_002154555.1 Streptomyces murinus
CCGCCGCGCCCGCCCTGCACGGCCCCGAGGGCTGCGAACCCCTCCTCGGCGAGGTCACCGGCTTCCTGCTGACCGGCTCCGGCCTGCCCACCGTGTACATCAGCGGCGACAACGCCTCCCTCGACCTCGTACGGGAGATCGCCGCCCGGTACGCCCCCGTCGACACCGCCGTCCTCTTCGCGGGCGCGCCCCGGATGCCCGCCCTCGACGACGCGCTGCTCGTCCTCGACGGCCAGGGTGCGGCGAAAGCGGCTCAACTCCTGGGCGCGCGCCGGGTGGTGGCGGCCCATGTCGACAGCTGGGCGCACTTCACGGAGACACGGCGGGACGTGGAGACGGCGTTCGAGGAGGCGGGCCTGGCGGACCGGCTCCGATCGGCCTGAACCGCGGGGCTCAGTCGGCCAGACCGCGCAGCAGGACGGCCAGCCCGCCGAAGAACTCCCGCTCGGGGTCCACCTGCCGGGCGCTGCGGCCCGTGGCGGCCATGAGCGGGAAGTCCTCGGGCGGCAGGGCCGAGATGGCGGCCGTGCCCGCACCGGAGAGGGCGCCCAGGTGCTCCAGCTGGAGGGCGCCGTTGACGTAGGCGATCAGGCTCCGCAGGGCGATGACCCGCCGCTCACCGTCGAAGCCCGCGCCGGTGAGGACCGCGAGGACCGACTCGGACCAGCGGAGCAGCGCGCGCGAGTGATGCCGGTGGGTCATGGTGAGGGGGACGACCGCGGGGTGCGCGCCCAGCGTGTCCCGCATCCGCCGCACCAGGACCTCGATCCGCTCCCGCCAGGGCAGGCCGGCGTCCGGCGCCCCGGTGTCGACCGCCGCGAGCACGAACTCCACGACCAGCAGCTCCAGTTCGTCGCGGTCGCCAAGGAGCTCGGCATGAGCACGATCGCGCTCTACCGGTACGTCCGCGACCGCGACGAACTGGAGC
>NZ_MUNF01000996.1 GCF_002154555.1 Streptomyces murinus
GACAGGGGGGGTACATCGCGCCGCGCTGGCCGGGCGCCGGGAGCGACGGCCAGCAGTTCCACCTGGACCTGACCGTGGCGGACCTGGACGCGGCGCACGAGGGCGTGCTGAAGCTGGGCGCGACGCTCCTGGACGCCGGGGAGCCGGGCCGGTCCTGGCGGGTGTACGCCGACCCCGCCGGGCACCCGTTCTGCCTCTGCGCCTGCTGAGACCGTCTCCCCGAGGAGGAAAAACATGGCGTCCGTCGCCCACTTCCGCAACGTCGTGCTCGACTGCCCCGACCCGCACGCCCTGGCCGCCTTCTACGCGGCGGTGGGCGGGTCGGGGCAGTCGAGCACGACGTTGCGGAAGTGGGCGACGGACGCCATGTTTTTCCTCCTCGGGGAGACGGTCTCAGCAGGCGCAGAGGCAGAACGGGTGCCCGGCGGGGTCGGCGTACACCCGCCAGGACCGGCCCGGCTCCCCGGCGTCCAGGAGCGTCGCGCCCAGCTTCAGCACGCCCTCGTGCGCCGCGTCCAGGTCCGCCACGGTCAGGTCCAGGTGGAACTGCTGGCCGTCGCTCCCGGCGCCCGGCCAGCGCGGCGCGATGTACCCCCC